>CAZTKA010000005.1:0-50743 GCA_964614015.1 uncultured Bordetella sp. | reverse complement strand
ATCTGGTGGCGGAATGCGGCGCAAGCCAGATCGTGATCGGCACGGATTATCCGTTCCCCTGGAGCACCACCGCCGTAGATCACGTGCTGACGACGCCCGGACTCAGCGACGCCGACAAGCGCGCCATCCTCGGCGAAAACGCCGCACGGTTGTTGAAGATCGGAAACTAGAACTGGTGGATCAGTTCCCCACCAGGTGCACCACGGACTTCTCGTTTTCATTGCACACGAACTCGATCAACTCGGTATCCGGCATGATTCGCTGGTACACGGTCACGGTCCACGGCTTGGTGTATGCTTTCGGATCGTCAATCGTGACTTCGATTTCCAGGTGTCCGTAGTCGGGGCGGCGGTAGCGTTCGATGATCTTGCCGGTCTCCGTGAGAACGCTGCCTTCGACGTCCAGCCATCCCATGTCGCGGAAGCTGGCCGATTCGACCACCAGCGTGTCTCCCTGCCACGTTCCAGTCGAGTAGCCAAACCACCACGGGAGAGGATCCTTGGGCAGAGGCCGCCCGTCGGTGAAGATCTGCCGGATGCCTCCATTGGCCTCGTACAGAATCACGATCACGTCTCTCGTCTGGATCATCTTGCGCGGCTGGCTGTGGGTGTGCAACTGCATCACGCCGAGCGGCAGGCAGTGCGCATCGGGATTGTCCTTGCTGTTCTGCCGGACGCGTTCCTTGTGCAGGGCATCGGCCCAGGGCTGGAACGGCAAACCACCTTCGAAGCTCGCGCCAAGGTTCCAAAACTGGCTGGTCCGTACGGCGGCGGGAAGATTCGAAGGCCCTACCGGCGTGGCGCGCGATTCAGGAACCGGCGGACCCGGCGGGCGCGTGTATTCCCAGACGCCGGAAAGATCGGGATGGCCGTCGGCGGTGCGCGGCGCGGGTGCGGCCAGGTTGGCCTTGCCGTCCGCAGTGCGGGGAACTTTTGCTCCCTTGTAATCCGGCCACTGGGCAAACAGCGCGGGCATCATCAACAGGAGTGAGATCGCGGACTTCACCACACTCCTCAAGTTACTCCGGCCCCTGCGGGGTGTCAATCGAAGACGCTTTTCGAGTTTACCGGCCCGGCGGTGGCGCTGCCAGATGCGCGGGCGGCGGCCAGTTGCCGTCGTAGGGCGGCCAGTTGGGCACGGGAACATCATCGGGCGGATAGAACATCGCCGCCCAAATGCTGCGGATGCGGTTGCCGTCGATGGCGAACCACTCGCTGAAGACGTTGCGCCGCTGCGGCGTTCCGGGCTTGCGCAAAAACACGGCCAGCGCCAGAACCACCTGCGCCTCCTCATCGACCACCGGATAGCGCCGCGCCGCCACCAGGGAGATGTTGATGGTGGCCAGGTTCGAGGTGCAGTCCGTGGTCGCGCCGCCTTTGTCCTTGCCTTTGCCCGCGGCCGGGCGGCCCGTGACCGTGAAGCCGTTTTCCAGCCGCACGCAGCCGGGGTGCGCCTGGATCACCGTGCCATCGTGCGCGGTGATGCCATCGAAATAACTGTTCGTGATGGCGATCAGCGAGGCTCGAGAAGCCCGCTCGGCGCGGGGCACGACGCGGTCTGGCGGCGGATTCATGGCCAGATTCTCGGGATCGAAGAAATTCCCCGCAGGCTGGCCCGGCGCTGCGGGCCCGTTCATGCCCGGGTCCCCTTCCCGCGCGAGGTACCATTCGGCTTCGCTGATCTTGCGGTCTTCCACTTTCACACGAACCGTGGCGATGGCGGGTTTAGCCCCCTCCATCACGGTTCCAAAGTAGGCGGCCTGCCCGCTGACCGGGTCATAGTAACGCCGTTGCACTTTGCCCAGCGCCGTCACCGACTGCCAGACGCCTGTGCCCAGGCGGATCGCGACGGCGTTATCGGTCTGCCGAAAACCCACCATCAGCGGGGCTGCGGCAGGGTCATGCTTGATCACGGCGTTCAGGTATTGATCGAGCGTCGCCTTCAGGCAGGCGCGGTCGCAGGCCGCTTGCGCCAGCGCGGTCACGCCGCTTGTCAGGAGAAGCGCCAAGAGTATTCGCATAAAGTGGTCCTCCTAATTTCTATTTCGCCGATGCGGGTTTGGGCGGATCCGGAGCCAGCGGCGGCTGCGGCTCCACCACGCCGGCAAGCGCCTGGTGAGCACACTCTTCATTTCGGGTTCCGCCGCCCACGCCGATCGCACCGATCATCTGGCCGTCGACAATGATGGGCAGTCCTCCGGAGACCGGAAGGACGTCGAGTTGGGACCGGCAGCGCGGCGACCAACAGTGCCTTGCTCATACCGTATGTTTTACCTCACCGGCAGGAATCGTTGCACGCGCTCGCCTTGGAACACCTCGCCTGTGTAGAGGACTCCCTTGGAATCCACTGCGATCATGTGCAGCCCGAAAAACTGGCCTCCGTTCTCGCCCATGCTGCCCATCTGGCCGATGACCCTGCCGTCCTCGCGGTTCAGGAACCAGACGTGATTGTTCGTCAGATCGGAGACGTACAACAGCCGCTGCTGCTTGTCGGGCGAGAACATCACGCCCCCGGCGGAACCGCCGACGCCGGTATAGGGAGCCAGGATGAATTCCTTCAGGAACTTGCCCTGCTTGGTGGTGACATGGATGCGATTGGCGTTACGATCGGCGGCGTAGACCAAACCGTCGTTGGAGATGTTGATGGTCAGGTGTCCGCGGAACTCCTTGGGCATGGGCCCGCCGGGAGTGTAGGCGCGGTCCGCATCATTTGTGCTGATTTCCGAGAGCGCGTGCCCGTAGGCTCCCCAGCCGCGCTTGAACTGGAAGGTATCGAGGTCGAATACCATGACGCGCCCGCCCAGGTAACTGTCGGCGGCGTACAATTCGCGCGCCGCTTCGTCGAGCCGGATCTCTTCAATCTGGCCGACGATCATGGGAGTCGTTGGGGGATACTTGGCGCGGAAGGCGGCTGTGGAGGCCGCCTGCTTGGCTTGCGCCGCCGGATTCGGCTGCCCGCGGCCGCCCGGCGGCGTGAGGAATCCGGCCACGGGTCCTTGACTGCCGCGGCCCGGAATGCGCTGTGGGAGCGCCGGCTCGGCCGCGCCCGCGGCTCCGCCGGTTTCGGTTTCGGGCGCGCGCGGCACCGCAGCCACGACTTTGCCGGTTTTCGGATCGTATTTGCGGACGGTGTTCTGCCCGATGTAGACAAAGCCCTTGCTATCCACCGCCATGCCATGCCCTTGCGGCGCATCGAAGTAGCCGATGACGTTGCCTTGCTTGTCGAAGTGGATCATCGCCGGCGGATGAACGCAGCAATCGGCGAGCGGAGGGTTCAACTCGGCATGCAATTCGATGTCGGTCAGATCGTTTGGGCGATTCAGCACCCAGACGTTGTCATCCTTGTCGACGGCGAGGCCGGTGACGCCCCCGAGCTTCCATTTGTTCGGGAGCGGCTTGGGCCAATCGGGATCGAACTTGAATTTCGGCGCGGTCTGGGCCTGCGCGACCGCGAGGAGCAACAACGCCAGTATGTACCGCATCAGGCTCATGCTACACCACGCCGCTCCGGGGCGAAACGGCGGGTGCGGCGGGAGCGTGCCGGTGTTATGCTGCTCCCATGCGAAACCTATCCGTGATGGTTGTGGCGTTGGCCGGATTCGCGCTGGCATTCGCGATGTTCGGGCAGTCCGCGCGGCCCGTGGGCGGTCAGGAGATGTTCGGGCCTTACGACATCGTCAAAGGCTGGCCGAAGGATATCAGCACCATCCCCGGCAACGAAAAATGGACTTATGGCGCGGGGCAGAGCGTGTTCGCCGAAAGTCCGAACCGCGTGATCATGTTGTTCCGCGGAGAGCTGCCGGCGATTCCGCGGCCGCGCACGAAACAGTTGCCCGAGTTCGGTCCCGGCATTTCCTTCCCGATCGGGCGGCTGCCGTGGCGCGACGCCACCACCGCCTCGCCGCCCGGAGGAGGCGCCGGGGGCACGCCCGCGCCCGCTAGGCTGACCGAAGGCTGGCCGGGCAAGCTCGGCGTGGATGCGCAGTGGGAGAACTGCATCGTCGTCGCCGACGCCAACGGCAATCTCATCGAGCGCTGGACGCAATGGGACAGCATGCTGCAACGCCCGCATTTCGTGGCGATCAATCCGTACGATCCCGAAAAGCATGTATGGGTCGTGGACGACCACAAGCACGCCGTCCACAAGTTTTCCAACGACGGCAAACGGCTGGTGCAGACCATTGGCACCATCGGCGTCGCCGGTGCGGATGGCACGCACTTCAACCGCCCGACCTTTCTGGCCTGGTTGCCGGATAGCACCCTGTTCGTGGCCGACGGCTACAACGGCACACGCGTCGCCAAGTTCGACAAGAACGGAAAGTTCCTTGCGGACTGGGGGCAGAAGGGCACGCCGCCGGAAAAACGCCCCGGCTACATGAACAACGTACACGGCGTCGCCGTGGATCCGCAGACGCGCCGCGTGTTTGTGAACGACCGCGGCAACAAGCGTATTCAGGTGTTCGACGAGAACGGCAAGTATCTCTACGAATTCAGCATGGGACCCGACCCATCCGATATTCACCTGATCTACATCGGCGCAGACCGGACACTGTGGGCCGCCGATCGCGGTACTTCGAAGATGCTGCAATACGATCTGGAAGGCCATTTCCTGTATTCCTGGGGCATCTGGGGCGATTTTCCGGGAGGCTTCTGGGGCGTGCACGGATTCAGCGTGGATCAGGAAGGCAACTTCTATGTCGCCGAAGTCGACAGCGGGCGCGTGCAAAAATTCCGGCCGCGCCCGGGCGCCAATCCGAAGCAGATGGTGAGCAAGCCGGTTTACGCCGCGTGGAAATGACGCATCGGCCGCAGCGGCGCGACGGCCGGGCCCGCGGGCTGCCCCCCCGAAGGCCCAAGGAAGCTCTCGCCGGAGGGCAGCGCCCGGCATGCCTTCTCTCCAGCTAGGGAACCAAGGATGCCGCATACGCGGCAATCGAGATCATATCGTCTTCGGTAAGCTTCTCGACCACCTTCTTCATCGGCACGGCGGCCGAGCTGGTGTTCGCGCCCACTTGGAAATTGAAAAGCTGGCGCACGATGTAGATGGGATGAATGCCCGCCAGGCGAGGCATATCGCCCAGGCCCTTGAGTCCGTCGCCGTGGCAGGTGGCGCAGGCGATGGTCTTGCCGTTGCCTCCGGTTTCGACCAATGCCTTCCCGCGCGCAATCGAGCCAGGCGGAACATAGGCGATGAAACCGGAGTGCGGGTCACGGCTCTCCACCCGCTCGGGATCTTGCGGCAACGTGATGATGCGGTTTCCCAGCGGCTCCGTCTCGTTGCCGGGCAGCGGCAGGCGCATGCGGCCGTTATTGACCCAGGTCTTTGGAACCGTCGTGGCTTCGATGACTTTGTACCACACCGCGGGCTTCAGCTCGGAGAAGAACTTGACCGCGGCGCGCATCTGATCGTCGGGCACGCCAGCGGCGATGTTATTCATACGCGCGGCGCGCTGCGAGGCCTCATGCACGGGGGCATCCTTGCGCGCGCCGGACTTGAAGTCATTCATCTGGCGCACCAGATATTCATACGGCTGTCCGGCAAGATCGGCCGATTCGGGGTGGCCGAGGCCGCTCATCAGGTGGCACGAGCCGCAGGCCTGCGCCTGGATGCCTTTGGCGACGATGCTCGGCAGCGGGCCGTGCTCTTCCGGATACCAGTCCGGCGGATTGAACTGGTCGTCAATCTGCGCTTGCGTGTAGGAGCGATTGCTGCCCGGCAGGCGCTTGGGACCCTCGGGCGCTTTCCCGGGAGGCGCTTTGTCCGGAACGGGGTAGGCCCACACGAGGTCCTTGCCCTTTTGCGGCTGCTGCGAGTGCCCCGCGGCCACGAACACCGAAAGCAGAGCCAAGCCTGCGCATACCAGATTCTTCATGGTTCACCCCCGAAGAAATGTACCATGTTTCGGAGGCGGGTTTCACGCGCGAGCTGGCGCCCCGCCCTCCGGATCGCCGGAGGCTTCTCATGCTCGGCGGCTGCTGGCGGGTTGCGCGGCCGAAAGCGCGGCCAGCTCGGCCAGATCCAGCCGCCCCGTGTAGATGGCCATGCCCAAGGCTGCGTGCACGTTCATCCGCAGCAGCTCGCGCACGTCGTCCAGGGTGGTGATGCCGCCGGCGGCGGTGATCTCATGCCTCGTGGCCGCGCGTAAGCGACGGAACCAGTCGAGGTCGGTGCCTTGCAGCATACCTTCCTTGTCGACGTACGTGCAAAGAAAGCCGCAGCAGTAAGGTTCCAGCCGGTGAATCACTTCTTCGGCAGTGAAGCCGGTCCCCTCCTGCCAGCCTTTCACGACGATCTGGCCGCCCTTTGAGTCGAGCGCGATCAGGATGCGTTCTGGTCCGGCGGCGGCGGCGATCGATTCGATCTCGGGCGTGAAGGCCGCGGTGCCGACGATCACGCGGTGCGCCCCGAGCTCCACCAGGCGGCGCGCGCGTTCCGGCGTGCGCACGCCTCCGCCCACGCGGCACCTGGCCCGCAAAGCGAGCATCTCCACCAGCGCGGCATTGTCGCCTTGGCCCATCGCGGCGTCGAGATCGATCACCTGGATCTCAGGAAACGCCGCGAACTGGCGCAGCACTTCGAGCGGCGCGCCGCCTTCCAGGGCTTTGTCGCGGCCCTGCACGAGTTGGACGACTTTGCCGCCCATCAGGTCGATGCACGGGATAATCATGTGCGGACCGGCACTCCCTTCGCGCGCAGATATGTTTTCAGGTCGCCGACGGTATAGGTTCCATAGTGGAAGACGGAGGCGGCGAGCGCCGCATCGGCTCCGGCGCCGGAGTCATCCAGCACTTCGAAGAAATCTTCGGGCTTTCCTGCCCCGCCCGAGGCGATCACCGGAATGTGTGTGGCCTGGCGGACCGCCCGCGTCAGCGGGCAATCGAAGCCCGTTTGCACGCCGTCGGTGTCCATCGAGGTGAGCAGGATCTCGCCTGCCCCCAGGGCTTCGCCGCGCGCGGCCCATTCCACCGCATCGATGCCTTCGTCCTGGCGTCCGCCGCGCGTGTAGACGTTCCATCCGCCGCCGGGGCGATGACGCGCGTCAATCGCCAGCACCACCGCCTGCGCGCCGAATTCCCCGCTCAGTTCGGTGATGAGCCCGGGCCGGCGCACCGCCGCCGTGTTGACGCTCACTTTGTCCGCGCCCGCGTGCAGAATGCGGCGGGCATCCTCCACGCTGCGGATCCCGCCGCCGACCGTCAGGGGCAAAAACACCTCGGTGGCGGTGCGGCGCACGACGTCCACCATGGTCTCGCGCTCATCGCTGGACGCCGTGATGTCCAGGAACACGATTTCGTCGGCGCCCTGATCGTTATAGCGCGCGGCGAGCTCGACGGGATCCCCGGCATCGCGCAGGTTGAGGAAGTTCACGCCCTTCACCACGCGGCCGCCGGTCACATCCAGGCACGGAATGATGCGCTTGGCTAGCATACGTTCTCGACGAAATTCCGCACGATCCTCAGGCCCAGCGGCCCTGATTTTTCGGGATGAAACTGCACGCCGCAGAGGTTGCCGCTTTCGAGCACGGCGGTGAACGGCACGGTATATTCGCAGGTAGCTGAAGTTTCCTCCAGCACCGGACAGTAGTAACTGTTGGCGAAGTACATGTACGGCGCATCGCCCGCGCCTTCCAGCAACCGGGAGACCCTCCGGCGCTGCAGACGGTTCCAGCCCATGTGCGGAATCCGCACATCGCCCTGAAAGCGCTTCACGGCGCCCGCGAACACGCCCAGGCCTTTCTCCCCAGGAGCCTCTTCGCTCTCGGCAAACAGCACCTGCAACCCCAGACAGATCCCCAGAAACGGCACGCCCGCGCCGATGCGTTCAAGGAAAGCGCTCCGCACGTCCATCCCGGTCAGCGCCCGCGCGATCTGGCCAAAATGGCCGACTCCGGGCAGGATCAATTTCCCAGCGCCGCGGATTGCGGCGGCGTCGCGGATCAACGTATACTCCGCTCCGATCGCGCCCAGCGTATTCTGCACCGATTGCAGATTCCCCGCCCCGTAATCGAACACCGAGATCACAACAGCCCCTTGGTCGATGGCAATTGCCGCTTGAGGCGTGCGTCCTTCGAGCAGGCGAAGCGCATGGCCCGTGCAAAGCATTTGAAGATCGCTTCGACTTTGTGATGACTCGACCGGCCGTACAGGACCTTGGCGTGCAGATTGGCTCCAGCGTGGTTCACGAATCCGCCAAAGAAATCTTCGAGCAGCTCCGCTTGCAAGTCGCCTACCAGCCGGGTCTTCACCAGATCCTTGTATGCCAGCGCGGGGCGTCCACCCAGATCCACGGCGACCACCGCCAGTGTCTCATCCATCGGCAAGACGAAGTAACCCGCGCGGTTGATGCCGCGCCGGTGGCCCAGCGCCTTGGCGAACAACTGTCCCAGCACGATGCCCACATCCTCCACCGTGTGGTGCTGGTCGACATCCAGGTCGCCTGCGGCCTGAAGCTTCAGATCGAAGCCGCCGTGCTTGGCGAACAGTTCCAGCATATGATCCAGAAACCGGATGCCGGTCGAAATCTCATACGCGCCGCGGCCTTCGAGTTTCAGCGTCCCGCGAATTTGTGTTTCTCTGGTGTCCCGCCGGACCGTGGCCGTCCTCATACGATGCTCCCGATCTCGTTGACATTTTCCACCACGGCGGCGGCCTTCTCTTGTTCAAACAGGCGCAGAATCTCGCCGCGGGTGGAGTGGTGCCTGGAAACGACGCCGATAAACGGCACTCCGGCCGCCCGCGCGGAACGCGCATCGTCCACAGTATCGCCCACGTACCACAGCTTCGAGCCCGGCTTGCGCCGCCGGATCTCGAGCAAGCCTTCCGGATCCGGTTTGGCGCGGGTCACATGCTCGGCGCACAACATCGGATCGAAGACGATACCGGGAGCGAAGCGCCGCAGCGTAATGTCCGCCTCGTACTTCAGGCGGCCCGTGAACAGGGCCAGTGCGGCGCGCTCGCGGAGAGCTTCCAGGAATCCCGGAGCCGGGAGCCATTGCTCGCGCATGATCAGCCCGTCGCCATTCTTTCCAATGAAGATCTCGTTGAAATAATCGACCACCGTCTGGTAGGGAACCTCCACGCCCAGATCCGCGGCGATCTTCTGCGAGAGGGCCCAGTCGTTGTTCCAGCCGCCGCGGTTCTTGTATTGCTGCACCAGGTCGCGCGAGATCCTTGCGCCGGTGAAATGTTTCACGGTCCGCACAATGGCCTCGCGGTAGGATTCGGTCACCTCGGCGAGCACGCCATCCATGTCGAAGACGATTACGGTTTCCACAATTTCTCCAGCTCGGCCAGGAAGCGCTCCATCTGGCCGCGCGTTCCGATGGTGACGCGCACGCATCCGGCGATCTCATAGCTGCGGTCGCGGACCAGCACGCCGCGCTCGCGCAGAGCATCGCGGATGGGAATGGCCCGGTCGCCGGCCTGGAACAGAATGAAATTCGCCTGGCTGCGGTAGTAGGGAACGCCGAGGCGCTCCAAGCCCACATACGCAAGCTCGCGCGCCGCCAGCACTTCGCCGGTGTAACGCGCGACGGAATCAGTATCTTCCACGGCGGCGCGCGCCGCCACGGCAGCCAGCATGTTTACGCTATAGGGCGACTGGGCCTTCTTCAGCCATTGGATGTTTTGGCGCCGCGAGAAGATGCACCCGCAGCGCATCGCCGCCATGCCGTAGGCCTTTGAAAACGTGCGGCTGACGAAGAGATTCGGATATTCGCGGATCCAGGGCAGCACCGTGACGCCGCTGAATTCGAAATACGCTTCGTCGATGAGCACCGCCGCATCCGGCACGGTTTCAAGAATCAGGCGGATGCTGTCGCGGCCGATCCCCGTGCCGGTCGGGTTGTTTGGATTCGCGATCAGCACGGCGCGGGTCTCGGGCCGGAGCGCGTCCAAGAAATTGTCGAGCGGAAACGCCAGATTCGCCGGACGGTATTCGATTTCGCGCACCGAGGCTCCCGCCAGCTCCGCATAGAAGCGGTACATCGCGTAGGAAGGCCGCAGCATCACCACATCGTCGCCAGCGTCGGCGTATGTATTGAGCAGCACCTGAATGGCTTCATCCGTGCCGTTGGTCATGGTGAATTCGGCCTGCTCCACGCCGAAGAACTTCGCCAGAGCCTCCATCGCCGCGCCGTATTCGGGATAAATCGTCAGGTGATCCGCAGTGATATATTTCTGTAGCGCCTCGATGACTTTGGGCGAGCAGCCGGCCGTGTTCTCGTTAAAATCCAGACGCAGCTTGCCCTCGCGTCCGCCGGTCGGCGGCGAGTACGGGGCCATGTCGCGCACGGCCCGGCGGGGTCGTGGTCCGTCAGTCATGTTGCCTCGCCTCCACGGACCGCGCGTGGGCCTCCAATCCTTCGGCTCGCGCGAGCATCGTGATCGCCGGCGCCAGCCGCGCCAGCGCCGCCGGCTGTAGTTCCTGCACCGAAATAACCTTCACGAAATCCGCCGCCGACAATCCGCCGCGCAGCCGGGCCTGGCCTGAGGTCGGCAGCACGTGATTCGGGCCGGATGCGTAGTCGCCCGCAGCTTCGGGACTCGACGGGCCGAGGAACACCGAGCCCGCGTTCTGAATCAACGGCAGGAGGCTCGCGTCGTGCAGAGCCAGGTGTTCGGGTGCAAGCCGGTTTGAAAATTCGACCGCGCGCTCCAGCGCATCGACCACAACGATCGCCCCGTTGTTTTCAATCGATGGGCGCGCGACCGCTGCCGTTGGCAGAATCGCCAACTGGCGTTCCAGTTCCTGGGCGACCGCCCGCGCCAGCTCGCGCGAAGTCGTCAGCAAAATCGCCGAGGCGTCCACGTCATGCTCGGCTTGCGCCAGCATATCCGCCGCGATCCAGCGCGGATTGCCCTCGGCCGCGACGATCACGATCTCCGTGGGTCCCGCCACGAAGTCGATGCCGGTCTCCCCCGCGATCAGTTTCTTCGCCGCGGCGACGTAAATGTTTCCCGGCCCGACGATGCGGTCCACGCGGGGCACCGTCTCGGTTCCGTAGGCCAGCGCCGCAACCGCTTGCGCTCCGCCCATCTGGAAGAAGTGCGTCACACCCAGCCACGCCGCGATGCCCAGGATTTCCAGACTGGGATGCGGACAGGCGACGCAGGTGGTCTTCACTCCCGCCACTTGGGCGGGGATCACATTCATCAATAGGGTCGACGGCAGCGGATACCGCCCCGCCGGAGTATACGCGCCCATCGAATCGAGCGGCCGCACGATCTGCCCCAGCCGCCGCCCGTCCGGATATTCGACCGATTTCTCGGCGGGCAGTTGCAGGCGGGCGTACTCGCGGATGTTCTCCGCGGCCACGGTGACCGCCTGTTGAAACTCCGGCGCGAGCGCCCCCTGCACAGGAATGCGCACGCTCGTTTTCTCGAACTTGTCGAACTTGCGCGCGTATGCGAGCAACGCCGCATCGCCGCGCCGGCGCACGTCCTCCAGAATCGGCGCGACAACTGCCTCGGCCTCGTCGAACCGTTGCGCCCTGCGCGCCGCCAGCGCGCCCGCTTCGTGTTGTTCCAGAATCCGGATCATCACATCACGATTTTGTTCAGCGGATATTCCACGATGCCCTGCGCCCCGGCTTCCTTCAGACGGGGGATGATGGCGCGCACAGCCGATTCGTCGAGAACCGTGTTCAGCGCCAGCCACTCCTCGTCACTCAGATGAGAAATCGTCGGTTTTTTGAGCGCTGGCAACACGGCCAGCACCGCCGCCAGGTTCTTCTTCTCCACGTTCAGCATCAGCCCGACCTTTCCCAGCGCCGCGATGGCGCCGTCCAGCAGCATCTTGATGTCGCCCAGTTTGCGGCGCTTCCAGTCGTCCTGCCAGGAATCGACGTTGGCGATCAACTGCGTGTTGGATTCCATCACGGTCTCGACGATCCGCAGCTTATTGGCCTTGAGCGACGAGCCGGTTTCGGTCACCTCAACGATCGCATCGGCCAGCACCGGAGGCTTCACCTCGGTCGCGCCCCAACTGAACTCGACCTTCGCCGTGACGCCGTTCTTCTTCAGATATTTTTGCGTGGCCGCGACCAGTTCCGTCGCGATGATTTTGCCTTCCAGGTCTTTCACGGACTGCACCGGCGAGGACTCCGGCACGGCCAGCACCCAGCGCACTTTGCCGAAACTTTGCTTGGAATAAATGAGATCGGCGACTGCGTGTACCTTGGCGTTGTTCTCTTCCACCCAGTCGCGCCCGGTCAGGCCCGCGTCCAGTACGCCGTCCTCAACGTAGCGCGCCATCTCCTGCGCGCGGATCAGCATGCACTCGATTTCCGGGTCGTCGATGGATGGGAAATACGACCGGCTGCTCACCGTGATCTGGAATCCCGCGCGGCGGAACAGATCGACCGTCGAATTTTCCAGGCTGCCCTTCGGAATGCCCAGTTTCAGTTTCATTTCTCAGCCTCCATAGACCGTGTTCGGATCGTAGGCGCGCTCCTCCGCCACCTTCCAGGTTCCATCCTCCCAGAGCCTGAAGAAGCAGCTCCGATAACCTTCGTGGCAGACGCCGGGCCCGAGCGATTCGACCTTCAACAGCACCGTGTCGAGATCGCAATCGGCGGAAATCTCCTTGACCACCAGTTTGTGGCCCGAGGTCTCGCCCTTGAGCCACAGCTTGTTCCGCGAGCGGCTGTAAAACACGGCGTTGCCGGTTTCGACCGTCTTGCGAAACGCCTCTTCGTTCATGAAGCCCACCATCAGGACGCGGCCGGTCTGCCAGTCCTGAATCACGGCCGGCAAAAGGCCGTCCAGTTTCTTGAAATCGAGTTCCATAATCCTTTCCCTGAAAAATCAAAAAGCCCACCGGGGTCCGGCGGGCTCTGGCCTTACACTCTTACTCGTTTGGGGTCACGCGCGAGCCCATCGCGCAACGCCAGGGGCGTGCGAATGATGGTGATGATGGCGCGCGGCGAACATGAAAATCCAGTGTACCACACTCCGCCAGCCCCAACGCTGTGATTCCTCGCGCGCCAAGGATTACCGGAGGTCTTACCCGGATGCCGGTTGCCGCTGCCCGATGAGGTTCTTCGGAAACTTGCGGGCGCGGCTTAGGACCGCGTTCAAGTCGGCTGGGCCGATGGTAACCGGCCGGACGGCTCCGGTGGACTGCGTTACCGGTTCCCCTCGCGCATGTGCTCCACGTCTTTGTTGTTCTCGTTGCACACGTACTCGATAATCTCCGGGTCCGGGTGCAGTTCGAGCGCGTAGCTCCAACCCCACGGCCTCGTATACGCGCCGGGATCGTCGATGATGAACTCGTAGAGCAGGCGGTCATGCGCAATGCGCGTGAAGCGCTCAATCGTGCGCATGCGGTCGGTGTGCACATGCCCGCCCGGATCGAGCCACGTCTTGTCGTTAAATCCGACCGTATCGATCACCAGCGTCTCGCTTTCCCACCTGCCGCTGGAATGGCCCATCCACGCCGGATTCGGATCCTTGGGATGCTCCTTGTTCATCGGGATCAGGCGGTAGCTGTGCACATTGCCCTCAAGCAAAATCGCGATCAGTTCGGGCGACTGCATGAAACGCAGGGGGTACGGCAGTCCGGTCGAGCGCGGCACGCCGGCCGGCAAGCATTGCGCCTCGGGATCTTCGGCCTGGCCCTTGCCGGTCTGGTTAAACTCGTATTGCATTTTCGACCACGGCTGATAGGGGATCTCGGTGAAATCGGCCAAATCCAGGCCCACCACCGGGCGGCCGTTCTTGTCGCGGAAATTCTGTTGCCAGACGCCGCTGAAATCGGGGGTCCCCCAGGGCGTGCGCGGAGCTTTATAATCCTGCGCCGGCAGGCACACAGCGATTAGACAAAACACCAACAGGGAGCGAAAAATCACTTCTTCCTCGCATACTCGGGATACATCGTCTCGGGCCCGCCCAGAGCGTCTTCGAGCGCAATACCGTGCTTGCCGGCGAACTCGCGCAGGAACGGATTCTCGCCAGGGAGGAAATGCTGCACGCGGCCGCGTTCCTGGCCGGGCAGTTCCTCGACGTACTCGCAGGGCCACAACCAGTTGCCGCCGGAGTTGTCGTTGAGGATGTAATCCTGGGACTTGATCATGGGTTCGGCTAGAAAATCCGGGTCGGTCACTACGGTCACGTGCGTCAGTTGCGGCCCGTGGCGGATGAAATGTTCGCTCAAGGTAATGCGGTCGCTCGAAGGCAGCCCGTTGCGGCGGTGCCAGCCCTGTTTAATGTGAGTCGTGTAGACGGTGAGAATGTTGCCGTCCCACTTGCCGGTGGAAAAACCCATCCAGGTGTGCGCCGCGTATTCCGGAGGATGCGGGCGTCCGTCCATCCAGATGGTGCGGTTCTGTTCATAGGTACTGCTGTACATGCGGATGGTGACCAGTTCCTGTGTTTGTGGATCGCGTTCTTCCCAGATGCGCAGGCGCAGCGGGCCGCGATGGATGTAGGCGGCGGTGTGCACCTGGCATTGGTGTTCCTGGAGGCCGAGGCGGTCGGGGTCCCAGGCCAGCGCCCACTTGCGCGCATAGTCGTTAATGGGCAGGCCGGCGAAATCGACCAGGTCGGGACCGGGCCCGCGCTCAGGCTGGTCTTCGTGGGTCACCGGACCCCACACGCCGCTCAGGTCGACTTGCGCGAACAGCGGAGCCACGCTCAGCGCGGCGGCCAGGATGTGGATATGCTTCGCCATGCATGCCTCCCGTGGCGTTCGATCTATTCTAGTGTAGTTCCGCGCGGCCCATGTAGGCCGGCCGACTTTCCTCTTGGCGCTCCTTGCGGCGGAGCGGCTCGACCACCCTGCGCCACCACATCAGGCATCCCGTAATCGCGAGGGCCGGCAAACTCAACCCCAGCGCAGACCACAGCAGCCGCACCGGCCATTTCCCGAACACACCGAAATGCAGCGCGCTGAGCCAGGCCAACACGGCGTCGCCGGCGGGGCGGCCATCGAGCGGATTCGTCAACAACACTTCGCCCGTCACGGGATGCAAAAACACCGTGCTCACCAGATGAAATTCGGCAGGGCTGCCCTCGCGCATCGTCGCACGGACCGCTTGAGCGGGTCCATCAACCACCTGAATGCGCTGGATCGCCCGCCCGGGCAGGGCCATGCCGGCGCGTGCCGCGATCTCCTCCAAATCCAGCAGCGGTCCCTCGGCCGGTTGCGGCTTCGGCTCGGCGGTGCTCGGCAGGATGCTTCCCACCGCACGAACATATTGGCTTGACCAGATGAAGTAGGTTCCAGTGATCGCCAAAACGAAGATGAAGGGCAGTGCGATCGCTCCAGTCAGGTGATGAAGCTGCCAGGAAAACCTGCGCCAACCGGCACGCATATCGAGCCGGAACAGCTTCCTCCATGAGCCGTTGTCCGCCGGTAACCACAGCAGCAGTCCGGTGACGCACATCGAAGCCAGCAGCCAGGCGGCCCATCCGTTGACCAAACGGCCCGTCCGGCCGGCTAGGAGGTTGGTGTGAAGCCGCAGCAGCCAGCCGACCCATCCGCCGGCAGGGTCGCGGCCACCTACTACCTTCCCAGTGGATGGATTCACGAACACCTCGCGCGCGCCGCCATCCAGCAAAACGTAACTCATCCAGTAAGGTGATTCCTCGTTGGGCCAGGTCACGCTGATCGGACGGCCTGCGGGCCACGCTGCCCGAACCGCGGCCAGCGCCTGGTCCGGAGTCGTGGCGATGTCAGATGCGGGAATTCTATGAAATTCGGGATGCGCCAGGGCGGTGAGTTCGTCACGAAAGACGAGTACCGACCCGCTGATTCCGATTACGACAGCATAGGAGGCGAGCGCCAATCCGGTGACCATGTGGAGCCTCAGGAGCCAGGTTCGGATACGGGGCGAATCGCGCAATGGAGACTCTTCTGTATACCGCGATGGTAGCAAGCTTTCCGGCAATTTCTTGAAAAATCACGGTCACATATGTGTCACTGACTGTCACCAGACCTCTGTTTTCGAGACAACTGCGCTGCCGCATGTTAAGCTTCGAGTTCATCGCAGACACACTTTCGTTTTGAGGAAACCTTCTGATGATTGCACGTTTTATCCGCGCGGTTGCGTTTTTGCTTCCGCTCACGATTCACATCGCAGCAGCCCAGACCGCGAGCCTCTCCGGAATGATCCGGGATCCGATGGGGATGGCCATCCCTGGCGCAACCGTAAGCGTAAGGGGCGCCTTCGCAACCAGCAACCCGGAAGGCCGATATCGCATCGAGGGCTTGGCGGACGGCCCGGCGACCGTCGCCGTCGAAGCCCAAGGCTTCCGGCGGATCTCCCGCACGGTTCAAATTGCAGGGAACACGGAGCAATCCTTCGAGTTAGAAATAGCAGTGCTGAGCGAATCGGTGCTGGTGACTGCCTCCGGCGGCACGGCGATCTCGCTGGAAGAGGCGGGCGTCTCGGCCACCGTTTTTACTGCGAGCGATTTCAAGGTCCGCCAATTCAACCGTGTGGCGGACGTGCTGCGTGACTCGCCGGGCCTGAACATCGTCCAGACCGGCAGCAACGGCGGCATTACCAGTCTCTTCATGCGCGGCGGCGAATCGAACGCCGTGGTCGTGCTGCTGGACGGTGTGCCGGTCACGGACCCGGGTGGCGCGATCAACCTGGTCGGGCTCTCGACGCCGGGTCTGGATCGCATGGAGATCGTGCGCGGGCCGCAGAGCTCTCTGTACGGCGCGGAGGCAGCCAGCGGGGTCATTCAGATGTTCACCAAACGCGGCGACCCGGAGACGATGCGGCCGCATGGCGAGCTGTACTACGAGCGCGGTTCCTTCTCGACGGATCATTGGACCGCCTCTGTCAACGGCGGACTGTTGCAGCGCCTGGACTACTCGCTGACCGCCGACCAGTTCCGCTCCACCGGCCAGTTCCCGAACAACGCATTCCGCAATATCACCGGTACTGGAGCTCTGGGATTCAAGATCTCCGACAAGACCAGCATCCGCGGCACCTTCCGCGAGTTTGATTCTTTCACCGGCACTCCCGGAACAACCGCCTGGACCGCCTACAACCTGGACGCCCATCAACGCGACCGCGACTCCGTAGTAGGCCTTCGCCTCGAAGACAATCGCAACGACTGGCTGACGCAGCGCACAAGCTTCGGCTATCACCGCCTTCGCAGCCGCTTCCAGGATCTGGTGAGCGAACGATACCCGCTCTCGGCTTTGGTTCGCGACCAGCCGGGCGGCCAGGTTTTTTTCGTGCGCCTTGTGCCACCCGGCTCCACGCCCGATCCTGGCACGCGCCTGGTAAACCAGACGATTTCCACCTTCCCCACCACCAGCCTTTCCATCACGGATCGCACCAACGCGGCTTACCAAGCTACGGTGTCGCACCGGGGCGGAACATTCGTTGCGGGTTATGATTTCGAGCGCCAGTCCGGCCTGATCACGAACAATGACGTCGACCGGCGCAACAACGGCCTCAGTCTGTTCGAGCAATACGATTGGAGGGGGCGTGTGTTCTTTTCCGCCGGCGCGCGCATGGAGCACAGCAACATTTTCGGATACCGCTTTGCACCGCGCGGCGCGGTCAGCTTCCGGCTGCCGGCCGACACGTATCTGCGCCTGAGCCTTGGCCGGGGCATTAAGCAGCCGACGCTGCTGGAAAGTTTCGCCGCAGCCTCCACCTTTGTGGGCAATCCGAACTTGCGCCCCGCCAAGACCGACAGTTTCGAGGCGGGCCTGACGCGCCAGTGGTGGGGCGGACGCCTACGGACGGATGTCGCCTGGTTCCGGAACCGCTATACGGATCTGATCCAGTTTGTCTCGGGCCCTGCGCCGCTGTTCATCGGCACGTGGCAGAACGTGTCGAGCAGCCGGAGCCGGGGCGTCGAAGTTTCGGGCTCGGCCAAGATCACGTCCTACATCACGGCGCGCGGCAGTTACACGCGGCTGAATACGCGCATCCTCGGCTCGGCGTCAACGAGCGACATCGGGCAGCAGCTCCTGCGGCGGCCGCGGAATTCGGGCACCGCTTCGCTCGAGATCACGCGCGCGCGCTGGAACGCCATCATCGGCGCGCGCTTCACCGGAAACAGCAGAAACGCGTTCGCAAGTTTTGGCGTGAACCGCATCACGGCGTATAACGTGGGCTACCTGAGCGCCAGCCTGAACGCCACGCGCCAGGTGAGCTTATTCATCCGCATCAACAACCTGTTCGACGAGCAATACCAGGAAGTGAACGGCTATGGGGCCTGGTCGCGGAACGCGCTCGGCGGCGTACGGGTGAGTTTTTGAGAACGCCGGGATGCACTTCCCGGTTCCCTACAGCCTTTTGAAGTGCTGCGCGTCCTTTTCGTTGTCGCAGACGTCCTCGATCAGCTCCGTGTCGGGCATCAGCTCCAGTTGAATCAGCACCGTCCACGGTGCCGTGTAGGCTTCCGGATCGTCGATGGTGACTTCGAGATCCATCCGGCCCACGCTCAGGCGGCGGAAGCGCTCGATGGCCCGCATCTTCTCCGTGTGCGGCGTGCCGCTGTCATCGAGCCACGTGAGATCGTTGAAGCCGCGCGTTTCGACCACGAACTCGTCGCTTTCCCAGTGGCCTACTGAGTATCCGTACCAGGCCGGTTGCATGTCTGTTGGGAACGGACGGTCGTCGGTGAAAATCTGCCGGAACTGTGTGAGCTGCTCGAACAACAAGATTGTGTTGCCGGGAGTTTCGACCACCTTGAAGGGCACGTTAGGCAGCATGCCGCCCAGGATGCCGTGCGGCAGGCAGCGTTCCGAAGGGCGTCCGCCGCCCAGATCCTCCCAGCGGCGCTTGCGCAGCAGTTCGGCCGCCCACGGCTTCAGCGGAGGAGGCGCCTCGCCGCCCTTCATGTAATAGTCGACCGTATTGCCGAACTCGGGTCCCGTGGGTGCGTTCGCGGCGCGGATGCGGTGCCAGATCCCGCCGAGATCAGGCGAACCGTCCGGCTTGCGGGGAGCGGGCGCGGCCAAATCGGGCGAACCGTCCGGCTTGCGGGGCAGCCCCGCGCTCGGATAGTGGAGCCACTGTGCGCTGACCGCGGCGGCGCAGAAAAGGGCGGCAGCAAGCAGTTTGCGCATGCAGCCAAGCTATCACAAACTGTGATACCTGCGAGCGCGGCTCACGTGTTATTCGCGGGGCCTGCGAACCGCCAACTTGCGTACGTCCAACCAGATGTTGCTTCCGGGATGGCGATGTAGCGCGCGTAACATGCCGCCCAGTCCGGCCTCCGTGAGATTGCTGGCGGCGCTGCCGAAAAAGCGGAGGGCGTAGTGCTTTCCGCATCCGTCCCAATGAGCGATCGGCGGGGCCGCATCGCGGCCGATGACCGCCCCGATTACAGGCGCGGGCAGGGCCGCGGCTTCGGCGGTGAAGGTTGGATCGCCGCCGGAACCTTCTGGCGCCGAAATTTCTTGCGCCGGGCACAGGCCGGCCGCGCACACAAGGAGGGCGAAACGCGTCGTTGGGGCACTTTGAGAATAGCAGAGTTCAGCGCCCACCGCGAAACAGGCGCCGTTGGACGTCAGGCCAAAACTCGGCGAACAGGTTTGCCGTAATGCGGCCCGCAAATCCCAACCCGGTACGGATCAATGCGTCATTCACCTGCGTTTCGCTGCCGGCGCGCCAGGTGTTCGCCAGGAAATTGCTTCCCGGAATGGCGATATAGCGGGCGTAGGCCGGCATCGCGTTGCCGCTCCCGCGGCGAGCCACAAACGAGTACTTCCAGGCCCGATCCAGACGGGCGCCGAAACTCGCTCCTCTCCCGAGACGCGGATAGCGCGGGTCTTCCCCCCACAGTGCTCCAAGACCTGCTTCCATCGCGTTGCTCGTGGCGCTGCCGGTCAGACGCATGCCGTAGCGCTTGCCATAGCCCTCCCAGTGCGGACCGTACTCCTCGGGCTTGTTGAACGCGGTTCCCCAGCCCGCCGCGAACAGTCCTCCCGCCAGGTTCGAAGCGCCGACCGTGCTGACGACGGCCCACTTGATCCGCAGCGCGTGCGTTACAGGCGGAAGCGTAGCGCTCGCTGGTTGAGCCGTGACCGCGGCCGTGGCTAGAAGCGTCGTCAGCACGATTCGCATATCAGATTCTGTGGAAGCTCTTCAGGATATCGCGCGTGGCATAGCGCAGCGCGATGGGCCGGCCGTGCGGGCAGCTCATGGGACACGAAGTCGCGGCCAGGGCGCGCAGCAGCCAGTCGATTTTCGCGGGCTCCAGACGCGTGTTGATCTTGATCGCCGCGCGGCAGGCGATGGAGGCGGCCATGGCGCGCCGCTGGTCTTCGATTGAAGCCTTGCGCAGTTCCCGCTCGGAGATTTCGAGAATCTCGAAGATGGCCTTTTCGATCTCGCCCGCCGGAATGCCCGCCGGAGCCGTCTTCACCGCGATGGTGCGGTTACCGAACGGCTCGGTTTCAAATCCCAGTGCTTCGAGCTCTTCCGCGATCCGGGCGTATTCGATCTGCTGCGAGGGCGTAACCTGAATGACTGTAGGCACCAGCATGCGCTGGCTTTCGGCGGCGCTGCGGGCGCGCTGGGCGAGCACTTGTTCGAACAGAATGCGCTCGTGGGCGACGTGCTGGTCGATGATCCATAATCCGTCGCGCCCGGCGGCCACGATGAAGCTGTCATGAATCTGGCCGAGAGGGCGCAAGTCGCGCAGAGCGTCCAGCGTCTCAGGCTCGGGCAATTGCGCTCCCGGGAAGATGGGGCCGTGCGTGTCGGGAACCGGAAGGCCATTCTGCGCCGGCTCGGTGAAATCGAAGCGCGGCGCGGGCGAAGGCGGCCGGTGCAGGGTGAACTCCGGGAGGCTGGACGGTGCGGCGAAATCGGCAGGCATGCCGGAACCAAAGCTCAGAGTCTCCATGCGCTGGCTGAACTCCGAGTACGGCAACGCGGCGGCGGGCTGCGGCGGCACGGGCAGGCTCGAAACGGGGCGTTGCGCCATCAGCGTTTCGCGAACCGCATCGCGCACGAAATCGTGCACTAGGCCGCCGTGCCGGAAACGGACCTCGGTCTTCGACGGATGAACATTCACGTCGACCTCCTCGGCATCGCAATCGAGGAACAGCAGCGCGAAGGGGAAGCAGGCCAGCGGCATCAGGTTGTGATACGCCGAGGAAAGCGCGTGCAGCAGCAGGCGGTCGCGAATCAGGCGGCCGTTCACGAACAGGAAAATCGAATGGCGGTTCAGTTTTTGCACCTGCGGGCCGCTGACAAAGCCGCGCAGGCGGAAACGGCGGGTCATCGGGGCTTCACCGGGTTCCAAAGGGATAGCCAGTTCACGAGACAAGTCACCCAGGTCTAACAGGTCCTCCAGGACCTGGCTGCCGAAGACTTGAAACACGCGTTCGCGCAATGTAGCGACGGGTGTGACGTTCAGCAGCTCGGCGTTATTATGGCGCAGCAGGAAACTTTTGCCCGGATGCGCGAGGCTGTAGTGGGTGACTAGCGAAGCGATGTGCGCAATTTCGGTTTGGTCGCTGCGCAGAAACTTCTTGCGCGCCGGGACGTTGTAGAAGAGGTCGCGCACCGTGATGGTGGTGCCGGGCGTGCGCGCGGTCTCGTCGCAGCGCAGCAGTTTGCCGCCCGCGATCTCGACGGCTGTGCCTGAGGGTTCCTCCGGCGTGCGCGTTTCGAGCAGCAGGCGCGAGACCGAAGCGATCGACGGCAGCGCCTCGCCGCGGAAGCCGAGCGTGGAGATCGCCAGCAGATCCTTTACGTCGGCGAGCTTGCTGGTGGCGTGGCGCTCGAAGGCGAGCAGCGCGTCGTCGCGCATCATGCCGCAGCCGTCGTCGGCGAGCCGGATCATCCGCTGCCCCGCGGCTTCGATTTCGATGCGGAAATCACGCCCCCCGGCGTCGAGCGAGTTTTCCAGCAGCTCCTTGACGACGCTCGCCGGGCGCTCGACCACTTCGCCGGCTGCGATCTTGTTGGCGACGGTATCGGAGAGGATTCGGATGCGGCCCATGCGGGGAAGAACCTTGATTATCCCACGCAGCGGGGGCGGGTTCGACTTCTGGGCAGGCCATTCAGGCTGCGCTGCCAAGAGTCCTGGGGCCGCTAATGACGCTCATGGCGTGTTCGCATAGTCCTGCTCGGGTCGCGCCCCGGCGGAAGCGGGTTGAACCCAAGCCGCCTGCTCGAATCCGACGAACTTGAAAATATAGAGCACTCCGTCGGCTTCGAGAACATCGCCTACCGTCAGCGGCTCCGCGGTGTCGCGCAGGGCGAAAAACGCGGCGTAGGGCGTGGCGGCCTCCAGTTCCCCGCGAGCTTCATAGTCGCGTGGCTTGATCATCGCCGTACCGCTCACGTGCGGCGCGTAACGGAACGATTGGCGCAGGTGGTCCTTGAGGCGGTGCACGCGGAAGGTAGCCATTACGGATTTATTATGCACGAAAACATATCCGGACGGAAATGGTTTCGGGCATCGCGCGCGCCCAACTCCAGCCAGCGCTCGATTTTGCCCGCGTCCCAGCGCACCGCATCGCGCAACCCGCCGAGCCGCTCACTGGGCGAGGCCACGATCAATTTCGTTCCGCCCGGCACGGGCGGATGATACCCGAACAAGGCGCGGAACAGACGCACTGCCGGGCGCATCCACACGACGGGAAACTCGCGGAAGACGTCGAGAGCCAGAATCTCGGTCGCCCCCAGATCCACCGCGGCCCACACCGGCAGCGGGTTCAACAGGCCACCGTCGGAATACCAGCTCCCATCGATCTGTACCGGCGGCAACAGCAGCGGCACGGCGCAGGAGGCCGCCAGATGCCGCCAGGTGACTTCCGCATCACGAACGATCCGCGGCCTCATGCGGAAAATATCGGTGACCGTCAACGCGAAGGGCAGCCGTAAGGGTTGGCGGGCAAGCTCTTGCAGATTGGCGTGCAGATGTTTCAAAGCCGCCCGTTCGCGGGCGCGCCACAACGCGAACAATTGCTCCGGTGAGGCGCCCGTGGCGATGGCGTATCCGTTGACGGCTCCCACGGAGCAGCCCACGATCAGATCGGGCGTGAAGAGCTTCGACGCCTCACTCCAAGCGCCCGCCTGCCAGGCTCCGAACAAGCCTCCGCCAGAGAGCACCAGGGCCCGCATTAGAATGGAGTATAGCGCGTTCATGGGATTTGACCCCGCAAAATATGGTTCCAACGTTGCACGCATTCTGGCTCTCGATGGAGATGGAAACCGATTGGCGCCCCTGACCTGTACCCAGTGCAGCAGTCCGGAGGCGCGCAGGCTGCTGAGCGTGCTGAAGCCCTCGGAGCTATTCGCGCATGCGAAGGATCCCGGAGCGAGCATGGCCGGCCTGTGGCTGTACTTTTCCTGCTTTGAAGAGGCGCACGCCTTGGCCGACGCCTCCAAGAGCGCCGAGGGCGCGCTGTGGCACGGCATCCTGCATCGCCAGGAACCCGACTACGGCAACGCCGCCTACTGGTTCGGGCGCGCCGGCGGAGATCATCCGACGTTTCCCGAAACCGCGCGGGCCGCTTCCGAGGTGCTGAGGCGGATTCCTGAAGCGGAGTTTCGCGTGGGCCGCTGGGATCCCTACGGCTTCATCTCTTTCTGCGAGCGCGCCGCCGCACAGCCGGGCACGGCACAGGAACAGGCCGCGCGCGAAATTCAGCGCGCCGAATGGCAGGTCTTATTCGATTATTGCGCGAGGCCCCGCTCGTGAAATTGCGCTATTGGGTCCCGCTGGCTCTGCTGGGCGCGCTCGGCTATGCAGCCTGGAGGTTCGTCGAGTATCGCAACCAGCCGCCGGAGGTTAGCTTCATCAAGGCGATCCGCGAAACGATTTCCAGCTCGGTATCGACGAATGGAACCGTGGAGCCGGAACAGTGGGCTGCGGCAAAAGCCGAAATCGGCGGGCCTGTGGCGCGCATTCTGGTGCAACTGCGCCAGCGCGTGGCCCAGGGCGATCCGCTGGTGGAACTGGACACCGCGCAGGCGCGCATCGATCTCCAGGCGGCCGAAGCCCGCATCGAACAAGTTCGCGCCGAATACGCGCTGCTCGATCAGGGCGGGCGCGCCGCCGACAAGGTGAGCGTTCAAAATCAGATGGAAGCGGCGGCGCTTGAGCTGAGCCAGGCCCAGCGGGAATACGAACGGCTGCTGCGGCTTCAATCCAAGGGGGCTGTCCTGCGCTCCGAAGTGGACGCGGCCCGGGATCGCGTCGAAGCGGCCCAACAGCGGGTCGAAGCGGCAGCCCGGCTCCGGCCTGCGCTGGTGGAGCCTTCCACACGAGCCTCCATCGACGCGCGTTTGAAAGAAGCGGAGATCGCGCGCGATGCCGCGCGCCTGCGGATCGAGAAAAGCACGGTTCGCGCTCCCATCGGCGGCGTCATCTATCAATTCGATCTCAAGCCGGGCGCGTTCCTGAATCCGGGCGATACGGTGGCCACGATCGGGGTGCTCAACCGGGTGCGCATCAAACTGTACGTCGACGAGCCGGACTTGGGCCGCGTGCAGCACGGCATGCCAGTGGTCATCACCTGGGACGCCGCTCCGGGCCGCGAATGGAAGGGCGCGGTCGACCGCCTGCCTACGCAAATCGTGGCGCTGGGCGCGCGCCAGGTCGGCGAAGTCATCTGTTTGATCGCGAATCCGGAAGGGGATCTGATTCCCGGAACGAACGTGAACGCCGTAATCCGCTCGGAGATGGTCGAAGGCGCGATCACCATCGCGAAGGAGGCTTTGTTCCGCCAGGATGGCATGGACGGCGTCTACATTCTCGAAGGCAACAAACTCGCGTGGCGAAGCGTGACGCAGGGCGTCGCCAACGTCACGCGCACCCAAGTTCATGAGCTGAAGGAAGGCGATGCGGTGGCGGTTCCCGGAGGGCGCGCGCTGAGCCCGGGGATGGTGGTGCGGCCCGTCATGCAATAGGCGCGCCGCGGCGGGGCATCTGGCCCACGACGGTTTTTCAACGCATTTGTGGGACGGGACGCTGGCCTGCGATACACTACAGTTAGTCTTCCCCGCGCGCCATGTTACAGGATTGGGTCCCGATCATCCCGGAGCTCACGTTCACTTCGGTGGTTGACATTCTGGCTGTCGCCGCGTTGCTCTACAACTTCATCCTGATGTTGCGCGGGCGTCGCGCGATTTCCGTGCTTACCGGACTCTTGGTACTGGTGATCGTATATCTCATCGCTGTCTCGCTCAAACTGGACTTGTTGCGCACCGTCTTAAGCACATTGGCGCCATACACCGCCATCGCCTTGATCGTGATGTTCCACGCTGAGATCCGCGCCATGCTGGCGCGCCTGGGGCGCCTGCGCTGGTCGGGAATGGGAGGGCGCTTGGAGCGGCGCGAGGTGGTGGAGGAAGTGATGCTCGCCGTGGAACAGATGATCGGCCAGCGCGCCGTGGCGCCCGCCGGGGCTCTTATCGTGATTGAGCGCGACATCGGCTTACGCACGTTCATCGAAAGCGGGGTGGCGCTGGACGCGCTGGTTTCGCGCGATCTGCTGTGCTCCATCTTTCAGGCCGGCGGACAATTGCACGACGGCGCCGCAATCATTCAAGGTGACCGCATCGCTGCCGCGGCCTGCTTTCTGCCGCTCCACGTGCCGCCCGTGGGGAACCGCAAGCTCGGCACGCGCCATCGAGCCGCCATCGGCATCACGGAGGAAAGCGACGCCCTGGCGATCGCCATCTCCGAGGAAACCGGGCAGATTTCGGTGGCGTGGCGGGGAGAATTGGAAAGCAATGTCTCGCTGGAGCGCTTGCGGGAGCGTTTGATCCGACACGTCACGGGGGCCAGAGGAAACGAGGAGCGGGCTCCGGAACCTCAACTCGGGCGGGCACAGCCGTGAGGACGCTGCGGCGCCTTCTGCTTCACAACTGGGCCTGGAAGCTCGGCTCACTGGCGCTGGCCGTACTGCTGTGGTTTGCCGTGGTCGGGGAACCCGAGCTGGTCACCGTGCAGGCGGCCGGCGTGTATTTCGCGAATCTGCGAGAAGACTTCGTCATCGCCTCCGATGTGCCGGATAGCGTGCAGATCGAATTGCGCGGACCGTCCGCCATCCTGAGCCGCGAGAATCTTTCCGGGATTAAGGTCCTTCTGGATTTATCTTCAGTGTCCGCGCCGGGACAGCAGAGTTACACCATTTCCAGCCGGGATGTCGCGCTGCCCGCGGGCATCAGTTTCTTATCCGCTGTCCCTTCCCGCATCCTCTTGGAGTTTGACCGGCGCGTCTCGAAGGAAATACCGGTGCATGCGGATCTGCGCGGCTCCCCCGCGGCGGGTTTCCGGCTCACCCGTCACGCGGTGCGTCCGGAAACCGTGCGCGTCAGCGGGCCGGAATCGCGCCTGCGGCGCCTCGAAGCCGCGCAGACCGACGCCGTGGAGATGACCGGCCTGGACCGCAGCGCCACCGTCATCGCCAACGCCTTCGTCGCTGATCCCGCCGTGCAACTGGAGTCGCCGTCCCGCGTGACGGTGAATCTCACGATTGAGAGGGTTCCCTAGCAGGCATATGAGAGTGTTGTTTGGCACCGACGGCATCCGGGGCCGGGCCGGCGAGTATCCGCTGGACCGGCCGACCATGTTCGCGTTGGGCCTCGCGCTGGCGCGCTGGACCGGTGCGCATCATCTGGATCCCGAAGTCGTCATCGGCATGGACACCCGCGAATCCGGCCCATGGATCGCGGAACACCTGGCGGGCGGACTCGCACAGGGAGGTGTGCGCCCGCGCTGCGCAGGCTTGATCACAACGCCGGGCCTCGCCTATGTAACGCAGACCGGGCCCTTCGCGGCGGGCATGATGATCTCGGCGTCGCATAATCCCTATCACGACAACGGCGTCAAGATCTTCGACCATTCCGGCTTCAAGCTTCCCGATGCCGAGGAGCAGGAAATCGAGAAACTCATGTTCGCCTGGGCCGCCGCCGGCGCCGCGCCCGTGCCGCGAGCGGTCAACGTTGATGCGGGCCTGGACGAAAGCTACCTCGCGCACCTGGCATCCACGCTGCCCGAGGGTCTCGCCGGGCTGAAGTTGGTCATCGATCCAGCCAACGGCGCGGCGACCTATCTGGCTCCGGCGCTGTTTGCGCGGCTCGGCGCATCGGTCGATTGCATCCACAATCAGCCCGATGGAATCAACATCAACCTGGATTGCGGATCGCAGCATGTAGAGAGCCTGCGCGCCCGCGTGCTTGCGGCCGGAGCGCATCTCGGAGTTGCATTCGACGGAGACGCCGACCGGGCCATCTTTGTCTCGCATTCCGGCAAGATCGTCGACGGCGACGCCGTGCTCCTGCTGACGGCCCTGTGGATGAAAGAGCACGGCGGCTTGAAAGAGGTGGTGGCCACGGTCATGTCGAACCTGGGACTTGAGCGGGCCCTGGCACGGCACGGGATCGCGCTGGTGCGCACCGCTGTGGGCGATAAATACGTTCTGGAGGAGATGCTCAAGCGCGATGCTCCGCTGGGAGGCGAACAGAGCGGCCACGTGATTTTCCGCCAGTACGCCACCACTGGGGACGGTTTACTCACGGCTTTGCGCGTATGCCAGGTGATGAAGGAATCGTGCCGCGACCTGGATGCGCTCACGTCCGAACTAGAGATTTGCCCCCAGCTCCTGGTAAACGTCCGCGTGAAGAGCAAGCGGCCGCTCGAGGAACTGGCGACCGCGCAGCGAGAGATCCGAAAAGCGGAGTCCGAGTTCGGATCCGCCGGACGCGTGCTGGTGCGCTTTTCCGGCACCGAGCCTCTGGCGCGCGTGATGGTGGAAGGTCCCAACGAGGAGCGCGTACGCCATTTCGCACATTCCATCGCGGAAGCGATCCGGAACGAGCTGGGGGCGTAGGTCCTCAATGGTCAGCAATCGCCGCCCCTTGACGCGCCGGAGCCCACACCGTACGCTCGACCTATGGCCACCGTCAAACTCAAGGTCAACGGCCGCGAGCACACGCTCGACCTCGATCCCGCGACTCCCCTCCTCTACGCACTCAGCGACGACCTCGCGCTGAACGGACCCAAGTTCGGCTGCGGGCTCGGCCAGTGCGGCGCCTGCACCGTCATCGTCAACGGCCAGGCGCGGCGGAGTTGCATCACCACCGTCGATTCCGTCAAGAATGCGGAGATCACGACGCTCGAAGGGCTGGGTTCGCCCGAGCGGCTGCATCCCATCCAGCGGGCCTTCATCGAAGAAGGCGCGGCACAATGCGGCTTCTGCGTAAACGGCGCCCTCATGACCGCCAAAGCGTATCTCGACAGCAATCCGAACGCCACGCCCGCGCAGATCCGCCAGGCGATGAGCGCCGTGCTGTGCCGCTGCTTCACCAACGTCCGGATGCTGCGCGCCATTGCGCGCTACGCCCGGGAGGTGCGGCAATGAAGCGGCGTGATTTCCTCAAGACCTCGGGTGCGCTGATCGTGTCGTTCTCGATGAGCGGTCCGCAGCGCGCCTCCGCGCAGGGCGGCCCGACGCCCGGCTCGCCCCCGTTGAGCGAACTGGACTCCTGGATCGCGATCGACGCCGACGGCAACGTTACCGCGTTCACCGGCAAGGAGGAACTCGGCCAAGGCATTGCCACGGCGCAACAGCAACTGGTGGCCGAGGAACTTTCGGTTCCCTTCGACCGCGTCACGCTGATTTATTGCGATACCGCGCTGACGCCGGATCAGGCGCACACTTCCGGAAGCCAGTCGCACCCGGCGAATTTCAACAACAGCAATCTAGCCCAGGCCTGCGCCACCGCCCGCGAGGCGCTGCTGCGGATGGCAGCCCAGCGGCTGGGCGTTCCCGTCACCGACCTGGTGGCGGAAAATGGCCTCGTCCGGACGAAGACGCCCGCGCCGCGCGTGGTCGCCTACGGCACGCTGGTCGCGGGCCGCAAGCTGAATCTGCGCGTGGATCCCAGAGCTGAGCGCAAACGTCCCTCCGCATGGACCGTCCTGGGCAAGCCCGTGCCGCGGCCGGATCTGCCCGACATTGTCACCGGCCGTTTCGAGTTCGTCCATAACGTACGGCTCCCCGGAATGCTGCACGGCAAGGTCGTGCGACCGCCGCGCATCGGTGCCTCCGTGGCCGCCGCGGATGAATCCTCGGTGCGCGGCCTGCCCGGCCTTGTGAAGGTCGTCGTCAAGAAAAACTTCGTCGGCGTGATTGCGGAAAAGCCGTGGCAGGCACAACAAGCCGCGGAGAAACTGAAAGTGACGTGGACCGGCGGCGCACAGCTTCCTCCGCGAGCTGGTTTCTATGAATGGCTGCGCCGCCAGCCCGCGCGCGACACGCTGGTGGTCGATTCCGGTGACGTGGATCAGAAGCTCGCGTCGGGCGGCAGAGTGCTGCGGGCGACGTATCTGCATCCCTACCAGATGCACGGCTCGCTCGGCAGCTCCTGCGCTGTGGCCGACATTTCAGGCGAGCGCGGAACGCTCTACTCGGCCACACAGGGCGTCTGGTATCAGAAGCAGACCTGCGCGATGATCCTCGGCCTGAAGCCGGAAAACCTCCGCGTGATTTTCAAGCGCGGGTCGGGCTGCTACGGCATCAACGGAGCCGATACGGCCACCTACGACGCCGCGATTCTTTCGCAAGCCGTGGGCAGGCCGGTGCGCGTGCAGTTGAGCCGCAAGGACGAGATGGCCTGGGAGAATTATGGCTATGCGTTCGTGCTCGACCAGCGCGCCGCTTTGGACGCGCAGAGCAACATCGTCGCTTGGGATCATGAGTCCTGGGCGCCCACGCTTGGGGGCCGGCCGGGCGCAAACCAGCCTGGAAACGTGATCACCGGCTTCCTGCTCGGTTTCGAGCCCGCGCCGTTCCAGCCGCGCTCCCCTGCCCCGCAGCCCGCGAATTATTCCAACAACCAGAACGCCGTGCCGTCCTATCTGGCGGCGCGCATGGGAGGCGCGCCGCGCGGAACCGGGAAAGTGGAAAGCGGGCGCGTGCTCACGCATACTGTGGCCTCGCCCTTCTGGACGGGGCCGCTGCGCAGCCCCTGGCGTCTGCAAAACACTTTTGCACACGAATGTTTCATGGATGAGTGCGCGACCTTCGCCAAGGCGGATCCGGTGGAATACCGTGTGCGCCACCTGAGCGATCCGCGCCTGATTGAAACGCTGCGCGCGGCGGCGCGCGGGCTCAACTGGGAGACGCGGCCGTCTCCGAGACCGGGCATTCCGCGGCGCGGCTTGGCCACCGGACGCGGCGTGGCCTCCGTGCTGTACGAAGGTGACAACGGATACACTGCCATCGCCGTGGAGGTCGAAGTGAACCAGGAGAATGGCCGGGTCGTCGTGAAGCGCATCTCCGCCGCGAGCGACACGGGTCCCGTCTCCAATCCGGACGGGCTGCGCAACCAGGTGGAAGGCGGCGCCCTGCAAGGTATGAGCCGGGCGCTGGGAGAAGAAGTCACCTGGGACAACGAGAAGATCACCTCGGCCGACTGGCGCACCTATCACAGCCTGCCGCTGGGCTTTGAGGTTCCCGAGATCCGAACGACGCTGCTCAACCAGCTCGATGGCCGGGCCATGGGCGCAGGCGAAACATCGATCACCGTGATCGCAGCCGCCATCGGCAACGCCATTTTCGACGCAACCGGGGTTCGCATCCGCGAGATCCCGTTCACGCCGGAGCGTGTGAAGGCAGCCTTGGGCCGGTAGCCGGCCTCAAGCGCTCGGCAACCACGCGGCTGCTCCGGTTAGAATAAGGTTCCCATGAAAGCGGTCTGCCTGTTAAGCGGAGGCCTGGATTCGTCCACGTCTTTGGGCGTCGCGCGGCGCGAGGGATTCGACTGTTACGCGCTGTCGTTTGACTATGGGCAGCGGCACCGCATCGAACTCGAAGCCGCGGCGCGTGTGGCGCGGCATTTCGGCGTCCACGAGCACCGTATCGTCAGCATCGATCTGCGCGCCTTCGGCGGCAGCGCCCTCACGGCCGATATCGCCGTTCCGAAGCACGCCACGGCGGACGAACTCCCGGCCGGCATCCCGGTCACCTACGTTCCCGCGCGCAACACGATCTTTCTCGCCTACGCGATGGCATGGGCCGAGGTGCTGGAGTGTTCGGATATTTTTGTCGGTGTGAACGCGATTGATTACTCCGGCTACCCCGATTGCCGGCCCGAGTTCATCGCGGCCTTCGAAACGATGGCGAACTTGGCGACCAAGGCCGGCGTCGAAGGCCGCACCACTCTGCGCATTCACACGCCTCTCCTCCATCTGGACAAAGCCGGGATCGTGAAACTGGCGGTCGAAGCCGGCGTCGACCTGGCGGCGACGCATAGTTGTTACGATCCCGATCTTCACGGCCGGCCCTGCGGCCAGTGCGATTCCTGCCTGCTGCGCCGCAAGGGATTCCACGAAGCAGGGCTCATCGATCCCCTGCCCTATCCGTCATGAGAATCGCCGAGATTTTCTATTCGATTCAGGGCGAGGGCATGCTCGCAGGCGTTCCGAGCGTCTTTGTCCGCATCTCCGGATGCAACCTCCGGTGCGTGTGGTGTGATACCCCACACACTTCCTGGGAGCCGGAGGGGACGGAGATGTCCGCCGACGCGATCGTCTCCGAGGTCGCCCGGTACCCGGCCGCGGCCCACGCCGTGATCACCGGCGGCGAGCCGATGCTGTTCCCGGCCGTCGTGGATCTGGCGGCGAAATTGAAAGCCGCGGGGCGGCAGATCACGATCGAGACCGCCGGGACCGTGTATCAGCCGGTCGCCTGCGACCTGATGAGCATCAGTCCGAAACTTTCGAGCTCCACACCGCGCGAGCGGGAAGGCGGACGCCATGCCCTGCAACACGAACGCCTGCGCTATCAGCCGGAAGTGTTGAAGCGTCTGATGGCCGAGCATCCTTATCAACTCAAGTTCGTCATCACCGCTGCCGAGGATCTCGCGGAGGTCAAGCGGATCATCGCCGAAACCGCGGCAGACCGCGACCGCGTCCTGCTGATGCCGGAGGGCACGACGGCGGAGGTCGTGCGCGAGCGCGGGCGCTGGCTTGCGGAGCTCTGCAAGCGGGAAGGATTCCGCTACAGCCCCCGCCTGCACGTCGATCTGTGGGGCAACCTGCGCGGCGTCTAATTCTGAACGGTGATATACAAAGTCTGCGGCAGAGGTTCTCCGTTCAGCGTCACAACCACCTGATGGTCGCCATCGGGCAACGTCGGGATCAACAGGTTGAATTGATACAGGCCGATGAATCCCGGCGTCAGCCCCGCGTACTCGATGTTGGCTTCCGGCAAGGGCACGCCTCCGATGGTCACCTGCAAGTCGCCCGTGATCCGGTTCGTGCCTGATACGATGATTCCGGGTGTAAAGAACGGGTTGGTAGGCCCAAAACCGATTCCGAAGGTGACGATTCGCTCCCCGGATTTCACCGGACGCGAGGGGAATCCCGGAATATTGCCGACAAACGTGGTGAAATCGGGGAAGAACGCCGTCAGATACTGCTTGCCGCCGATCTTCCATGCGGTTTTGGCCAGCAGCCCCGGCGCAGTTGGCCGCTGCGTCAGGATCGAGGGCGCGCTGGTTTGCGGGCAGCCGCTGAGCCGGGAATCCGTCACGGTGATGGCCACCGGTCCGGTGGCCTCCAATCCAGGAGCCTGCACATTCATTTGTCCGGGACTGACAAACCACACCGCCGCCGGCTGGCCGTTCACCGAGGCGCTGACGCCATCGACCACGGTGGGCGCCTGGTCCCCGTTAAACTTGCCGTTCCAATCCGCGGTGGTGGAGGAAAGATTCATCATCGTGAGCCCATAGATTTCCAGCCATGAGCCCGTGGAAAAATCCTGCCGTGCGCCGAACTCGCCAGCGGATTGTATGCCATCGATCACCGGCGTCGTGCATCCCCCCGCCGGTGTCAACACATAGGAGGCGGTATAAACGTGATCGCCTTCATCCGGAGAACCGTTGTTGTTGACCGCGTTGCCGGCGACGTAAAAGTGAACGTTACCCACGTTGGTTGCCGGAGGCGTCCAGGTGAAGGTCCACGAGCCGGTGCGCTTGGCGTTGTGTTCGATGAACTCCACCGGCGCGCTTTGAGGGCAGTCGCCAATCCGAAGTGTGCTGTTTTCGCAGATCACGAGAACGCCTGAACCGCCCGCAAAAGAGAAGCGGCCTGCCTGTCCGTTCACCAGGTTGCTGGCCAGGCGCGCCGTCATCTGGAATCCGTGATTGGCATTCGAAGGAGAGGGATCGTTCACATTCACGGTGATCGTGATAGGGCCGCCTCCGGGCGTGTAGGTGCTGCCGGACGAGAACGTGGCGGTGACGTTGCCGCCATGAAAATTGATGGGCCCGCTTGAAAGCGGAGCTGTATGGCAACCCGCCGTCGCGCAGGCCAGGGGTTGATCACCAGGAGCACCGGTATGACGTGCATCCGGCCCGCTGTTGAGAGCATACAAAAGGACCGGAAGCGATCCGGCCGCAAGCGCCATCGTGGCCCGGCTGAAATTTCTCATCTAACCCCTCGCACCCTACACTCCTCTCAAACACTTTAGCGCCTTCCTTGCCGCGGTGCTCAGATTGACTTGCGTCCCGCTCCACCAGATGGCCCCCGGGGGAGTTTTCGCCGCCCGGGCCTCGCGCACCTCGAAGCGGTACTGGGTGGTCGTGATGGCGTGGCGAAACGAGCCCAGAGTCGCCCCAAGTTTCGCGGTTTCAAACGGTTCCGGCAAATCCCAGAAGCCCTTGACGCGCACGCTCGGGACCAGCAGCAGGCGTCCGCGCCGCCGGATGACCAGCAGCGTTCGTTCCCGGCGGATTGCGCCCGGGCGCGCCTTCGGAGGGGGTAAGGCATGCTGCAATCCCTCGCGGAAGGCCATACAGTGGGCGTTCACCGGGCATTCTCCGCACCGCGGCCGGCGCGGCAGACAAACCAGCGCCCCCAGTTCCATCAAAGCCTGATTGGCGCGCCCCGGGCTGCGCCGGTCGAGCAGCTTCCCCGCCTCGGCTGCCACGTCCACACGCGCGTCTCCCGCCAGCCGCGTAATCACGCGGCGGACGTTGCCATCCACGCAAGCATGCGGCAATCCGAACGCAATGCTCGCCACGGCGGCGGCGGTGTAATCGCCCACGCCCGCAAGCGCCCGGATACCCGCGTAGTCGCGCGGGAAGCCGCCCCCGGCTACGATCTCGCGCGCCGCCCTGCGCAGGTTGCGCGCGCGCGAATAGTACCCGAGCCCGCTCCACAGCGCCAGCACCTCTCGCTCCTTGGCACGCGCCAGCGTTTCCGCATCCGGGAAGCGCCGGAGGAAGCGTTTGTAGTACGAAATCACCGCCGCCACGCGCGTCTGCTGGAGCATGATTTCGGAAATCCAGATCGCGTAGGGATCGCGCGTGCGCCGCCACGGCAGATCGCGCCGGTGCTTTTCAAACCAGCGCGCGAGTTTCCGTCGCAGGGCGGCGTAGTCCAATTTCCCTATACTAATAGTTTCCTGCCGCGAAGCCACGAAACATGCCCGAGGCCATCCGGATTCACAACGCGCGTGTTCACAACCTGAAGGGCATCTCGCTCGAAATTCCCCACCACCGCCTGACGGTTGTGACTGGCGTGTCGGGCTCCGGCAAATCGTCGCTGGCGTTCGACACCATCTACGCGGAGGGCCAGCGGCGCTACGTCGAATCGCTGTCGGCCTACGCGCGCCAGTTCCTGGAGCGCATGGAGAAACCCGAGGTCGATGAGATCGACGGCATTGCGCCGCCAGTCGCCATCCGGCAGAAGAATACGACGCGGAATCCCCGCTCGACGGTGGCGACGACCACCGAGCTGTACGATTTCCTGCGGTTGCTGTGGGCGCGGGCCGGGCGCACCTTCTGCCCCAACTGCGGAATCCACGTCCAGCGCGATACGGTGGATCACGTTGCCGCGCGGATGGCCGCGCAGCCGGAAGACTCGCGCTGGTACGCGCTGTTCCCGCTGCCCGCCGGCAAGACCCCGGAGGCGCTGCGCGACCGCCTGTTCGATCTGCGCAAACGCGGCTTTAGCCGCCTGTATCAGAACCGGCGGGTGTTCGAATTTTCAACGCCTGAATCGCTGCTGGATCTCGATTTTTCAAAGCCCGTCTCCGTGCTGGTCGACCGGCTTGCCATCCGCGGTGAGATGCGGCAGCGCCTGGTCGACACCGTCGAGATCTGCTACCGCGAGTCCGGCGAGGCCGTCTTCGAACCCGCCGGCGGCGGGGAGCCGCTGCGCTTCAACGAACAATTCGCCTGCAAGCGGTGCGGCAAGATTTTCAAAGAACCCGAACCCAGCCTGTTCAGCTTCAACAGTCCGTACGGCGCCTGCAAGCGCTGCCAGGGTTTTGGCAACACCATCGATTACGACATGGATCTGGTGATCCCAAACCGGGCGCTTTCCATCCAGCAAGGCGCGGTCGATCCGTGGACCAAGCCGCAGCACAGGTGGTATCGCGCCGAATTCGCCCGCGAGGCCAAGGGCAAGGTGCGCATGAGCGCTCCGGTGGGCGAACTGCGGCCCGACGAGCTTGCGATCCTTTACGCGGCCATCCGCCGCTACTTTCAGGAAGTGGAACAGAAGAGATACAAGGTTCACGTGCGGGTGTTCCTGAGCCGCTACCGGGGCTACGCGCGCTGCCCGGATTGCGAAGGCTCGCGGCTGCGGCCGGAGGCGTTGTGGATTCGCGTGGGCGGCAGGACGCTGGCCGAAGTCGGGCGCATGAACATCGCCGAAGCGTACGCCTTCTTCGATGGCCTCGAACTTTCTCCGGAACAAGCAGCCATCGCCGAGCGCGTGCTGCTGGAGATCCGGCAGCGCTTGAAGTTCTTGAATGATGTCGGACTCGAGTACCTCACGCTGGACCGGCTGTCGGCGACGCTCTCCGGCGGCGAGGCGCAGCGCATTCAGCTTGCGACCTGCCTCGGCTCGCGTCTGGTGGGCGCCTGCTACGTCCTGGACGAACCTTCCATCGGCCTGCACAGCCGCGACACGGACCGCCTGATCGGGATTTTGACCGGGTTGCGCGACCTCGGCAACACCATTTTGGTGGTGGAGCATGACCCTGACGTGATGCGCGCCGCCGACCACATCATCGATCTCGGCCCGGGCGCCGGCGAACTGGGCGGCCGGGTGGTGTTCGAGGGGTCCTATCAGCGGCTGTGCTCAGATGGAGCGAATTCCCTAACGGGCAAATACTTGCGCGGAGAGCTGAAGACCTCCTATCTGAAGGGCCGCCGCCCGGTGAACCTGAAGCGCGCCATCCGCTTCCTGGGCGCGCAAGCCAACAATTTGAAAAACATCGATGTCACCATTCCGCTGAACGTAATGGTGGCGGTGACGGGCGTCTCCGGTTCGGGAAAATCGACGCTGGTGCACGATGTCATCTATCAGACGTTGCAGAAACGGATGGATCGCAAGGCCGCCCCGGCCGCGGCGTCGCCGGAGGACTGGGGCGTGGCGCCGGAGAAACAGACTTGCCGCAGAGTGGAAAGGGCCGATCTGCTGACGCAAGTGGTGCTGGTCGATCAATCGCCCATCGGCCGCACGCCGCGCTCGAACCCGGTGACCTACATCAAGGCCTTCGACGCGATCCGCGAGTTGTTCGCCGCGACGCCTGAGGCCAACCGCCGCGGCTTCACTGCGGGGCACTTCTCCTTCAACATCCCCGGGGGGCGCTGCGAAACCTGCCAGGGCGATGGCACGGTCACCGTCGAGATGCAGTTTTTGGCCGACGTCGAGTTGGTCTGCGAGGATTGCAAGGGTACGCGCTTCAAGCGAAGCGTGCTGGACGTGAAATACCACACCCTGAATGTCCACCAGGTCCTGCAACTGACCGTGCGGGAAGCGATCCACTTCTTTTCGAGCGCGCCGAAAGTAGCCGAGAAGCTGAAGGTTCTGGCAGACGTGGGGCTCGGGTATTTGCGGCTGGGCCAGTCGGCGACGACGCTTTCGGGCGGGGAAGCCCAGCGCGTAAAGCTCGCCGCGCACCTTTCGCAAGCCACCAGCGAAGGCACACTCTACATTTTCGACGAGCCGACCACGGGCTTGCATTTCGACGATATCGCCAAGCTGCTGGACGCCTTCGAGCAACTGCTGCGCAGCGGCGCAAGCATCCTGATCATCGAGCACAACCTGGAAGTGATCCGCCGCGCAGACTGGGTGATCGACCTAGGCCCCGAGGGCGGCGACGCCGGCGGCAGGATTGTCGCCGAGGGAACCCCGGAAGAGGTGGCGGAGGTCGAGGCGTCCTACACCGGGCGGTATTTGAAAGCGTCCGGCGCCGGGCCGCGCCCGCGGAGCCTCACCGGGCCGAACACGGCGTCGGGCTGAACTTGGAGCCATCTGGCTCCCTGCGGAAGTGCGTGCTGGTCCGGAAGGGCTGCGTCAGATTCACCGGATCCTCGACCACCGTGGTGATGATCAGGTACTGCGTCCCGTCCGGCTCATGCACGATGTCGAACCATTCCGAAAGCGTGGCTTGCTCGCTGTAGGGAACACCGTTCTTGCGCAGGTATCCTGCGGTCATGTTGGTGGTGATCACGCGCAGCGATCCAGGCCGGATGGGCTGCGCCCCTTTGGCGCCGCCCGGCGCATTGGGATCGCCCGTGACCCCGGCAGGAATTCCGAAGACGCCGCCGCGTCCCCCGCGGCCGGTTCCCTCCCAGGAGGCTTTCGAGAACCCTTGCAGAGTGCGGGGGCCGGTGACATCGCCCGTGAAATGAAGCAGGCGCGTCTGGTTGCCGGAATCCATGTGGATGCGCAGTGTGTTGTCGTCGGCCCAGCCGATGTTCAGGCGTCCCGGCACCCGCATCAGGCCGGCAGCGCCGTAGGCTTTGCACTGGTTGCCTTCGGCCTCGTCCTTGGCGGGATCCCAGCCTTTCGAGGCCTGCTTGGCCTGATTGGTCACGGGCACGCTGGCAACGTCGCCGGGCGCGGGCGTGACCATGCGATACAGCCAGTCCTCGGTGACCAGGGAAACCCAGTAGCCGGTGAGATCGATGGGCGCCTGCGCGCGAGCGGACGCGGGAGCCTGCGGAGCACCTTTGCCTCCTGCTTTCGCGCCGGGGCCGCCCTTGCCGCCACCCTTGCCCGCCCCGCCGCCCTGCGGACCTTGCGCCAGCAGGCCTGCGGCCACCAGGACCGCAACAGTTACCCCGGTCAACACCTTCGCCGCGGAGATCCACCGTACTCGCTTCATGATTCCCTCGCTTCCCAACAGGTCATCGCGGAAACACAGCGATCCCCGCCGGAACCTGCACAACTAAGTCAGCCGCCTAGTTAAACGTCTGGTTGCCCACCGGCCACTTCCAGCCGTCCGACGGCCGTTCGATGGTGCGCATGCGCAGCCGGTGATCCTCAGGGTTGCGTCCCGGGCTGCCGGTGACGACGACCTTGTCACCCACCTTGAGCGTGCCCGTGCGCACACCCTGCTGCGCCAACTGGCCCGCGGCGCCCCACTCGATCGACCAGCGGATCCCATCCTTGGTTTCCACGTGCACGAAGGAGTGCGGATTGCGGACCAGAAACGCCTTCAGTTCGCCTTCGATCTTTAACGGCTCGGCGTCCTCAAGGTAAGTGCCGGCAAAGGAATGATGCGCCGGGGCGGGCAGAGCTCCGATCATCAGCGCGACGGTGCCGACTAAGAGTGCCAATCTTGATTTCATAAGATTAAATTTGAGAACCTCCCGCTATCACGATCCTACACCCAGTCTATTGGAATTTGGCGGTCATTTGCCCGCCGTCAGGCTTCTGTACACAGCTTCGACGAACATGTCCGTGGTCCAATCGCCGGCCGTCTTGCCCCAGCGCGGATCATACTCATAGGTCGGCCTGGCGGCCTTGATCTGCGCCAGAGTCATCTTTTTCCCGATCATATTCTGGATCCGGTCCCGGATGATGGTGACCATGTCGCGATATTCCAGCACGTCATGTTCATCGGTCAGCCGTCCATGGCCCGGAATCACGTATGTGCCGCCTTCCTGCTCGTGTTTGGGAACGCACAAGTCCAGAATCAGATTCAACGTCCGCAGTACCCCTTGGATGCTCCCGCCCTTTTCCAGATCGATGTGCGGATAGCCGGTCATGTCGAATATGTCGCCGGCGACGACGACATCGGAGCGCCGGAAGAACACGATGCTATCGCCATCGGTGTGCGCCTTGGGCTGATACATGATCAGCACCGGCTCTTCGTTGAAGAAGACTTCCTTCTGACCCTCGAAAAACGTCGTGGTAGGCAGCGCGTCCGGATTCTCCACTTTCTGGCCCTCCGGGACGTTGCTCATGCGGAACAGGACATTCTCGTGGGCGATGATTGTCGCCGGGTTCGTGAACGCCACGGCGCCCAGGTTGCCGCCCACGATGGGAACGCCCGCCCGCGCGATCAAAGCGTTGCCGCCGGTGTGTTCCGGATCCACGCTAGTGTTCACCACGTAGCGGATGGGCCGGTCGGTAAGCTTGCGAATTTCGGCGATGATGGCCGGCGCCACTTCCTCATACTGCGTATCCACCACCAGGACGCCAGAATTGCCGATCTGCACGGCGGTGTTGCCGCCCGGCCCGACCAGCATGTAGACGTTGCCCTGCACCTTGAGCGAGTGAACCTCGCCGGACTTAGCTTTGGCGGACACGTTCGCCTTGGCTGCGGGCGCCCCTCCCTTTGGTTGGCCCTTCTGCTGAGCATTCGCCGGAGAGACGGGCCTTATGCCCAGGAATGCGGAGCCGGCTGCCAGAGCGGCCATCGTCAGGACTTTCCAAATCTTGTTTGTCATTTCCGTATTCCTATTTTGCGGCCTTCAGCTTCTGCATGTACTCCGGCATCATGGTTTCCGGCCCGCCCAAGGCAGCCTCCAGCGGGATCTTCCACCGGTCCGCGAATTCGGTCAGGAACGGATTCTCGCCCGGCATGAAGCTCTGCACGCGCGTGCGGTCGGCTCCCGGCAGTTCGCTGACGTATTCGCACGGCCACAGCCAGTTGTTGCCCGGATTGACCGATTTCACGTAGTCCTCGCTCTTGATCAGCGGCTCGGCCAGGTAGACGGGATCGGTGACCACGCTTACGTGCGTCAATTGGTCGCCGTGAACGATGAAGTGTTCGACCAGGGAAATCAAATCGCTCGAAGGCAATCCGTTGCGGCGGTGCCAACCCTGCTTGATATGCGACGTCCGGACGGTGAGAATGTTGCCGTCCCACTGGCCCGTCGAAAATCCCATCCAGGTGTGCGGGGCGTACTCGGGCGGATGCGGTCGCCCGTCCATCCAGATGGTCCGGTTCTGCTCGTAGGTGCTGGTGTACATGCGGATGGCGACCAACTCTTGCGTTTGCGGGTCGCGCTCATCCCAGATGCGAAGTTGCAAGGGGCCGCGGTGGATGTAGGCCGCCGTGTGGACCTGGCACTGATGCTCCTGGAGCCCGAGGCGGTCGGGATCCCAGGCCAACGCCCATTTCCGGCCGAAGTCGTTGAGAGGGAGGCCCAGATAATCCACCAGTTCCGGACCGGGAATCCGCTCGGGCTGATCCTCGTGGTACTGCGGACTCCACGAGCCGGTTAAATCCACTTGGCCATGTGCGGGAGCCGCCAGCAGTGCGGCCGCGAGCACCCATGACCCAAGCTTGCACGGACAATGACGCACACTACCCCCGGAAACGAAGAACTCTGTTGTAAAGTCGGTACACGGTACCACTTGGTTACCATTCTAGTCAATCGACGATGCAAGATAATGCAGGCCTGGATCCCTACTTGGCCTTACCCTTGCCCTTGGCGCCAGCCGGGGCGTTGCCGGGCGTGATCCCGTTCATGCGAGCATAGACCACCATCTGGCCATAGTGGTCGTAGCTATGCAGTCCCATGAAGGCAGCTGCGGCAGCGCGGTTTGTGCGGCCATCGACGGGGCGGATCGGCGTGAGCGCGTTTTCGGGCGTGATGCTGCGCGCCGCCTTGTGCGCGAAGGCGATGGCGCCCTGAAAATACTCGATAATCTGATCCTTCGTTTGCAGCGAGTTGGGACCGTCATCGCCGGCGCCGATATCCACGGGCGGTCTCTCGTCGAGGATTCCCGCGCTGAGCTGATACAGGACGGTCGCGATGTGCCGGACCTGCAGCGCGAATGTGCGGACACCTTCGAACGTTGCGTCCGGCGGCGCGCCAGTAGCGGGCGCGAAGTTGTAGCGGTCGGCGGGCATCTTCTGCGCCAGCCCGAGGACCTCACGTTCCATCGCGGACACCTGCCCGTCGAAGACCTGAGCAAGGGTTTGTTGGGCCGGGTCCTGCGCCCATAGCGCCGGAGAGGCGAAAAGCGTAAGCGTGAGAATGGCTCGCATAGCGCCATTCTAACGCCCGGCTTCAGTCCGCCGTCAAAGCCGCGTGCGGTGCCCGACACAGGGGTTCCACCCCGGGCTTGCCTCCCGCCGCGAGTCTCACTATCATGATGACGTTGGAAGTGGACCCGAGGAGGCTGGTGTGACGTTATCCCGAATGGTGATCGCAGCGTGCGTGGCGGGTGGAGCGGCGGTGGCCGCGGATTCCGCTCCGGTGACCTTTAACAAAGATGTTTTGCCAGTATTGCAGAAACACTGCCAGAACTGCCACCGGCCCGGCGAAGTCGCGCCGATGTCGCTGCTCACCTATAGCGACGCGCGGCCGTGGGCCAAAGCGATCAAGAACGCTGTCGTTTCCGGCAAGATGCCGCCGTGGTTCGCCGATCCCAAGGTGGGGCACTTCAAGAATGTGCGCATGCTGACACCGGCCGAGATTCAGACGCTCTCCGCTTGGGCCGACAATGGGGCTCCGGAAGGCGACGCGAAGGACAAGCCGGCTCCGCTGACCTTCCACGACGGCTGGAATATCAAGCCCGACATCATCGTGGAGATGCCGAAGCCGTTCGAGCTGCCGGCCACCGGGACGATCAACTACAAATACGTAGTGGTGAAGACGAACTTCGATCGGGACATGTGGATTGAGGCGGCCGAGATGCGCCCCGGGGATCCGGCAGTGCTGCATCACGGCAAGGTGTGGGTACGGCCTCCAGGTTCGCGTTGGATGGAGAAGGCGATCCCGGGCGAAGCCTACGAGATGGAAACACAGCGCGACATCATCGGACGCAACGCGGTCGAGGAGGGCAATGACATCCTGGGTAAGTTCAACCCGGGTCTGGGCGCGCAGAATTTCAACGTGGAGGGCGCAGCGAAGTTCCTGCCCAAAGGTTCCGACCTGATTTTTGAGTTACACTATACAACCAGCGGGAAACCGACGCGGGACGCGTCCAAGGTAGGGCTGGTGCTGGCCAAGAATCCGCCGCAGCGGCGTTATTACTATCACGCGGGACCGACGGCGACAAATCTTTCGATCCCGCCGCGCGACGGAAACGCCGAAGTCGTCAGCGAGCTCACTGTGGATCAGGAAGTGAAACTGGTCTACGCGCAGCCGCATATGCATCTGCGCGGCAAGGATTTTGAATTACGCGTGATCTATCCCACCGGCGAGACGGAGACGGTGCTGAAAGGCGTCTGGAATTTCGAATGGCAGTTGGGCTACGAACTGGGAAAACCGCTTCTGCTGCCTAAGGGGTCGCGCCTGGTTGCCGTGACGCATTTCGACAATTCGGCCAACAACCGCTTCAATCCGGATCCGAACGCGCGCGTCGTGTGGGGTCCGCAGAACTGGGATGAGATGAGCAACGTGTTCATCGGAGTGACATTTGACGCGAAAGTGGCGCCGGAGACGGTGTTCCGCCGCTCCGGCGTGAGCCTGCTGCCGCGGGGACAGGCAGGGCCGACGCTGGCGGCTCTGGAGATCGCCGGGCGGTAGTCGCAGACAATCCGCGCGCACAACTTGCAATGCCCGCTGCCGGAGTTACACTGGAGGTACGCGTACCGCGAGAGGACCCTGTATGAAGAATGTGAGAGTGATTCTAGTCGTAACGGCAATTGGAGTTTTGACGGCAGCGTGCAAGAAGGAGGTTGCGGTGACGCCTCCACCTCCGAACCCGACGGTCGCGAAGGATACGCCACCGCCGGCCAAGCCGCCAGCGCTGCAAGCGAAGGCGGAAACAACGGCTCCACCGCCGAAGCCAGATCAGACCAAACAAGAGGCCCTGCCGGCCAAGCGAATTCCGGAAGCACAGCGCGTGGCGTTGAACGAATTGCTGGCGCGCATGGAAGACGCGCTGTTCGACTACGACCAGGCCACGATCCGTCCGGATGCCGCCGCGGCGTTGCGCGACAACGTCGCCATCGTGCGAAACATTCTGGCCGATTATCCGGCTGAGAAATTGCTGATCGAGGGGCACGCCGATGAGCGCGGCTCCTCCGAGTACAACCTGGCGCTGGGGAACCGCCGCGCGCGGGCCGCCCAGGAGTTCTTGAGTTCGATGGGCATTCCGGCCACGCAGTTGAGCGTAATCAGCCTGGGCGAGGAACGGCCGGTGTGCACGGAGCAGAACGAACCGTGCTGGCAGCGCAACCGGCGCGCGCATATCACCGTCGCGCCGTGACCGGCGAGCGTCAAGTCCGCCGCGAATTATTTGCTGCGATCCTCGCGGTCCACCAGCATCTCATTCCACGAGCTGCGGACCAGAAACAGGACGATTGTCACGCATAACCAGGTGATGAAAGACCCGCCCCACGGCGTGAGCAGCGAAATCAGGGTTAGAGCCGCGGAGAAGAGGAAAAACCATTTGATGAGGACCCGCCCGCGCGTGCTGAAGTCGCTCTTGGGCGGCTCCACCTGCGCGGCGCCACAAACGAGGCACTGTTTCTCATCTTTCCTTATGGTCGCTTCACACGTCTTGCAACGCTGCATGGTCTTTTCTCTCCCGGCTGCCTTTCCAGTGTAGTCGCGGCCAGGAAACGGGGTCCATCGGGGATACACCTGAGGCGTTCACGCGCAGCAGCAGAAATTGATACACTACCCTGCGGTATCGCCTTATGGAGAAGATAATTTCCGCGTTCGCACTCATGACCGCTGCTACGCTTTCGCCAGTCCTGGCGCAAGTGGTCCAGAACTTCAAGCCCGTGACTTCGGCCGAGCTCGCCAACCCCAGCCCCAATGAATGGCTGAGCTTCAGCCGCACCTATGATGCGCAGCGATTCAGCCCGCTGGACCAAATCAACACGCGCAACGTGAAGCAACTGCGCATGGCATGGGTGCGCGGCCTGCCCGTCGGGACGGTAGAAAGCACGCCGATCGTGCGGGGCAACACGATGTATATCATGACGTCCACCGGCGGCATTCAGGCGCTGGATGCGACCAACGGGGATCTGATCTGGGAGTACAATCGTCCGCCGGCTCCCGGCCGCGGGGGCGCGGGCGCAGCGAAGGGCGGTACGGCCAAAGGCGGCGACGCCGGCAAGGGCGGTCCTGGCGCGGCCAAAGGCGGCGCACCACCGGCGGCGGCAGGCGGCGCAGTACCGGGCCGTGGCGGAGCTCCAGCGGCGGCAGCGCCGGCGGGCGGAGGACGCGGAGGCGCCGGTGGCGCGGGCGGAGGAGGCGGCGCCCAACTCGGCACGGCGCGCACCAAGACTTTCTCGATCTTCGAAGACCTGATCATTTACACCGCCGCGAACAGCATGCTGGTGGCGATCGACGCGCGCACGGGCGAGCTGCGCTGGCAGACGCAGACGGATAACCGCGGCAACTCCTCGGGCAGCATCATGGCCGGAGACAAGGTGATCTCCAGCGGCACCTGCGGCGGCGGCCGTTCGAGCTGTTACATCTCCGCACACGACGCCAGGACCGGCAAGGAATTGTGGAAGTTCTACACCACTCCCGCCGCCAACGAACCCGGCGGCGACAGTTGGGCCGATGTTCCCGACGAACGCCGCACCGCCTCGACCTGGGGCACGCCCGGAGCCTACGATCCAGTCCGCAACATCGTCTACTACGGCATTGCGAACCCGACGCCCAACAGCCGCATCGCGCGCCACAACGGGAATCCATTCGCCATTCCGACGTCAGCGCCGTCGGCGCTGTACAGCAATTCTACCGTCGCGCTCGACGCCAACACTGGCAAACTGCTGTGGTATTACCAGCATCTGCCTGGCGACGATTGGGACGAAGACTGGACCAATGAGCGCACGCTGCTCCGCACAAAGCTGAATCCGAAAAAAGAGTTCGTGAAGTGGATCAATCCCAGAATCAAGCCTGGAGAGGAGCGCGACGTGCTGTTTGCGGCGGGTGAATCCGGCGGTATTTTTCTGCTGGACCGCGTCACGGGCGAATTCCTGTGGGCCAACCCTTTCCCCTTCGACGCTCCCAACTTCTGGCTGAAAAACATCGACGTCGAGACCGGCAAGACCTACATCAACGAAGACTTGATCTTTCGCCAGAAAGCCGAGGAAAAAATCATCTGCTTCTTCAACACGCGCAGTTACTGGCCGGCGGCATACTCGCCGAAAACGAATTCGATGTATGTACCCTACATCGACGTGTGCCTGGATAACATCGAGGGCGGCCAGCGCAAGGGCGTACCGCGCGTGGGCTCGAACCCGCAGGAGCTGAACGGGCTCGCCAAGATCAACATGGAAACCGGCGAGATCCTGCGCTTCGCCAAGGGCCGGGCGCCCTCCAACGGAGCCGTGCTGGCCACGGCGGGCGACCTGATCTTCTGGGGCGACCTGAACCGCCGCTTCCGGGCGTATCACGCCGAGACCGGCCAGCAGCTTTGGGAAACGATTGTCGGCGGCAGCGTCGCCGTCAGCACGATCACCTACGCGGTGAACGGCAAACAGTACGTGGCGATCTTAACGGGCGAAGGCGCGCTAACTAACGGCCTCGCGCAGTTGCATGCTCCGGAGTTGAAACGCGCCACGAATCATACGGCAGTGTACGTGTTCGCGCTGCCGTAGAGAGCGCGGATCCGTCAAGCCACCGGACAGTATCAGGCCTCCTATTTCAGCGTGCGCATGTAGGCGACAACGTTGTCCGCATCGGCGGCGGAAATGCCTTTGGTCGCCGCCATCTTTCCTATGCCCTCAACGACGATCTTGCGGAGTTCCGCATCGCTGAGCGACTTGGCCGCGACTCTCAGATCGCGCATTTCCACCTTGAGCATCTTTGCCAGAGCGGCGCTGGGGGCGCCATCCGCCCCATGGCAGGACTGGCAGGCGCGCTTATAAACGCTTTGCCCTGCCGTGGCATCAGCCGCCCAAACGGCAATTCCGGTCAGGACTATAGCGCCTGCAAGATTCATTGAAATTCGCATACATTTCCTCCTTACTTGCACATCGGTTACCGAACCGGGGCCCCTAAGCCCAGCGTCCTCAGAATCTCGGGTCTGGTCTCCTCCACGGCCAGAACCTGGTGGCAGGAAGCGCAATCTTGAGACAGGGTGCGCTCCTCCCCCGTATCCGTTCGCGCCGTATGATTGTTGTCGTGGCACCGGAAGCAGCCTGCGCCGCTGACGTGGCCCATGTTTTCCACGTAGGTTTCCCAGTTCACCTTGAGATCCGGAAAAACGTTGCGCCGGTAGATGGATGCCAGCGCCGCCCCGGCTGTTTCAATCGCGGAGCGGCGTTCGGCGGCCACGGCCGGGTGTTCCTGGGTGAAATAGCTCATCAAGCGCCCCGGGATTTCACGCATCGCCTCTTCCTGGGACCCATAATCGGCCCCCAACAGCGGCACGCTGGCCTTTTTGAGGAAGGGTAGATCCGCCGGCAGTTCCCCTGAGGCGAAGGCCCGATCCAACGCCCGGGCAGGAGCCTCAAAAGCATGGGCGACGCGGTTGTGGCAGTCGACGCACTGCATCGTGAACATGGGCAACGCGGCAGTGGTTTGTCCGGACGCTCCGCCGGCAAGGTAGGTCCGCACATGGCCGTTTTTCGTATCGCGGTATTCCACACGCGGGATCATCCGCCGCTTAGCATCCAAAGCTCCATAACGGATCTCGACTCCGCCAGCCATGTGTGCCCGGTGAATGGCGTCCACGGGCATCATCAGCACCGTATCCGTCCGGGTGTTCTCCTGATCTTCGGCGTAGTTTGGGATGATGAGCAGGCGCGGGCCGTTGGCGGCGTCGCGCGCATGACAGTGTTCGCAGGTTTCCGCCGAAGGCGCCAGGCGGCCGCTTTCAAGAGCCGATTCGATGGGCCGCGGATAATTATCGAGCAGCGTGGCGATCAACTGCCGCATGCCCGCGGTTTTGGCTTTCGCCCAGCCGTCTGCTCCCGGCGTCACGTGACAGGCGACGCAATCCACCTGGCTGTGCGGCAAAGAGATGTGCGCGGCGAATTGCGGTTGCATGGCATGGCAACTCTGCCCGCAGAATTGCTGCGTGTCCATGTGCTCCACGGCGCGGTAGCTGGCTTGGCTGCCGATCACAACGTTTGCCGCCGTCATCACCAGAAAGAAGACAGCGGCGCGTCGCCATGCCACGCGGCGGGCTTCGGCGGCTTCCAGGGCCAACCCTCCGCGCTTGCGCGCCAGTACAAGGCCGATGGGGATGAGGATCAGGCCAGTGAAAAAAACGACCGGCACTGCCACGAATACCAGCAAGCCCAGGTAGGGGTTGTCGACGCGGCCGCGCAGGTTCACCGGCAGCAGAAACAGCCAGGCAAATCCGGCGAGCGTGACCAGCGCCGAACCGGCCATGGTCAGCCAGTTGGCCGTCAGCAGAACCAGGATCGGGCGGTAAGGGCGTTCGTTCACAGTGCCCAATTTAGCAGGTGGAGCACCCGTTACGGGGCGTCTGCGGCCCACTCCACCTCATGGAACCGGGATTGCACATACCATCGGCACAGAGAGGGATGGCCACTTTGAAGCTGGCGCTGATACTGGTCGTTGGAGGGATGGCGGCTTGGGCTGCCGACGTGGACCGCGGAGCGGTCGTAGCCCGGGAGAACAATTGCCTCCTGTGCCATCGCGTGCGTGGCGCAGGGGGCCGCACCGCGCCCGATCTTTCGCGCCCCGCCCGGGAGCGAAACACGCCCGCGGCCCTGGCGAGCGCGCTTTGGAACCACTCCGCCGATCAGTGGGCCGTCATTCGTGGGACGCCCAGGCGTCCGGCCTTGAGCGATGCCGATAGCGAGGCGCTGTTTGCCTATCTATACGCGGCCCGCTATGCGGAGATCTCCGGGTCCGGCCGGCGCGGAGAAAAGGTATTCGAAAAGAAGGGCTGCGAAGGCTGCCATGCCGTCGCGGACTGGTCATCCACCCCGTCCGACCCGCTCGGGCTGGCCCAGCAGATGTGGAACCACTCCGGCATCATGACCGCCACCGCCGTGGAGGTTTCCAAGGAACGGCCCTCCATCACGGCGCAGGACCTGGCTGACATTACGGCCTACGCCCGCGAAGTCCGGGGCCTCCCGCCCCCGCCCGCCACTCCCTCCATCCCGGCGGACCTCGAGCAGGTCCGTCTGGCCGGAAAGCAATACTTTGACGCGAACTGCCAGAGTTGCCACCGGCTGGGGATGGCGCTGGATCAACGGCTGGCCAACCGCACCTATCTCGATATTGCGGCCGGCCTGTGGAATCATCTTCCCAAGATGATCGTTGTTCCGACTCCCGCCGCCTCCCAGATGCGCGCCACCATCGCCTACGTGTGGGAACTGCAATACCTCGGTCCAACCGGAAACCGCGTGAATGGAGCGCGCCTGTTCGAGCGCAAGAACTGCGCCCAGTGCCACATCGACGCCAAGACGGGAGCCTCCACGATGACGCGCGGTGAAAAGCTGTTGACGCCGTACTCGATGATCGCGTTAGGCTGGAAGCATGAGCGGCAGATGCAGGCACCTGCGCCACGGCAACGGATCCGGTGGTCGTCGTTATCCTCCGAGGATATCGCCGACTTGATCGTCTACCTCAACTCCCGGCCGTAGCAACAGATGCGACACAATGAAACGCACTTCTGACGATGGAGGCGCAATGAAGCAAACGATCATGGCGTTTTTGTTTGTGGGCGGCATAGCCCTCGCGCAGAAACAACCGTCAGCGCCACAAATGCCGTCAGTGACCTACCGGGTGGATTCGAAGGCTCCCGCGGAGGCGTATGCGGGAGCCGAGACGTGCGGATTCTGCCACGCGCCATACGCGCAACAGTTTGCCAAGACGGTCCACGCCAAGGCCGAGCCGGCCGGAGCGGCTGCCGGAACCGGGTGCGAGTCTTGTCATGGCCCGGGCAAAGCCCACGCGGACGCCATGGCGGAGGCGGCCGGCTCGCAGGAGCGTGTGGAGGCGGCGAAGAGGCTGATTTTTGGCTTTCACGGCAAGGCCGCGGAAAATTCCGCACAGTGCCTCCGCTGCCATAACTCCAGCCAGGATCAACGCGTTTTCGAGCGCTCCATACACAAAACGCAAGGCATCTCTTGCGAACAATGTCATTCCTCGCATCTGGTGGACGCCGCGGCGCCCCGAACGGAACGTTCCGCGCAGGCCAGTTTTTTCAATGCGCCGTCCCGGTCCGCTGAAGTCCGCTGGCTGACGGAAAGCCTGTTGCGTGATAAGCAGCCGGAGCTGTGCTTCGGCTGTCACCAGCAGATTCAGGCGCAATTCGCCCTGCCGACGCATCATCGCGTGCCAGAGGGGCTGATGAAATGCACGGACTGTCACGACTCGCATGGATCGCTGCAGCGCCCCCTGCTGAAGAAGGCGAATTTCGAGGTCTGCGTTGGATGCCACACCGAAAAACGCGGCCCCTTCCTCTTTGAGCATGCCGCGCTGAAAGTCGAAGGCTGTACATCCTGCCACAGCCCGCACGGCACCGTCGAACGCCAGATGCTCCTGCGGCGCGAAGGACGGTTCCTGTGCCTGCAATGCCACGTGGATCCGGCGGCAATCAATGTTCCGCACGGCCGGCTCACGTACACCACCACCGGCGAGTGCGTCCGCTGCCACGCGGCCGTGCACGGATCCAATGCCGGTCCCTTCTTACTCCAGTGAGCCTGCCATGAAGACGAAATTATACGTTTTTGGCTTGCTGGCCGCGCCCCTGATCGCGCAAGATGAGCGCATGATCAATTGGGGCGGATTCGATACTTCCGGCTCCGCCACCGTCGGCTACCGGCTCACCTCGTTCAGTGGCCGGCGCGAGAAGTTTCTGGAGCTGTTCAATCTTCAAAGCGGCCCGCGCCTGCTTGACTTCACCTTTGGTGGCCGCGCCAAGGAAGGAACTTCCGTCTTTGCGGATTCTTTCCAGTTCACCGCCAGCGGCCTGGGCGGCGACCCCTTCCCGAGCGGGCAGTTGGTGGTCCGGAAATCGAAAGTCTATGACCTGCGCGTGGGTTACCGCCAGAGTTATTACTACTGGGATCGCGATGACAACGCCGTGCTGCCCTCGGCTTTCCGGGCGCTAACGACAAACCACGACTGGGGCACGGTGCGGCGCCTCGGCAACGTGAGTCTGCTGCTGCATGCGACAAACCGCCTGAAGTTCCGCGCCGACTACGGCCGCAATTCGCGGGACGGCATGAGCTTCAGCACGCGGACGCTGGAATACTTCGGCTCCCCAAGCACCTGGGGCAGTTTTCTGCGCGACAGTCCTTATTACGTCGAGGCGCCATTACGGGAGTCCACGAACCGCTTCGCAGGGGGCCTGGATTACACCTTTCGGGACTGGTCTTTCCATTACACGATGGCTTACCAGAGTTTTGACCAGTCGATGAACTGGAATCATGTGGTTTCGCCGCAATACAGCATCAACGTGGGCTCGGCCACGTCGATGCGGGAGCCGCTGAGCTCGGCTTCCTGGTCGGAGTCGCGCAACTTGCGGACGCCGTCGAGCGAGTTCAGCTACAACGGCTCGATTGGGGATCGCGTGAGCCTGCGTGGAACCGTTCTCTATTTCCGTTATCGCGGCCCGTCCAGTCTGGACGCTGCCTTCGCGGGTGTCGCGCGCACAACGGGTACGAATGTCGGTCCCTACTTCATTGCTCA
>CAZTKA010000004.1:0-53939 GCA_964614015.1 uncultured Bordetella sp. | reverse complement strand
GACCGCGAAATGCAGAGCCTGGAACTGGAAAACCAGGAGTTGCAGGCCTCTACGCGCGAGGCCGCCCGGGAGATTTACAACCACTCGAGCTATGAACTCCCTCCAGCGGAATCCATCTGGAATCCGCTACAGCAGGAACTGGACAAGCACACCGCTGCACAATCTTCCACCGTAGGCGCTTCCGAAGCACTGGGCGCCGAATCACCCGAGACTCGGGAACCTCTCGCCGCGCCCGCCACCGAGCAGGCGGAAACGCCCGGGCAAACGGCGGCCGCGGAACCCTCTCCAGCCACCGTACCGGCGATTGAAGGCACCGTTCCCCGCCCGGGAGCCCAGAGCTCGTAAGTTAGTACGCAAACCGCATGGACGAACCAAACGGCGGAGAACTGCCACCGCAGGAGCAACCCCCGCCGGTTATTTATCCTGACGATCCGGACCAGGACTTGGATCCGAGCATCCTGCCACGGACTCCGCCTGGGCTCGCCTCGCCCGGGGGCGGCGCCAGTTCATCTGGTCCCGCGTCTGGAAACGGTGGGGAACAGGAAGATGATGAAGAAGACGGCATGCTCCGAATGTCTTTCTTGGAGCATCTGGAAGAACTGCGCACGCGTATCATCCGCATCCTGGTGGGCGCGGGCGCGGCCTTTCTGGCGAGCGTCGTGTTCGCGTTGCCCATCTGGAATTTCGTCCAGGCGCCTCTCACCGACGCGATCTCAAAAATTCCCGGAGGCGAAATCATCGCCATCACGCCCATGGAGCAGTTCACCATCATCTGGATGTGGACTCCCCTCGTGGCCGCGATTTTCCTGGCCGCGCCCTGGGTGATTTATCAAGTGTGGGCATTCGTCGCGCCGGGCCTCTACCCGCGCGAGCGCCGCTGGGCGGGCCCCTTCATTATCATCACCGCGGGCCTGTTCCTCAGCGGAGGCGCATTTGCGTATTTCGTGCTGTTGCGCTTCGCGCTGGTGTTTCTGTTGGGCATCGGATCGGTGACGGGCGTCGCGCCCAAGATCACCATCGACAGCTACTTCACTACGTTCGTGAACGTGATCCTGGGCGTGTCGATCCTTTTCGAGCTTCCGGTGGTTGTGTTCTTCCTGACGCTGCTGCGCATCACGACTCCGGCGTTCCTGCTGCGAAACGCGCGCTACGCCGTGCTGGTGATCGTGATTCTGGCGGCCATCGTGACGCCTACCCCGGATCCCGTCAACCTGACGCTGTTCTCCGTGCCCATGATCCTGCTGTTCTTCCTGGGCGTCTTCGCCAGCTACCTGCTGGTGCTGCACCGCGAAGGACAGAAGTTCCCATGGAAGGCGTTCCTGCTGTGGGTTCTCGTCGTGATTGCGCTGATCGCGGCGGGCGTGGGCTTCGCCGTGGTGCAGTACGGCTACCGGCTGGCGCCTTACTGGCCGTTCTTGGTGCGATGAATAATCTCGTCTGCGCCGTGTTGAACCGAGCGCCGGCTCCGCCAGCAAACTGCCGTTCAGCTTCAACGCCGGCGAGCCCTACAGCGTCGATTCTGCAACGCCCGGCAGGCTCAGCCCGATTCGCGAACCATGGCGAAACCGGCGCTGTCAGCGCAGGCCGCGCGCTATTCGCAGGCTTCGGTGATGCAAATCGACTCGAGAGTACGGCCAAGGGGAGGGGCGGGCAGCCCGCGTTCGGTCATTAACTTCCGCAGCAGCATCCCCGCTTCCGGATGTGCGATCGCCGATTGCACGCCCACGCGCACCAGTCCGTCTGCATAATCCACCGGCTGCCAGGTATGCACGGCCAGCTTGCCGCCGCGGTTGTCCGTGTTGCCGTAATCGCGCACGTCGAGCTGGGCGCCCGCATCGGCCAGAACCTGGATCACATCCGTCCGGCCCTTGTGCGCCGCGCCGTGCAGCGCGGTGCGCCCGGTGTCGGCCTGGAGATTCACGTCGAGCCCCAGCTCCAAAAGCATCTTGACGGCCTGGAGCGTAGCCTCCGGCGACCACTCATAGGTGATGCCTTCCACCCAGCCGATGCCCGCAGCGACGTGTAAGGCGCTCACATGCAGCTCGGTGTCGATCTTGGGATCGGCGCCGTGGGCCAGCAGGAGCTTCATCAGCTCGAGGTCGCCCGACTGGGAGGCGCGCAGAAAAGCGGTCGCGCCGTTTTCATCCAGCCACTGGTTCGTGAACACGGTGCGCGTCTGCGTGCTGTCCTTAATCCTCGCATTCACGTCGGCGCCATGAGCCAACAGGACCTTGATGTAATCCAGATGATCCATGTCGCCCTTGCGCACCGGATAATCGCCATTCTCGATGTTCCGGTTGTCGGTGGCCAGATACAGTGGCGTCCATCCGCCCTTGTTCGGCAGATTCACGTTCGCGCCGTGGTCCAGCAGATACGCTCCCAGTTTGTAGTAGCGGTTCTGCGTCGCCACCAGCAAGGGACTCCAGCCGTACTCGGTCACCTGGTTGATGTCCGCTCCCGCCTCAAGGAGGGCCTTGACCGATTCCAGGTCGTTGGCGCGCACAGCATAGACGAGCGGCGTAAGCCCTCCGCCATCCAGCACAGGAGCTCCACGCCGGCCACCGATGCCTGCGGCGACGGCGGCGTCATCCTGATCGAACCCGGCTGCCGGGTTGTCTGCGACGGCTCCCCCGGCCTGGCCCTGTCCGCGGGCAGCCTGGCCTTGCGCCGCCCCCGCCGCGGCTCCAGCATTGCGAAGCCCACCCAGACCCGGCGATGGCTGCCCGGCGGCGAGCGCCGCGCCTTGGGCCGCAACCTGCCTTCTGGGATCGTTGGCTTTGCCTAGCGCCGGACCTCTTCCGCGTTCGGCTGGGTTCGAGCGCGCAGCAATAGCGGCGCCGCGCTGGATCAGAAGGCGGATGGCGTCGGCGTGGCCTTCATCGGCGGCCCACATCAACGCCGTCGTTCCGCGGAGGGTTTCCTTCACGTTGGGATCCGCGCCATTGTCCAAAAGCACTTTCATCGCCTCGACCTGGCCGCTCCGCGCCGCCAGCATCAAGGGGGTCCTTCCCAGCGGCAACTTCTCGTTCGGATCGGCTCCGGCGCTGATCAGCCGCGCGACGATTTCTGCGTCACCATTTACGCTCGCCAGCCACAGCGGCGTCGCGCCCTCGCGATTGGCCGCCTTGGGATTCGCGCCAGCGCGGATCAGCAGATCGACCATGTTGCGGTCGGAGCGGAATACCGCCCAGTGGAGCGCGGTCGCGCCGTCGGCCTGGGAGAGGTTCACATCGGCGTGCTGCTCCACCAGCTTGGTCAGGGCCGCGAGGTCGCCGCGCATGGCCGCTTCGGCGATCTCGGAGCGGACCGCGCCAAATCCGGCGGCCGCCAGCATCAGAAACGCAACGCCAATTCCCAGGGTGCGCGTCATCTTTTGTGTTCCTCCACAGCCTCACAGATTTTCCAGCCGCCCGGTGCTGTCGCCGATGCTGTCCTGGTGAATATCGAACAGGTCCAGCACGCTCAACAGCAGGTTGCCGGTCGGTATGGTCTTGGTCGGGTACGCCAAGTGACGCCCACCCTTCAGCTTTCCATTCGCTCCGCCGACCAGCACGTGCGGAACATCATAGTGCAGGTGCTGATTGGAGTTCCCCATGTTGCTGCCATACAGTACCAGGGAATGGTCCAGCAACGTTCCATCGCCATCCGGGGTCTTGGCCAGCCTGTCGAGGAGGTGGGCCAGCATCTTGACGTGATACTGGTTAATCTTCGCCAGATCGAGGATCCGGCGCGGATCTTCGCCGTGATGCGACACTCCGTGGAATCCCGCCGTGGGCGCATCGCTGGCCGGATACGTCCGCCCCGTGAGGTCGCGCGCAAACAGCAGCGTGCCGACGCGCGTGATGTCGGCCTGGAAGGCCAGGGCCAGCAAATCGAACTGCAGCTTGATGTGCTCATCGAAGGTCTGCGGCACGCCGATCGGAACCGGCATTTCCGTAGGAGCCACCGCGGAAGCCTGCATCGCGATCTCCAGACGCCGCTCGATTTCGCGCACGTTTTCCGTATAGCTGTCGATCGTCGCGCGGTCCGAGGGACTGGACAGGCTCCGCAGCCGGTTCAGGCTGCCTGTCAGCGAGTCGAGGATGCTGCCGTCGCGCTTTCTGCGTTTTGTGCGCAACTCAGCCGTGCTGCCGTCTCCGAACATGCGCTCGAACACCACCTGCGGATTCAGCTCCATCGGCAGCGGGTCCGTCGGCGAGGACCAGGAGATGGTGTTGGTGTACGTGCAACTATATCCTTCGCCGCAGTTGCTGGAATTGGCGCCCGGATCCTCGACGGCCAGTTGCATGCTCGGCATCAGATTTTCGCGCCCGATTTTTTGCGCAATCAACTGGTCGATCGTGGTGCCCACGCGCACGTCGGCCCCGGTCGTCTTCTTGGGCTTCACCGCGCACAGGAACGCCGCCGCCACCCAGTGATCGGCGCCCGTCGCGCCCGGAGGCGGCTCGGCCGAGCGGGAATGCAGGCCGCTCAGGATCACCGTGTGATCGCGGAACGGCTCGAGCGGCTTCCAGTTGAAGGGGAACACTGCGTCCAGCGGCCCTTCCTTCTCCGGGACCCAGTAGCCCGGCGCCATGCCGTGCGGCACAAAGCAGCCCACAAAGCGGGGCTTGGGGTTGGCCGCCGTTTGCGCCAGAGCGGTTCCGGCCGGAATCATGGCGTCCAGTAGCGGCAATGCCAGCGCCGTGCCGGCGCCGCGCAGAACCGTGCGGCGGGACATGTGCTTTTTCGTGATAAACATAGTCGCTCTTCTTCTCCTGTTTCCTCAGCGGGAAGCCCGCTGCTGGTTGCTATCGGCTGCTTTCATGTTCATCTGGAACGGCGCGGTGTTCACGATCCCCACAATGACCGACGAAAACTTGTACTGGCGTCCCGCTGCCTCTCGCACGATGGACCGCACCACGGGCATGTCTTGATACTCCGTGCCGCGCCCCAGCGCATAGGTCAGCAGCCTTTCCACCACAACCCGCGCAAATTGATCGGACCGGCCTGTCAACCACTCCCGCAGCGTCGAAACTCCATCCACCTTGGTTCCGTCCACCAGAACGCCGGAGGCGTCAATCGGGCTGTCTCCATCCGCCGACCGCCAGGCGCCCACCGCATCGAAGTTCTCCAGCGCCAGTCCCATGGGCTCGAAAATCTGGTGGCAGGTGGCGCAGGACGGATTGGTGTGATGCAGCTCCATCGTCTCGCGCATCGTCAGGACCTTCGTGTTTCCCGTCGTATCGGCAGGACGTTCCTTGATCGCCGGAACGTTGGGCGGCGGATCGGGCGGGCTGACTCCAAGAAACGTTTGCAGGAACCACTTGCCCCGCGTCACGGGCGATGTGCGCGCCGCGTTTGACGTTACGGTCATCAGCGCCCCCTTGCCCAGCAGCCCGCGGCGCATGTCGAGTTCCCCCGGCAGCGTCACCCGGCGGAACTGCGGGCCATACACATTCGTGATCCCGTAGTGCTTGGCGAGCCGCTCGTTCACAAACGTGTAGTCCGCCGTCAGCAAATCCAGCACGCTCCGATCCTCATGGACGATGCTGTCGAAGAACAATTCGACTTCGCGCTGGAACGCCGCCCGGAGATTGTCGTCGAAATCCGGAAACAGATTCACCACCGGTTCGCTCGCCTTGAGCGAGCGCACGTTCAGCCACTGTCCTGTGAAATTGGCGATCAGCGCCTCCGCCTTCGGGTCGGCCAGCATCCGGCGCACTTGCCGCTCGAGCACGGCCGGATCCTTCAGTTTGCCCTCGGCGGCGAGGTCGATCAGCTCGTCATCGGGCACGCTGCTCCACAGGAAGAAAGACAGCCGGGAGGCAAGCGCCAGATCGCTGATGCGGTAAGCCTGGCCTGGCGCCAGACCGGCCGGCTCCGGCTCCAGGCGATACACAAATTCCGGATCGGCAAGGATACGCTGCAAGGCGGCTTCGATGCCGTCCTCGAAGCCGCCTTCCATGCGCCCGGCCTGATAGAACTCCATCAGCGAGTCCAGGTCGGCGCCGGTCGCCGGGCGGCGGAAAGCATGCTTGACCAGAGTGGAAATGATCTGGCGCGCGCAAGGTTCCTCTTCGCGCGCCGCCGCCGGCCGGCAGACGAAAATCTTCCGGCGGCTGGCCGTATCGCTGGCGCCTGTGGCGTCAAAGGGGCCTTCGATCGTCACCTGGCCCACGTGCGGATAAAACAGAAATCCCGGAATCGAGCCCGGCGTGTTCATCGTGCGCTGGAAGGGGCGGTCCAGTTCGCTGCCCGGCACGTCGTTGGTGGCCAGGAACGTGACGCCGACGGTGTGCAATCCCGCCTTGATCGGGATGCGCTGCGTGGAGCGGCCGTTGCCCGTCGTGTTGGAAATCTCCCGGTCCCAATCGAAGAGCCGCACGCGCTCTCCGTCCACCAGAACCTCGAGCTGCTCGCCCCTGACGCCGCCCAGCACCGCCTGGAAATAGCCCGTGACGCCTTTGACCTTGAAAGAATATTCGCCGTCGGCGGGGAATTGATATTTGATCAGAATGCCGCCGCGCGTTCCGAACGGCAGACCCTCGATGTGATGATTCTGCGCCGTGTCGGCCGGCACTTCGAAGACCGCCTGCGTCGGCGCTGAGACGTTGCCAATCGCCAGACGGCTGATCTTTCCCGCGGCCGACAGATACGCTTCCAGCAACGCCGGAGACAGCGTCAGCGCCCCGGCGATGTTATCGAAACCGCGCGTGGAATCGTCGGCCGGCAGGAATTTCGTGGCGTCCACTTCGAGCGCCAGCACATCCCGGATCGCGTTCGTGTACTCAGTGCGGTTCAGCCGGTGCAGGCCGGGCGGCGGCAGATACGTGACCGCGCTGCGATCCAGCTCGTTCTCCATCCACGCGATCAGCGCATCGGTGGTGGCCTTATCGGGCCGCGGCATATTCGTCGGCGGCATCAACCCGGCGCGGAGTTTCCGCACGACCAGTTCACCGATCTGCGCGTTCTCGCCGAGGTGAGCAAGGTCCAGCTTGTCCAGCTCCAGGTTCGCGGTCTTCAGCCTTCCGTTGTGGCAACCCACGCAGTACCGGTCTAGAACAGCCCGGTACGTGACTGCCTCGGAGGCGGCCGGTGCGCGGCCCGACTGGCCCAACATGAGCGCGAGCGGGAGCAGCACCGCACAGGCGACTACGAGAAGTATCGTTTTCACGGATCCACCACCGGAGCTTGAAAATTCGTGCGCGACCTCGACCAGCCGATCATACCATCCCGGTTCCCCGATTTCCACCGGCCTTCCGGCATATTTCGCAACCGCCTTGACACCGCTTGGCGGGCGCGATAACGTCTTGAGGACGCAGATGATCACCGTGAAACGATACCCCCGCTGTTCCGGGGCTTTCGCCGCCCTCTTGACTCTGGCCTGGAGCGCGCCCCTGAGGGCCCAGCAGGTGCCCCCGCCCCCTGCCTCCCCCCAGGTCCTCGACGTGCAAGGCGGCAAGATTCGCGTGGTGCCGGTCGCCACCGGATTGTTTCATCCCTGGAGCTTGGCGTTCCTGCCGGACGGCGGCATTCTGGTCGCCGAACGGAACGGCCGGCTGCGGATGATCCGCAATGGCGCGCTCGCGCCCGATCCGGTGTGGACCGCGCCGGCGCCTCCCGTTCCGCCGCCAGGCCAAGGACAGGGCCAAGGCACAGACGACGCGCTTCACTTCGTGGCCGTCCATCCGCAATTCACGCAGAACCGGCAGGTGTATGTCTCCTATCCGAAGCGAAGCGAGCGCGGATTTACGCTGGCCGTTGCGCGCGGCCGCCTGAACGGCCACACGCTCCAGAACGTCGAGGAGATTTTCGTCGCCGACGCGTGGGAAACCGGAGGCAACCTCGCGGGCCGGATCTACTTCGGCCCCGACTCCTCCCTGTACGTGACCGTCGGCGACCGCGACCGGCTGTGCTGCAACGGCGGCGAAGACAACAGCCTCCGCATGAAGGCGCAGAGCCTGGACAACCACGTGGGCAAAACGCTGCGGCTGCGCGACGACGGCAGCGTGCCAGACGACAATCCGTTTGCCGGCCGCCCCGGAGCCAAGCCCGAGATCTATACTTATGGCCACCGCAACGGCTACGGGCTGGCGATTCACCCCGAAACAGGCTCGTTGTGGCAGGCTGAGATCGGTCCGATGGGCGGCGACGAAGTCAACATTCTCCTGCCCGGACACAACTACGGCTGGCCGCTGGTATCGACGGGACGCAACTACACCGGTTCGCTGGTGTCCGATGAACCCTGGGCGCGGCCGGGCATGGACAACCCCCGGATTCACTGGGTACCTTCGATCAGCCCGTCCAGTCTCACCTTCTACACCGGCGACAAATTCCCCCGCTGGAAAAACAACCTGTTTGTCGGTTCTCTCACCCAGCGCCAATTGGTCCGCATCGCGTTCAACCAGCCCTCGCAGGCCGAGCGGCGCGAAGGGCTGTTGATCCCGCTCGGGCAGCGCATCCGCGACGTCCAGCAAAGCCCGGACGGCTACCTCTACGTCGCCACCGAACGCGAGACCGGAGGCAACACAGCCGACGGAACGGTGCTGCGAATCGAGCCTGCGGATCAGTAAAGGGGCCGCAAAGCCGCCCGATGATACACTTCGAGTGAGATTATGTGCGGCATCGCCGGTTTTCTGACTCTGGACCCGCATCGGCACCCGGACTCCGTGCTGACCAACATGACCCGCGCGCTTGCGCATCGCGGGCCGGACGATACCGGCCACTACCGGGACGCCTACGCAGCCTTGGGACACCGCCGTTTATCGATCGTCGATCTGGCCACCGGCCACCAGCCGATGACCTCGGAATCCGGCGATCTGTGGATCGTCTATAACGGTGAGATTTTCAACCATGCCGCCCTCCGGCAACGCGAGATGGAGCCTCGCGGTCACCTCTACCGGACTCACAGCGACACGGAAACGATTCTGCACGCCTACGAAGAATTCGGCGAGGACAGTCCGCAACACTTTCGGGGAATGTTCGCCTATGCGATCTGGGACCGGCGCCAGCGCAAGCTGTTTTGCGTCCGGGACCGGCTGGGAATCAAGCCCTTCTACTACTTCTGGAACGGCCGGGAATTCGTCTTCGGTTCGGAAATCAAAGCTCTGCTCGAGCATCCTTCCGTGACCGCCGAGTTGGAAGATTCCTTGCTGGCTGAGCATTTGGCCTTCGGGTATTCCAGCGGTGACAAAACTCTATACCGAGGCATCCGCCGCCTCATGCCGGGCCACACGCTCACCCTGGAGACGCAGGGACCCGAAGCGGGCAAATTACGGATCCGCCAGTACTGGGATGTCCCCGAGCCTGGCCCGTTCCAGGCGCGCAGCCAGCAGGAATGGATCGAGGATTGCCGCCGGCGTCTGGAGCAAACCGTGCGGATGCGCCTGATGAGTGACGTGCCGCTGGGGATGTTCCTGTCGGGCGGCGTCGATTCCAGCCTGATCGCGGCGCTTATGAAGCGTATCGTTTCCGGTCCGGTGAAGTCGTTTGCCGTGGGTTACCGGGAAACCGAATTTAGCGAACTCGGCCATGCCCGCCAAGTGGCGGATGCGATCGGCACTGAGCATCACGAAATCACGGTCGGCATGGAGGAGTTCTTCAACGCTTTGCCGAAACTGATCTGGCACGAAGATGAACCCCTCACCTGGCCCTCCAGCGTGTCGCTATACTTTGTGGCGAAGCTGGCATCCGAGCAGGTTAAGGTGGTGTTGACCGGAGAAGGCGCCGATGAACTGTTCGCGGGCTATGGGCGATACCGGTTTTATTTGATGAATCAGAAGTTCCTGGGAGCCTGGAGGCTGCTTCCCGCGGGATTGCGGAAGAAAGTGCGGGACCTCGTGGCGGATTCGCCATGGTTATCGGCTTCCGTGCGCCGCAAACTCAGCCACACATTTGTCGGATTGGGCGAGGACCTGGAGTCTCTCTATCTCGACAACTTCTACGCCGCGTTTCCCGCCGCCGAGCGCGCCGATTTAGGGCAGCCCGGCGAGGCCTGCGCCAACTACCGATCCTATTGGGATGCGGCCTCCGCAAGGTCGCCGCTCGAGCAGTTACTCTACGCCGATCAAAAAACCTACCTGGTGGAGTTGTTGATGAAGCAGGACCGGATGAGCATGGCGGCTTCGATCGAAAGCCGCGTGCCGCTTCTCGATCACACGTTCGTCGAGTTCGCCGCGCGCGTGCCGGCGCAGTGGAAGCTGCGCGGGTCCACCGGAAAGTACCTCATCAAGAAGGTCGCCGAGCAACTGATCCCGCGCTCCGCGATCTACCGGAAAAAGATGGGGTTCCCAACTCCGCTCCGCCTGTGGCTGCGAGATCCGCGGATGCAGCCGGTACTGGACGCGATGTTGGCGCGGGATGGGTTTCTGGCTTCCGTGGTGGATGCCCGGGCAGCGGAATCGATTCTGCGGCGGCACCGGTCCGCGCAACTGGATGCCACCGACCGGCTATGGCGCCTGCTGAATCTTCACTTGTGGGGAGAGATGCAGATCGCGGGCCGCCGCTCGCCCGAGGATGCTCTCGGGACGGTCCCAGCGGCGCTATGAAACTGCTGTGGGTCAGCCCGGGCTTTCTGCATCCCACCAATCGCGGCGGGCAGATCCGCACGCTGGAAATGCTGCGCCAGCTGCATCCTCGCCATGAGGTCCACTACGCGGCGCTGGCGGACCCGGCCGAGCCGGAAGGTCCGGCCCGGGCCGGGGAATATTCCACGCGCAGCGTCCCCGTGATGTTCCAGCCCGTCTCAAAACGATCTCCGCGGTTCGTGGCGCAACTGGCCGGCGCATTGTTCTCGCCCTTGCCGCTGGCCATCGGACGATGGCGTTCTCCGGATCTGCGGGCAACGGTCGAGAGACTGCTGGCCGAAGAGAACTACGACGCGGCCGTGTGCGATTTTCTGGTAACCGCTGTGAACTTCCCGGCTCTCGAAAAGGCGGTGTTATTTCAGCACAACGTCGAGACCATGATTTGGAAGCGGCACGCGGATGCCGCGCACGGAATGCGGCGGCTGTTTTTTCGCTCGCAAGAACGCCGCATGCGGGCTTTCGAAGCGGAGGCCGTGCGCCGGGCCGCGCATGTCATCGCGGTCTCGAAAACCGACGCCGCGGCGATGCGGGAACTGTTCGGTGTGCAGGCCTCCACGGTGCCGACGGGCGTGGACGTTGATTCCTTCCGGCCGCCTCCGGAGGCGCGCGGAGAGGGGCTGGTGTTCGTGGGATCGATGGACTGGATGCCGAATATCGAAGGAGTGCTCTGGTTCGCCCGCGAAGTTCTGCCATTGATCCGGGTGCAACGCAAGGATCTGCCGGTGACCATCGTGGGCCGCATGCCGCCTCCGGAGATTCAACGGCTCGCGCACGCCGATCCGTACCTGAAAGTAACCGGGACAGTGCCCGATGTCCGTCCGTATCTGTGGGGCGCTGCCGTATCGATCGTGCCGCTGCGCATCGGCGGCGGCACACGCCTGAAGATCTACGAAGCGATGGCCGCGGGGACACCCGTGGTGTCCACCGCCATCGGCGCGGAAGGTCTGGACGTGCTGGATGGAGAGACAATCGCACTCGCCGATTCCCCGGATATCTTCGCCCGCCGCTGCCTGGACCTGGTCGGGGACGAGTCCGCGCGGCGGCGAATGCGCGCCCGGGCGATGGAGATGGTGGCGCGGCATTCCTGGCAGCAGGTAGCCCGGCAATTCGAACAGCTTCTGTGTCCGGTGGAGCGGCGGTGAACGGGCCGGTCCCCATTCTGCTGCTCAGCTACGATCTGCGCTTCGGCGGCAGCGAACGCCAGTTGGCGGAAGCGGCCCGGCATTTGGACCGTTCCCGCTTCGCGCCTCACGTGGGCTGCATCCGGCTGCAAGGCGGCAGGCGGGCAGAGCTGGAACGGGCGGGCGTGCCTCTGGTGGAATTCTCATTCCCCTCGTTCGGATCGCGTCAGTGGCTCGCGGCCGGCAGAAGACTGGCGATTTACATCCGCCGTCACCGGATCCGCCTGCTGCATGCCTTCGACGCGCCGGGCACCATGTTCGCCATACCGTTCGGATTCCTGAGCCGCGTGCCGGTGCTGCTCTCCAGCCAGAGAGCCTTCCGCGCGCTTACCCCTGGTTGGCAAGGGCGCCTGCTCCGCTGCACGGACCGGCTTGTGGATGCCGTGGTCGTCAATTCGGCCAACTTGCGCGCCCACCTCGAAAAATACGATCGCCTCAGCGCCGCCAAGTCCACCTTGATTTACAACGGCATCGACCTGGAACACTTCCATCCGGGTCCAGGAGCGGATGTGCTGCGGGATTGTCCGGTGGTGATCGGCTCAACGGCCATGCTCCGGCCGGAGAAAGGCGTAACGGATCTGGTGGAAGCTTTCGCGATCGCGGCGGCGTGCGATCCTCGCCTGGGCTTGCTCCTGGTCGGCGATGGCCCGCTGTTTGAACCGCTCAAGGCAAGAATTCAGGAACTTGGCTTAAGCCGCCGCTGCCACATGACGGGCGGCGTCACCGACGTGCGTCCGTGGCTGCGCCGGATGGATCTATTTGTGCTGCCGTCGCTCTCGGAGGCTCTCTCGAATTCTTTGCTGGAGGCCATGGCCACCGGCTGCGCCGTGATCGCCAGCCGCGTGGGAGGCAACCCCGAGCTGGTCCATGACGATGAAACCGGGCTGCTGTTCGCGCCAGGCGACCGGGGGCAACTCGCGGCTCGGCTGCTGGAGCTGGCCGCGAGTGCCGAGAAACGGCAGCGGCTGGCCCGTGCCGCTCAAGCATTCGTCCGCGGACGCTTTTCGCGGAAAGCTTCCTTGGGCGCTCTGGCGGAATTGTATGAGCGGCATCTTGCGCGGGCAGGAGTGACGTGAAGCTTTCGCGATTCGGCATTCTGGGAGCGAGCCCGGCGCGCGTATCGATCCTCGGCCGGCGCGTGGTCGAAGCGCTCATCGCAGAGGGAGCCGAACTGGCCGTGTGGATCGAAGGAAATCAGGAGCCTCCTCTGCCGTGGGATCTCCACCGTCCCGCCGCGCTGCCCTTGCCGGCAGCTGTGACTGTGTGCTCGCGCGCAACTGCGGACGTGGCGCTCGAGAAGCATTCGATCGATTTTTTGCTCCAACTGGACCAGGGACCATCCGATTACACCCAGCCGCGCCATGGCGTGTGGCGGCTGACCACGGCCAGCCCGGCTCCCCTGGCCTTCTGGGATGTCTATGATGGATGCTTTCATCTGGAGATCCGGCTGGCGCGCAACGGGCTGCGCCCGGAGCAGTGTGTTCCCCTTGAGCGCCGCTGGATCGCCGTGGACCGCTTGTCGTATGCCCGCACACTCGACCACGCAACCGCGGAAATGGCGGAGATGACCGCGCACGTGGCGCGCTGTGGTCCTCCGGAGGGCGCCAGTGTCGTCGTGTTCCCGCCCGCGCTTTCCCAATGGCCCTCAGCCTCCACGCTGGCAGCGATGCGGCTCAGAGAAGCGATCCGCTTCGCTGCCGCTCAACTGGATGGCCTCCTGTTTTCCGAAACGTGGCAAGTGGGCCTGGTCGAAGCTCCCGTGACCGGGTTCCTGGATATGGGATACCAGCCGGAAATCCGGTGGCTGCCTCATGCCGGCAGGCGGCGGTTCCTTGCCGATCCGTTTCTGGTGCGGCGGCCGGACGGCTGGCTGCTGCTCGCCGAAGAGTTTGACTTCGCCACGAATCTGGGCCGGATCGTGCAGGAGTTCTCCGTTGATGGAAACCTGACCGGACAAGTGGAGAACGCCATCGTCGAAACTTGTCACATGTCCTATCCGTTTCCGCTGGAGCACGCCGGCGAGTTGTATTGTGTTCCGGAAACCCATCAGTTGGATGGCGTCTATGCCTGGCGTTGGGATGCTGCGCGCCAAAGCTGGAAGGACCGCAAGTTGATTCTCCCAGGGTGGTGGCTGGACGCCACGCCCGTGTTTCATGAGAACCTCTGGTGGATGTTCGCCACGCACAAGGACAACGGCCCCGATAGCAAGCTGCATCTCTTCTTCGCAGATTCCCCGTGGGGGCCGTGGCAGCCGCACGCCCGGAACCCGGTAAAGGTGGATGTGCGCGGCAGCCGTCCCGGAGGCATGCCGTTTGTCTCCGGCGGCATCTTGTACCGTCCCGCACAGGACTCATCGAAACACTACGGATGGAGGCTCGTTCTGAACGCGGTGAACCGGATCACGCCAACGGAATTTTCCGAAGACGTCATTCGCGTCATCGATAGCGACCGCATTAAAATGCGGGGCGTGCATACATTGTCCGGGGCGGCGCAGAGGACGCTCATCGATGCCTGCAAACCCAGGTTCGTCCCAGCCCGGGCCGCGCGCGTTTTGGCCCACAAACTGCGGAAGCTGGCAGGCTTGTAGTACGGCATGGCAACCAATCCTCCGGAGTATCACTTAGCAGAGCTGGCGCTGGCGCGCGCGCAGGATGATTTGCGCCGTTGCTTGCCCGACATTCCGGAAAGCGCGCAATGGATCTTGGATATCGGCTGCGGCGCGGGGCAGACGTTGCTCGCCTGCGCACGAAGCAGCCAGAAGGCTGTTGGAGTGGATTGCGATCTGGAGGCGCTCCGGCTCGGCCGCCGGCTGGGCGTGCCGGCATTGCTGGTGCAGGCCAGCGGCGAGCAACTACCGTTCCGCAACGCGAGTTTCGACTTCATCTTCTCGCGCGTCGCGCTGCCCTACATGCACATCCCCGCTACCTTGTCGGAAGCAGCTCGTTTGCTGCGGCCCGGAGGCAGGCTGTGGCTGACACTGCACCCTCTCGCCACATTCTCCTGGAGGCAGGCCCTGGGTCATCCGCGCGGCGCGGTCTTTGAGATCTACCGCTTGCTCAATACCGCGGCGCTGCACCTGTGCGGCGTTCAAGTTCGCTATCCGCTGCGGCGCAGCCGCATCGAGTCGTATCAGACGGAAGCCGGGGTGCGGAGAGTCTTGCGGCGAAGCGGTTTCGAGGACGTTGCGATCACCAGGCCCCCTCGGCAATTTATCGTGACAGCCCGCCGAAGCGGTTAGGAGCGGCTCCGGCATTCAGCGGCCTGGGATCTCGTCTGTTATACACTGGGAGGCGGTTCCCCGCTCCCGGACAGGAGAACCGTGTCATGCGCCAGCGACGTTTGTATTGGTTCGCGATCCTGTGCCTGGCGGCCCGCTCCGCTGCGTTTGGACAAAGCCTCTCCGTTACGCCCTCCGCCGTGGCGATTCAAGCCGTGGAAGGCTGGACCGTGGGTGCTGCGGCACTCACCGTACAGTCCGCGGGCGGCTGGTGGATAAGATCCAGCGGCGTCGATTGGTTGCGGGTTGCGCCGGACAGCGGAACCGGACCGGCCACGGTCAAGGTATCGTTGCTGGACAGTGCCCTGCGGCTGAAGGCGGGCGAATTCTCCACGCAGTTGACGTACGGCGCGCGCGGCACTGAGACTCCGAGCGGCACCGTCACAGTGACCCTCAAGCTCCTCAGGCCGCGGTCGCCCAGGCCGCTGTATTCCTACGCGGACGGACCGCACGGATGCCGCCAGACGCCGGGATACGACGACGCGGCAACCTGTGATGTCCCTGGAGAAAAACCACCCGGAAATTTCACGCCGCCCGCGATCGGAGGTAGCTATAGAGACCCCAACTTCGGCGCCCTGGTGCGGATCGTGACCGCGCCCACCTCCTGGCATTCCTATTCTTCCCCCAGTGCGCTCAACGCCGGCAACCAGTACTTGTTGTACAGCACCGCCGATCAGTGGGTGGTGGGAGAGGCATTCTCCGGCCGGATCGTCCGGAACCGCATTCCCGTGGGCGAAGGGTCCATGTGGGATGCCTCGAATCCGAACTTCTTGTATTCCATCCGCGGCGCGCGCGTGGAACGTTACGACGTCAAGCAGAACCGAACGACGGTGATCGTGGATTACTCGAAAACCAGGCCGCGATTCTCCTCCATCAGCAACGGAGGCGCGGGAGACACCTCCAGGGACAACTGGATTTCTTTCTTCGCGCCGGCCGAAAAGCAAGTGTGCGCTCTGAATTTAATCGCCGTGCGCACGTATTGCGCAAGCTACGAGAACCGGGGTCCGGTAACATTGGATCCCACTGGGCGGGGCACGCTCATCAGCAAGGGCGTCGATCGCTACAGCGGGAAACGGTACGTCATCCTGGTGGCGCATCCCACCCTGGCGGTCTTTTCCGTAAACGAAGCGGCCGGGTCCTTGTCTTTTGAGTATCTGGCGCCCGAACGCCTGGACGGCGAAGGAGATGGCGATGGCCTTTGCGAGCCCAATGAGACCTGTTATAAGGGCGAACACGCCGACACCCTTGAAGACGCGCAAGGCTCCCAGTATTTGGTCGGAGAAATGGAAGTGAACGCCCCTTGCAGCTTCGGCATCCAGAGTTTTCGTCTGAGCCGCCCCAATCTGCTGACCGCCGAGGAGGCCGGCGGAGGAGCCCGCCGCCTCGCGACGCTCCAGCTTTGCGGCGGCCAGGATCCCTGGGTGGACTGGCATTTGAGCTGCGCCAAACATGCGCCGCACTGCGCCGTCTCCACGACCTACGGGGGCTTCTCCTCCGCCCGCGACCCCAACGACCGGACGCCGGTGAAGCGCACGGCCCACTTGTCGGAAGTGTTCGTCATTCGCGACAACGGCGCGGAGGTGCGGCGGCTGGCGCAGCATCGAAGCATGCCGTTCAACAATGAGGATGCCAACGGATATTGGTCCACACCCCGAGCCTCGATCTCCTTCGACGCCTCCTATGTCGTCTTCGATTCTAATTTCGGGGAGCCCAACCGGCAGCGCGTGGCCATCGTGGAGACCGGCATCCGCTGATCCGGCTCGCGGAAAGCCGCGCCGCTTGCTGGATCTGTTGCGCCTGCGCTGAAACTGACGCGCCTGACCGCCGTGGGATACTGAATCTCGCAACACAAAACAACCCTGAAAGGTTCAGAAGCATGCGTTCATCGGATATCGCGGTGTTTGGATTGGGATACGTGGGGTGCGTTTCGGCCGCCTGCCTGGCGGAGCTGGGACACCGCGTCTTGGGCGTCGACCGCGACCTGTACAAAGTGGAATGTGTCAACGCAGGCAGGGCGCCCTTTTTCGAGCCCGGCCTCCAGGAGATCGTTCGAGCTACGGCCGCCGCCGGACGCCTGCGAGCCACCGCCTCCGCCGCCGAGGGCGTCGCGCAATCCAACCTCGCGCTGATCTGCGTTGGAACACCATCGGAGCGAAACGGCAACATCGGCCTCGAACAGCTCCGGCGCGTCGTCGAGCAGATCGCCGCCGAGCTCGGCCAGCACCCCAAACCCTACATCCTCGCCATCCGGAGCACGGTCTTTCCGGGCACGTGTGAGGAAATCGTGTTGCCCGCCATTAGTCATCTTCCAGATGTCCACGCAGTCTCCAACCCGGAGTTTCTGCGCGAAGGTTCCGCGGTGAAGGATTTCCGCCAGCCGCCGCTCACCGTAGTCGGTGGAATGCACGCTCCCTCGATGGAGACAGTGGCGGGATTGTACGAATCCCTTGGCGCGGCGCCGTCGCTGGTGACGCTGCGCAGCGCGGAAATGATCAAGTACGCCTGCAACATCTTCCACGCCGTCAAGATCAACTTCGCCAACGAGATCGGAGCCGTCTGCGACCGCCTGGGCATCCCGGCCCTGGAAGTCATGCAGACGCTGTGCCAGGACACAACACTCAATATTTCCAGCGCGTATTTGCGGCCGGGCTTCGCCTTTGGCGGCTCCTGCCTGCCCAAGGATCTCCGTGCCGTCAATTACCGCGCCTCGCGCCTGGACTTGAAACTGCCCATGCTGGAGTCCCTCCTGGAAAGCAATCATCAGCAACTGCGGCGCGCCATCCAGCGCGTGGAAGACTTGCCCGGGAAGATCGGCGTCATCGGCCTCGCCTTCAAAGAAAACACCGACGACTTGCGGGAAAGTCCCGTGGTGGCCTTGCTCGAGCATTTGATCGGCCGCGGGCGCGAACTGCGCGTGTGGGACCCGCAGATCCGCTTGGAATGCATCTACGGCAGCAACAGGGAATACATCCTGAACAGCATTCCCCACATCGGACGGCTGTTGAGTTCCAGCGTCACCGACCTGCTAACCTGGGGCGCCGCCCACCTGGTGCTGACGCAGAGGCCCTCCGAGCAGTTGCGGCAGCAACTGGCGGACACCGGCAAGCCTGTGGTGGACTTGTCCGGCTGGCTCTGATGGCCGTGAAGCGTGGCGCCGGCGTTCATGAGGTTGCCGCCAACGATTGATCCTTCTCCAACCGCCCAGTATCATGAACGTCATGAGTTCTTCGCGTCGCGCTCGGCCGGCGCCGCGGCAGGATGGGGAATACCCCTCCTGAAGGACCGGCTGCTCGCATGGGAATCCTCTCCGCAGCGTTGCGCTGGTTCCGGCGCGTCATCATCGTTTTGGGATTATTGTTCCTGCTGGTCACCTTCACGCCGCTGGTGTATTGGTGGGCGACGGCTCTGGCGGGTCCTTGGGAAGACCCGCGGGGGGATCTGCTGATCGTGCTGACCGGAGCAGGAATGGAAGATGTCATCGGATTGAACTCGTACTGGCGGGCCGTGTACGCCGTGCGTGCCTACAGAGCCGGAGAGTTCCCCGAGATTCTGATTACAGGCGGCGGCCAGCAGTCCCCCGCCGCCGCCGTTTTGATGCGGGACTTCATCACCGCGCAAGGCGTCCCGGCCGCGGCGGTGCGCGTGGAGAGTCGGTCGAACAATACGCGGGATTCCGGCCAGAATGTGGCCCGCCTGATCGGCGCCGAACCCGGCCGCTATGCGAATCGCCGCCTGGTGCTGTTGACCAGCGACTATCACATGTACCGCTCGCGCCGCGTTTTTGAAACCGCCGGCCTGATCGTGTCCCCGCGGCCGGTCCCGGACATCCGCAAGCGGTACGGCCAGATGGCCCAGCGCTGGGGGCTTTTTCTGGAACTGGTATTGGAGAGCGTCAAAATTCTGTATTATGGCGCACGGGGATGGATCTGAGCTCCGCCGCCAGCCGATACTAACAATTGGGAGCCCACGCCAACCTTTCCGCATGAAACAGGTGATCCGAAAAGGAATCCGGGAAATCATCGTCGACGAAGTGCCCGATCCGCTCCCGGCACCCCATGAAGTAATCGTGCAGCCCGTGCGCTCGTTGATCTCCAGCGGCACCGAGACGGCGGACATCCACCGGGAAAGCCTGCTGAAGAATGTCGCGGACAACCCAGGCCACATCCGGACGGTGTGGAACGTGATGAAGAACGCGGGGCCGCTGGCCACCTTCGACGAAGTGCGGGCCAGGCTCAATACCGATTACGCCGTGCTGGGATACTCCGGCGCCGGCGTCATTGTGAACAAGCACGAGACCGTGCTGGATTTGGAGATCGGTGACCCGGTAGCGTACGGAGGCGAGGGAACCGGACACGGCGAACGGATCCGGACCGGCCGGCAACTGGTGGCGAACATTCCTTCCGGAGTCGGCTTCGACGAAGCCGCGTTCACCACCTTGGGCAGCATCGCGTTGAACGCGGTACGCATCGCGCAAATTTCGCTGGGCGACGTCGTCGCTGTCATCGGCCAGGGCCTGGTGGGCCAGTTGGTCACCCAACTGGTGCGGGCGCAAGGCGGTGTCGCGCTCGCGGTGGACTTGCGCCAGGAGCGCGTGGACCGGGCGCGTCAGTTGGGCGCCCACCATGGCCAGGTGGCCGGCCCCGGCCTGCGGGAATCCGTCGCCGCGCTCACCGGCGGCCGCGGCGTGGATTGCGCCATCGTCGCCGCCGCCGCCAAAAACAGCGCCCCGGCGCGCCAGGCGCTCGAAATCTGCCGCGATCGCGGGCGCATCGTCGTGGTCGGCGCGATCCAAATGGAATTTCCATGGCCGGAGATGTACATCAAGGAGATTCAGTTGTTCATGGCGCGCGCCTATGGCCCCGGCAGCTACGATCCCTCCTACGAGAAGCTGGGCCGCGATTATCCCTTCGGCTACGTCCGGTGGACCGAGAATCGCAACATGCAGGAATTTCTCCGCTTGCTCGAACAGCGCCAGGTGAACGTGCAACCGCTGATCACCCATCGCTTCCCGCTGGAGCAAGCCGCGCAAGCCTACGCCGAGATCTTGCGTGAGCGCTCCACCAGCCTGGCCGTGCTCCTGGAGTACCCGGAAACGCCCGTCCAACCGGGCCAGACGCCCCCGGCGCCAAAAACACGCGTGCCGGTGACGGGCGCAACCAAGCTCCAAGGGGAAATCGGATTCGCGCTGATCGGCGCCGGAAACCTGGCCAAGTGGGCCCACTTGCCCGCACTCAAAAAACTCGGCGGGGTTTCGCTCCGCGCGGTCCATTCGGCCAGCGGAGCGCGGGGCAAGAGCTACGCCAGCCGTTTCGGAGCCAGCTATTGCGCCTCCAGTCTGGATGAAATCCTGGCGGACTCCTCGGTCGACGCCGTGCTGATCGCCAGCCGCAATGCGGAGCATGCCGCTCAGGCGGAAGCCGCGCTGCGCGCCGGTAAACACGTGTTTGTCGAAAAGCCGATGGCGATCACCGAAGAAGAGTGCCGCCGCCTGCTGGCCGCCGTCCGGGAAACCGGGAAACTGCTGACCGTGGGTTTCAACCGCCGCTACGCGCCTTACTACCTGGAACTGAAGCGGGCGCTCGCGCGCCGGATCAGTCCCGCCGTCATCAACGCGCGGGTCAATTCGCCGGGAATCTCCGGAGCCTACTGGATGGCCGATCCGGCGATCGGCGGCGCGATCCTCGGGGAAGCTTGCCACTTCGTGGATCTGTTCCGCTGGCTTCTCGCCAGCGAAGTGGCGTCCTTGACCGCGTATTGCTTGCCCACGGGCCCGAAAGAACCTGTGGGACAAAACAACATGGCCGCGAGCTTTCGAATGACTGATGGATCGGTGGCCAATCTCACTTACTGCACGCTGGGCAGCCGGTCTTCCGCCGGAGAACGCGTGGAAATCTTCGCCGAAGGGACAGGCGCGTTTACCGAAGACTTCAAGAGCATCACGCTGGCCACGGGAACGCGCCGCCGCAAAACATCCTGGTGGGCCGAGAAAGGCTACGTGGCGCAGCTCGCCGATTTCACCCAGGCCATCCGCCAGGGCCGCGCTCCCAAGGTCACCGTCGAAGACGGCGCGCTGTCGACATTGATCTGTCTGCGAATGCTCGAATCGGCGCGCGACAACAGGCCGCGCACCGTCTCCCTGCCGGACCTCGCTTAGTCCATGCGCGTGCTGCAATTAGGACCGTTCCCGCCGCCCCATGGAGGCGTGCAGACGAATCTGGTGGCGATCCGGGACTACCTGCGCGCGCATGGGCACGCCGCTGGCGTCGTGCATCTGTCCCGCCATCGCAAAGTGGATGCCGACGAAGTGTACTATCCAAGAACGGCGCTGGAAACCGCCCGTATCCTGTGGAGGGACCCGGCCGATATTCTGCACCTTCACATCGGCGGGAAACTGAGCCGCCGTCTGCTGCTGCTGGCCCTGTTCTGCGCCGCCCTGCCGGGCCGCAAGGCCGTGCTGAGCTTCCATTCCGGCGGCTTCTGTTCCTCTCCGGAAGCCCAGGCGATCGGACCACGCAGTTTGCCGGCGTTTGTGTTCCGTCGCCTGGACGCGATCATCGCGGTCAACCGCGAGATCGCTGATTTTTTCCTTCATCGCTGCCGCGTCCCCGCCCCGCGCGTGCGCCTGATCTCTCCGCATGCGCCCGTCGCCGCCCTGGGAGAGCTTCCGGCAGCGCTGCAACGGTTCTTCGCCGTCCACGATCCCGTGCTGCTCAGCGTCGGATTGCTGGAACCCGAATACGCCTTGCCCCTGCAAATCCAGACCCTCGGCCACATCCGCCGCAAGCATCCGCGAGCGGGTCTGGCGATGATCGGCTCCGGCAGCCTTGAGGATGAACTGCGGGCGCAGATCGCCGCACAGCCGTATGCGGAACACCTTCTGCTCGCCGGAGACCTCTCCCACCCGGCCACCTTGCGGGCCATCCGCGATTGCCGCGTGCTCTTGCGCACCACGCACTATGACGGGGATGCGCTTTCCGTGCGGGAAGCACTGGAGCTGGGCACTCCCGTGATCGCCACGGATAATGGCATGCGCCCGCCGGGCTGCCGGTTGATTCCCGCCCCGGCCCGGGCCGAATCCCTGTGCGCTCAAATCGAAGCGGAGCTTGGAAGGCCGCATGTGGCCTCAGAACCCGCTCCCGACCTCGCCGGAAACCACAACCTCGACGCAGTTCTGCGGCTCTATCAAGACCTGTTGGCCGCAGAGAAGTGAGGTGGGCGGCTCCGTTGACTCGCGCCGCGTGCTCAGAAAATCTCGACGGGCGATGCCTGAACCACGGCCCCGGCTCCGTCGCCGTAAATCAGTTGATAAAACCCCACCCGGTCGGCGATCGCCGGGATCGCGATGGCGCACGGACCCGCGCAGCCGCCGGAGACATCCACCCCGCTGCCGTTCGTCAACTCTGATTCCCACAAGAACGGTGCGGCGGGATCGATCGTCCCGCTGGCCGCGTAGCAGGCCTCGTCCCGGTTAGGAGAACAACGGAAATCCGTCCCGTAACCGAATTTCACCAGCACACGCGTTGCGCCCGCGGGAACATCTGAGATCGTCACCGGAACGTTCAAGAAGCTCTGCCGGTTCACCGAGTCCACCGCGCCTTCGTAGGGAGGAACTTTGGCGATGAAAAGATCGGACCGCTCCAGACGCCTCATCGTAAACAGAATGCCCGTGCCGTCGGGCAGATGCTTGATGTTGGCGCCCGAAGAGAATCGCGCCGTGGTGGCGATTGTGTTCACAAGGGCCAGATCGCGGCTGTTAAACACGCCGTTCTGGGCCACATGCGTACTGTGTTCGGTGAGCGACAGCGTCCCGGCCGCCCGCTCCATGATGCAGAGATCCGAGGCTCCGGAAAACAACTCCCCGCCCTTGCATCCGAAAAACGTAACGCCAGGCGCCGACAGATACAGATCCCCGGCGACTGAACCGTTCCGGCATTCCCCCGCGGCCAACGCAATGCAGAACGTAAACGGCGTCGCATCCGAGATCGCCGAGCCCGGGCCGCTGATGTTCTTGAGCGTCGAGCGGCCCGAGGTCGCGAAAATCGGCATCTGGCGGTAGGCCAGCGTTGGCTCCGGGCGGTCGGAGCCGCTGAACGTGTATTTGTACACGTTCGAGGTTCCCGCAACGCGCTGCGCCGCGCATCCGCCCGGGGCGGGCAGCAGCAGCGCCGGATCGCAGGATTCGATGTTGAAAGCGGAAAAAAGATTGCCGCCGATCAAAGGCCGCGTGTCCGCGAACACTCGTTGGGCGAACGCTCCCCCCGTCGTGGTGTGTTTGGTCGGATGGGTTTGGTAGCTTACGCCCGCCGCAGGGGGCACCCTGCCCGCAAACGGAGGCTGCGCCAAAACACTTTTGGAATAGTCGAGGTCCGCTCCGGGCATCAGCCTGTCCAGAGTAAAGGCGTTGTTGTTCACTCCCAGCCCCGGCCGGATTGTTTCGTGCCCGCGATACGTTTTGTTTGTAATCCCCGAACCGTCCCCGTACGGATCGGCGATGGGATCCCACAACACCATCGTGGCGAAGGCTTGATAGGCGACTCCGTCCGGATCGCCGGCACACATGCCCTCAACGGTTTCCCCGTTGGCATGGGGCGTGGCAGCCGATCCTAATACCCCGCGCCTTACAGAAATCGTGGGAAAGTTCGCCACGCTGGTGATGGTCATCAGTTCCCCGCCGATCAAAAGCGTGTCGCCGGCCATCAGATCCATCAGGGCCGTATCCGCGTTCGGGCTGCTGAGTTGACCGGCGAGCGTAATGCTGGTATCAAAGCTGCCGATCCCGCCTGCCAGCGTCGTGCGGTAGGGCCCGCCGCCGGGATTCTCCCCGCCGAAGAAATGCGTCGTCCACAAAAACAGTCCGCCGTACTGGCCGATCTCTTCGTGCGAATGGTGACCGCACCAACGCGAGGTCTTCTGCGTCCATGTCGGATACGCCGCCACGATGCCTGTGCCCAGCTTCCAGACCGCGGCCCAGGCGTATGTATTCTGGATCCCGCGCCGGCAGACGATCTGAAGCAGATCGCCTTGCATCACGGCATTGAAATCGCACCGGAACTTCGCGGGGTCGAAATCCACCGGATAATGCTCGGCGTGCAAGGCCACGAAGGCATCCACGGCCGCCGTCACATCCGGTGACACCAGCGTGGCCGCGATCTCCGCTGCATAAGGCGCGGTCTTGTTGGTCGAGTCTCCCGTATAGTCGAGTTGATAAATGGCCCCGGTGCTGGAGGGCGCGCAATACATCCGGTCAGCTACGGTGGGCGAATACGCCACAATCAGACACTGTCCGCCGCCGATGTTCCCGATGTAGCCCAGATAGCGGATATCCACGCTTGGTTCCATCTTGACCTTATAGAGCACCGCGCGGGCCCCACCCGTCTGGCTAGTGAACAACGTGAATCCGTTGGCATCCTTGACGTCCGAGGCCAGCGTGGGATTGCCGCCCGATCCGTTGTCCTGCGGGCTGGATTCTCCCTCGTCGTAATTGGCATGATCGATGCGGATCGTGCCGGTGGAAGTCCTCTTGCGGATCAGCACGCAAATCCCGCCGGCGGCGGCGATCTCGCTCACTGTAAGCTGAGACAACGCCGCCGGCGAACGCAGCATGTCGCCCCGCACCAGAATATTGCTGACTTGTCCGGGAGTCCCCTGCGGCAATACCAGCGTCCTGGTCGTCCCGTCCAAAGGAGACAAGGCGCAACTGCCCCCGGAAGGCAAACCCAGACCCCATTCGATGGTCCGGTTCGCCTCGTTCGCATCGTCCCCGGACCCCAAAATCTTCAGCCTCACGTAATCGGCTGAATTCGACGGATACCACGTGGACGCCCGCCGCAACTTCAGCCAGTCGCACGTGGCCGCGCATGCAGCTCCATCGTAAACAGCGTCGGCGGAATCCGCGGCCAGAGCATTATCCGGATTGCTCCAGTTGGCCGACGCGTCCACGGCCGCGAAATTGACGTCCAAACTGCTATCGCCGAAATCCAGGTCTCCGGCGCGGCTGACGCGGTAAATCGCCGTTCCCGAAACTGGGTCCACAATTCTGGCGCCTCTCGGCTGGTCATAAACCGTCGGCAGCATGAGTTCCCCGGCGTGGCTGTCGCTGGCTTGCGGAGGTTCCGCGTACGTGGACCCGAATGGCAGCGTTGCCGTGCTGGCGGTCATCTCCGCCGTCTCCGCTCCGCAGCGGATGCGGATGTGGTGAACCGTGGCCGATTGCAGAGCCCGGGAATAGATGCGTCCGTCGCTGGCCCTCTGGTAGGCTCGCGTGCCGGCCACAAAGCGCCGGTTCCGGCCCGCTTGCAGCGCGGCAAACCTGCTTAGATCCGAATTTGACCCCGGAAACAACGCCGGATCCACGTCGTGGACCACCGGTGAGAATCCTGGCTCTTCGCTAACCTCGACCGCGCACGCATCCGCGGACGGCGCCGTGTAGCCAATCACGATCTGCGTCGGGCTCACCTTCACCACATGCGCGTTTGTGATGGCTCCAGCCAGCGGCAGACTCGCCAAAATCCATATCGTTGCCTGTCTCCTCATGCGCACTGATCTTCTCTCCATGCCCTTAGCCTCAATTCAAGATCACCCACTGGCCGGCCGCAACTCCGCTGCAGTTCCCCGCCGGATTCATGCACATGTACGCCCTCTCCGCCGCCGTATCGACGTAGAGATCCCCCAGCGTGCTTCCCGTGACCGTCCCGGAAGGAGTTCCCGCACCCGTGAATTTCTGGACGATGCTGGTGGTGTCAATGCTGAGCGTGCGGGAGCGGCCGCCATTTCCCACGGCCCGCAACAGTCCGCTTCCCGCCACCAGCGCCGGAGCCACGCTTACCGCGGGCCGGAACGACACCGGGTTCTCGGGCGTCCCGGCCGTCATCAGCGCCGTCGCCAGAGTGCGCGAGTCTTCCGGACAGCCTGATCCGATTTCCACCGTCAGCCCGCTGGCCGCATAGTTGGCTTCCGTGAAGGCCGCCGGAATCACCCCCAGCAGCCGGGGACTGCCGTTGTTGTATTCCACGCAGAAGTAAATCGTGCCGCTGTCGTCCGGATCGGATTCGGTCAGCGTAGCCGCTGAAAACGTCGTCGTGACATCGCCGAACGCCGCGCTTCCTCCCGCGATCGTGTACGTGCTGGCCGCGCGCGTCACTTTCAGGTCCGTCAACTGGCTGAAGTCCGTTACGCCGGATCCGGTCACCGTTTCCCACGTGACGGTTCCTCCGTTGTTCCACACGGGAACTTGCCCGTCCGTCGGAACATCGGAGGCCAGCACCGCCACCACGTACGTGTTCGACGTTCCATCGTAAAACTGGATGCTGCCCCGGCCCGGTCCCCACGCGTTTTCGTCTCCGGCGATCCTGCCGAAGGAATTCGTGATCGGCACGCCGCTATGAGGCAACTCCAGTGCCGTCTTGCTTCCCAGATTCACCGTCGCCGGCAGCGAGAGCGTCACGGCTCCCGCGCTGGTGGTGGCATTAATCTCGTTCGCCGTTCCGGACACGGAGCTCACGCCGCCTGTCCCGCCTTGCAGGCTCCAGGTATCCACGGCTGTGCAGCCATACAAATTCTGCCCGGCTGGCGCATCCGTGTCATAGAAAAGCTGTCCCACAGTGCAGGCCGCCGGAAGCGTGGCGCCCGCCTTCACCGGAGCCGTCATCGGCGCCTGCGTGAAGTCAACCCGCTTCGATTGCGTTTGCAGATCGACCTGCGTTTGGCCGGACACCGTCACGGCGCTCAGCGCCAGCCATAACACTGCAGCCCGGGTTTGGAACCGGCTACGTCTTGGAGTTTGATTTTGGTCTTTCATCGTACCGGCAACATAGCAGGCGGGTCCGTCAATTTACGTCGCGTCTGAACACGAAGCGATTGAAAAATCAGCGCGTTCGCCACAATTTTTCCGTGGGAACCACCCAAATCGCCGTCGCGCAGAAGGCCGCCCCGACCAGTACGACGAACGCCGAGGCGGCAGCGGAGAACCTCTTCAGCGCGCTCGCTCCAGCCGGAATCCAGCGGTTGGCCAGCGCCAGGCCATAGAACAAAGCTTGGATCGCGAGCGTAGCTGTTTGCCACGGCGCTGGCAACTGAAGAGATCCGAGGGCCGTCCCGATCAGAAAGAAGGGCAGCATCAACCGCCCGATTTTGTAAGAAACGAAGTGCGGCCACATGCGGGTGCCGGGCCACAGCAAAGCTGGGAAATGGCGCAACAACTGGTAAATGCCCGCCTGCGTGCGGACCTTCCTCCAGAACTCCGCCGCCAGCCCCGTGGGGGTGTCAAAGGCCTTGGCTTTCTCCTCCATCACGATCCGGTACCCGGCGAAAAACGCCTGCATCGGAAGGTGAACATCGTCCAGCAATGTGCCGGCCGGAAGCGGCCTTGCCAGCGATCTGCGCATCGCGTAGATGCATCCGGTGGCCCCCAGCACCGAATCCACCGCGCTCAAGTGCTTGCGGATCCATTTTTCATATTTCCAATAGAGTCCGACGTTGGCTTCCTCCTGCGTCGTCCCATCGAGAATGATCAACTCCCCGGTGACCACGCCCACGCGCGGATCGGCGAAACGATCCACCAGATGCCGCAAGGCATCGGGCTCCAGCGGCTGCCGGACGTCGGTGAAGAATAGAATCTCGCCGCGGGCCTGCTCCATGGCGCGGTTTAAGGCCGCCGCCTTGCCGCTTTTTGGAATCTGGATCACCTCCACCGGAAAGCGCGCCGCAATCTGGCTCGTGCGGTCCGTGGATCCGTCCGAGACCACGATGATCTGCAGTTTCTCCTTCGGATAAACCAGCGACAGAAGGCTTTGGAGCTTCTGTTCGATCCACCGCTCGCCGTTATGTACCGGCAGCAGCACCGAAACCGTCGGCTCCATGGATCCGGTCCGCGCTGGCCTCGGCCGCCGCCGGGCTAGCAGCCCCAGCAGCAACGGGTACCCCGCCAGCACGTACAGCAGAGCCGCCGTACTAAGAAAAAAGAGCACAGACCAGCCCCATCTCCTCACGCCACCGGCTTGCGCCCGCGCACTGACACGGGGAATCCTTCTGAGTTCAGTTCGCCCAATCCCATCGTCTTGAACCAGCCCTCCACTTCCGCCACGGTGTGCTTCCACTGGTACTGCGGCGAGTACCAATCGAACGTGTCCAGCAGCCGCACCGCGGCCTTCTCATGCACGGACATGTGCACCAGCAGCAGCGGCGAAAACAGTACTTTCACCGGCAGGGGAGCCTTCCACAACCGGGCCTGAATCCATCCCATCGGGATCGCCAGGTAACAGAGATAATGCAACACAGGAAGCGGGAGACGGGTCGTGATCATGCGGATCGCATCGGTGACCGCGCCTTTCAACCTGGCGTGCAGGGCTGGGAAACCCGTTAGTCCTGGCGGACACCACACATGATACACCCACACGCTCATCCGGCCGCCCGGCTTCACCAGTTCCGCCACGCTGCGGCATGCCCGCTCGGTCGACGGCGTGTGATGCAGCACGCCGATGCTATAGACGTGATCGAAGGTCCCCGGCCGCAGCGGCAACTCCAGGATGTTCCCTTGCACCACGTGGATCAAGGGATTGGCCCTGTTCTCCTCGTAGGCCCGGTTGACCGCCAGACTCAGGTCCAGCCCCACCGCCTCGGCGCCGGGCTCATCGCTGAAGACCTTCAGATACCGCCCCATGCCGCAGCCGGCCTCAAAGAACAGTCTCCCGCTCAGTGCGCCGGGTTTCTCCGCCGTACGCCGGAAAAAGTGATCGCGATTTTCCTGGTGATCCGTCACGCGGTAGCGCAGCCACTGAAACCCGAAACTGCTCTTCGTAGACCGGTGCAGCGTGTGGAACTCCCCGCTGGCCTGTGTCGGGCCCTTGCGAAAGTGTCTCGCGTACTGTTTCGGAAACTCCGGAAAATCGTCGTACACGTCCGGCACAAACCGCGGGATTCCGCCGATTACGGGATATTCGCTGCCACAGCCCCCGCAGTGCAAAATGGCCGTCCGGATCTCCTGGCGGTAACAATCCGCGCACGGACGCGCTACAGCTTCCTGCGGGCTGATCCGCTCCCGGCTCAGGGAACAGAACTGCGTGCACCGCGTTCCGGAAACGGGCGCCGGTGCGCCTGTTTCGCTGGCGATCACCGTCATCTCCAGAGGGTGCGACGCGCACTCTGGACACGCCAGCAGATCGAGCATTCTATGCTTCAAAGAGTCGGTCCTCTCCCCGCTCCATTTCTTCCCATCCTAACATCGGGCCTCGCGCGGAACGCTCGCGCAACAAACACTACGCCTTGCTTCCTAGTCCGGTACGTATCGCGCCATCCACGCCCGCAAACGGAGCAGGATCGCCTGGTCGCTGTAGGTCAAAATCCTTCCCACGTCGCGCAGGAATTCGGGCCGTGGCAGCAGGACCAAGACCAGGTACACCGCCGCTCCGGTGATCGTGGTGCTGACCAGATCCACGGCCGCACTCGTGATCCCGAGCACATCGAGGAACCACCGCCAGCACCAGGCAGCCGCCATCATCGCCAGCGCGGCGCCGGCGGGACCTCGGAGATTCCGCAACAGCGGACCCACTCGGGCGCCGATGATCCGGTGGCTCACCACCAGTCCCGCGATCCCCGCCGGCACGCTCGCGATGGCCCAGCCCAGCAAAATACCCCGCAATCCCCAGGGCACTCCCGCCAAGTATCCAAACACCTGAACCACCATGCTGGCCACTCCCACCTTGAGCATCACATCGGTCCGGCCGCTCGAAAGGTAGATTTGGCCGCTGGGGCTGGTGATCGCATGCAGCGCGCCGAACGGGGCCACGATCATGAAGAGCGGAATTACCGGCAGCCATTTCGGCCCCAGAAACAAGCGGATCAGCGGATCAGCGACTACCGTCAGGCCGAGAAACACGGGGAAGAAGATCGCGCCCAACAGCGTCAGATAGCGCTGAAACCCGGAGCGGAAACGCTCCAGGTCCGTCTGCATCCGTGCGAACGCGGCGAACATCACCCGGCCCAGCACCCAGGCCATCGCCTGGAGGGGATAGAGCAGCAAAGCGTAAGCCATCTGGTAATATCCCAAAGCCTCGGCTCCCAAATGCCGGCCCGCGATCAAATGCCCGGCGTTGCGGGAGAAATAATTCACCATCACAAAGCCCGTCAGGTTCATGCTGAAACCGAGCACGCTGCGGATCTCGCTCAGGGCGAGCACCCACTGCGGCCGCCATCCGGAATAAATCCATCCGAGGGCGGTGGAAGCGGCCGCCAGGAACAGCGAGCCGGCGACCAGGCTCCACACTCCGGCGCCGCGCCAGGCCGCCAGAATCGAAACCAGCGCAGCTCCCAGGCTCGCGCTGATCTCCACGATGCACAGCTTGCGGTATTCCATCTCCCGCGCCAGCAGAGACAGCGGCACGATGCCGATGCCGGTCAGCGGAAAACTCAATGCCAGCACGGATAGCGGAAGCGCCACCCGGGGCTCTTTGTAGTACAGAGCAACAGCGGGCGTTGCAATCCACAGCAACACCGCGCCTGCCAGGCCCAGCAGCACATTCATCCAGAACAGACTGGAGGTCAGGCGTGGCGAAATGTGTTCGCGCTGCACGAGGGCCGAACCGGTTCCCATGTCTCCCAGTTGTTGCAGGAGGTTCACGAAAAACCCGCTCATCGACATCAGGCCGTAATCGCCGGGGCTGAGGAAGCGAGCCAGCACCGCCACCGACACGGCCTGCGCCGCCTGGTACACGGCCCGCGAGATTCCCGCCCACGCCGCCCCCTGGACGGACTTCTTGCCCAGGCTCGCCTCGACGTGGTCAGCCATGCATCGTCTTCACAATCTGGTTCACAACCTTGGCGGCCCTTCCGCCGGGAAATATACTTCTCCGCCTTCGAACTTCACCCGCACACCCTCGCGAATTGTCAGGTCCTGGATCGCCGCCCGCCCGCCGCCGAAGCAGATCACGGCCACGAGATTCGCCGGCAGTTTCCCCTCCCAACGCGCAATCCAGCGCCGCGCGCCCTCTCGCGAACCGAACGCGGCGGACCTCTCCGCTGGTTCGGCGATGGCGGCCGGCCGGGTGTCCAGGAATTCTCCCGCCACGCCTTCCGGCGTCAACCACCGCTGCTCCACCCGATGAATCCCTTCCGGTCCGCTGACCCGGTCGAGAACCACCATCCAGTCCGGCTTCAGGAACACCACGCTGCGCCGGTGCGTAAAGCCACGGTAGCGGCAGCGCGCATCCAGAATGTCGCGAACCTCCGTCGAATTCCAATGCAGCAGCTCAACCCGCGGAGGGTTGTTCCAGCGGAACGGCCCCTGGGCCTCAGCCTGCTCCTGTGAGTTTATGGAAACCGTGTTGTGCGCTGCCGTGCTTCGGAACCGCTGCCGCGCATTGGGATCGGAGACATAGGTGAACGTACCCGGATCGATCAGCAACTCCTCGCCAGCGCGAAACGCCACGAGTGAAAGCGTATCGGCGTGCGAATGCCCCGCGGATCCGCTCCCGAATCCTCCCGCATCGATCAACGCGTGCGCGCCGCCGGAACGCAGCACCGCCAGACCGGCATCGGCGAACCAGCGGCTGGATGTGGGATTGGAGGCGGGCGCCGGCGCCGCAGCCAGGGGGCCCGGCCCCATCCACCACACACTCTGCTCCCATTCCGCCGCCGGATTCCGCATCCATTCCGGCCGCCCGCGCCAGCGCGCGCAACTGGCCAGCGTTGCTTCCGCGAATCGCCGGCGGTCGCCGTACGGATGAAAGAGGCGGCCGCCGTCCTCATCGCCGATCAGCGCCAGCAGCCCGGAGGCGCTCACCAGGGCATGCAGAAACTCCGCCATCTTCTCCAGCTTGAGGTCGAACCATTCCGGCGTGTCCGGATGCAGCAGGCGGTGCAGCAGGAACAGGTCGACCGCGTACAAGTGATAATAAGCCGACTGCTCGAAGTGGCTGCCGTCGTTGCGCACTTGCCGCCGCATTTGCTCCAGCACCATGGCCTCGCCCAGCTCGCGCCAGCGCGCCGCGCGGGGCATTTGCGGCAAAAGCTTGCCCAGAGCCGCCAGCATCACGGCCTCGCCCAGCAAATGCGTGTTCGGAGAGAAGTAAATAGAAAGATTGCGCTCCAGATACAAACCGTGATGATACAGGCGCTGCATCCAGCGCCGCCGGAAATCCTCCGGAAACTCTCTGCCCGCCAGGTGGAGCACCCACATCCAGGACCAGGCCCGGAAGGCAACCTCCAGCGCACTGGCCCAGTTGATGCCGCGTGCCGTCGGGTTCTGGCGCATCCAGCCGTCCAGTTGCCGGGGGATCTCTTCCAAAAACTCCCGGCGCCGGGTCAGCAGAAAAGCCTGCGCCAGCAACACCAGATGCTGGTGCCGGTTCAGCTCCCAGATGATTTTGTGATCTCCGGCCCGCGAGAAATCCAGGTACGAAAGGCTGCGAAAGTAACCCGTACCCGTTTCGTGTCCGTGCACAAAGTCGCGCCGCCACCGAATCGGATTGCCAAGATCGGCAGGAGCCAAGCCCAACAGGCGGAAGCGATGCGTGAGCAGTTCTTCGGCCAGCGAAACTACTGTCCGGCGGTAGGCGGCGGCGCTATCGGCGGAGCGGATCGCGGCCACAAGCGTTTCCGGATCCGGCAGTCCGGGCAACGGGCCCGCCAGGGGTTCACTCCAATCAGGTGGAGCCGCGATGAGCCGGAGGTTGGCAAGCTCCTGCTTGAGCCGGAACCGGATTTCGCCCAGCGATCGCATTTAGAGGCGGTATTCAGCCACGACTTCGGCAACCCTGTTCTGCAAGTGAAACTTTCGCACCACGGCCTGGCGTCCCGCCTCGCCCATGCGGTGGCGCTCCTCACTGCTCCGCAACAGGCGCAGGATTTGGTTGGCCAGCAGCGCCGTATCCGTGCACGGATCGACCAACAACCCCGTGACGCCGTCTTCCACCACTTCCGGAATCCCTCCCACGGCGCTGGCCACCACGGGTTTTGCAAACGCCATGGCTTCGGCGATCACCCATCCGAATGCCTCCTGCCACTGCGAGGCCAGACAAAATACATCGGTCGCAGCGTACACGCCCTCTTCCATCGGGCTTTGAATGACCCCCGTCCACACCACCGACGCGGCGATTCCGGTTTGCTCGGCGCGCCGGCGGTATTCCGCTGCATGATTGCCGCTGCCAACGATGGCGAAGCGCGCTTCGGGAAATTCGCGCAATACGATCCTGGCCGCGTCCAGCAATTGCCCGACCCCTTTCTCCGGAATAATCCAACTGACCTGCGTCACCAGCGGACAATCCGCCGCGATGCCATACTTCTCGCGGAACCGTCGAGCTTGCTCCGCGGCCCTCTCCAGAGCCGGAGGAAGAATCGCGTCATACACAACGCGGAACCGGTCCGCCGGCAGCAGGTCCCGCGCCGCCAGAGTCCGCCGCACGTAATCGCTGACGCAGAACACCCGATGGACGGGAGCATTGATCAGACGCACCAGCGCCCGTTTCCAGGCCGCCGCGCGGCGCGGCTGGTATCCCGGGGGCTCGGATCCGTGCGCCGTGAAAAATACCTGCCGCACTCCGCACAGCTTCGCCATCCAGGGAAGCGCGCCGACGAAGTCGACGAACTGCAAATGCAACACGCGGGGACGATACCGCCGCAAAATCGCCGCCACGGCCGGAACGGATTCCACCGGCCGGTCTTCCAGCCGCGGGATTTCTTCCACGGTGAGATTGGGAGCGCGCAAAAACTCCGCCACGGCCCCGGACGGTTTCTTGCTGAAGACGGCAACCAGATGGGCCCTGCGGGCTTCCAACTGCCGGGCCAGTTCGCGCGTGTAAGTTTCCACGCCACCGATCCGGAAGGGATCGACGCCAAAGACGGCGACCACTACCGCCGGTTCCATGTGTCCGTCGAGGCCATTTGCCGCAGTTCGGCTTCCGAGCAGCGTTTCTCCAAGCAGCAGCCCGCCTGCCAGAAATGCGGCCGGCCTTCCCAGATCTCCCGGATCGGCCGCTCCCGGAAGTTGCCCACTGGCGGAACCCCCGTGCACACCGTCACATCCCCGTTAGATTGAATTTGCAGCGTGGTCAGAGCATGGCACAACCGCCGCTTCTCATGCGCGCAGTGTGTTTGCACCGCCACGCGCCAGGCGTCCGGCTCCTCAAAATACCGGATCATGGCCTCCAACTGCTCCAGCGAGTTGGCGATGTGCGCAGCGCCCGACTGCTTCATCCGGATCAGCTCCCGCACATTGGCCACAACTCTGGCCGTGTCGCGCGGCCAGTTGTCGCTGTGCAGGTACCACTGCGGATCCTCCGGCGTGTTGTAGTTCTGCTCGATGGGCTGGAAGAAGATCTCCACACCCTGCTCTCCGGCCCAGCGCGCCAGCGCCAGAGTATCCGCGGTGTTGTGCGACATCAGCACATGCTTCAGCCGTATCCTGTATCCTAACCTTTCCTCCCGCCGCAGCCGCAGCAGCGTCTGAAGCGTCGTCTGGCTCATCTCCCAGAAACGCGGCCGCCCCCGCACCCGCGTGTGCGTTTCCCCCAGCCCGTCCAGCGACATCGTCACCTTCCAGGGACGGGCCCGGGCCAGCCGCTCGATCTTGCTCTGGTCCTTCCAGTAGCCGTGCGTCAGGATCTCCAGAAACAAACCCAGGCTCCGGGCATGCGCCACCAGATCCACCGTGTAGCTCTTCATCAGAGCTTCGCCCCCGGAGATCGCCACCTGCACCGGACCCAGCCAGCCGCGCAACTCGCTCAGCAGCCTCTTCCACTCCTCTGCCGTGGTGTCTTCGCGCATCCGGTTTTTCCACAGATCGCAGTGCAGGCAGCGGGCGTTGCAGTTCTCGGTTACCAGCAGGGTGATCGACACCGGACGGCACAGTGAGGCCAGCCGCCCGCCCGCCGCCGTCCGCAGGCGGTAGTGCAGGCTCTCATGGAGATTCCAGCGGGCCCAACGCCATCTTTCAGCGTCCATGCGTTTCTCCAGGAATCCCTCTTCGGCGCAGTGCTAGCATACTCTTAATATCGTAGTTGGTTCGAACGCGCCGTTTTCGCTGGCCGGGCGGGAAAAACTCATCTGGACCGCCCACCCTGCCGATGACGCCAGTAGGCAGAATGGATTCGACGAGACTGAGGACCCAAACTCCCCCGTGTGCGGCATCGCTGGATTCCTGGTAAGAAATCGCCCTCCCGCGCCGGAACCGCTGCTCACGGCAATGTGCGATGTCATCCGGCACCGCGGTCCGGATGATGCCGGCTACCACGTGGATGGCGGCTGCGGCCTGGGCATCCGGCGGCTTTCTGTCATCGATCTGGAGTCCGGCCATCAACCCATCGCGAACGAGGACGGCTCGGTTTGGATCGTCTTCAACGGCGAGATCTATGAATATCAGCACCTGCGGGATGAGTTGGAGGCCCGGGGGCATCGCTTTCGCACGCGGAGCGATACGGAGGTGATCCTGCACCTCTACGAAGAACGAGGGGTGGAATGTTTTGCCCGGCTCCGCGGCATGTTCGCCATCGCGCTCTGGGATGCCCGCACACGGAAGCTCACGCTGGCGCGCGACCGCTTCGGGAAAAAGCCGCTCTACTACGCGGTGTTGGACCACGGGATCTATTTCGGCAGTGAACTGAAATGTCTGCGCGCCGCGGCGCTTCCCCTGGACATCGATCAGGACGCGCTACGGCTGTACTTCCAGTTCGGCTACATTCCCGACCCCTGGTCGCCGTTCCGGCAGGTGAAAAAGCTTCCGCCCGGAAGCTGGCTCCGCTATGCGCTTGGCGAGGCTGGCGAAGCCCGCCTTGAACAGGGAAGGTATTGGACCCTGCCGGTGCCCGTTGCGGAAGCCGCGCCCGGCGACACGCGCGCCGCCGCCGCCGCGCGCCTGCGGCAAGCCTTCGACGAAGCGGTGCGCATCCGTATGATCGCCGACGTTCCGCTGGGCGCGTTCCTCAGCGGCGGCATCGACTCCAGTTCCGTGGTGGCCTCCATGGCGCTGCAGTCCCCCGAACCGGTAAGAACCTTTTCGATCGGATTCGAAGAAAGCGGCTATAACGAACTGCCGGCGGCGCGGCTGGTCGCCGCCAAGTACCGGACCGAACATCACGAGATTCTGGTAAAGCCCGAGGCCGCGGGACTGGTGGAGCGGCTGATGCGGCACTTCGACGAGCCCTTCGGAGATTCTTCCGCCATTCCCACGTTTATCGTCTCGGAGTTCGCGGCCCGGCATGTGAAAGTCGCCCTGACCGGCGATGGAGGCGATGAGCTGTTCGGGGGATACGAGGTGCACTGGTCGGCGCAATCCCTGGCGCGATGGGACCGGATTCCGGCCGGCATCCGCGCCGCGCTGCGGGCGCTGGCGGCGGCGATGCCCTATCGCGCATATGGCAAGAACTTCCTGCACATGATCAGTCAGGATTCCGGGCTGGCGCGTTATCTGGAGCGCAACTATGCCCACTATCATCTGCGCAAGCAGTTGCTGCGCCCGGAATGGATGCTGCCTGCCGGGCAAGCCTGGCTCTTAGACAAGCTGCGCCATTGTTTCGTGCCCGGCGAATCCAATCTGCTCACGCAGGCGCTCTATTTCGAGGCGACGGCCTCGCTCACAAGTGATATGTTGGTGAAAGTGGATCGCATGTCGATGGCCAACTCGTTGGAGGTCCGGTCCCCCCTGCTCGATCACCGTTTGGCGGAGGTGGCCGCCGGAATTCCTCACGGTTGGAAGGTGGAAGGCCGGCAAGGGAAACGGATTCTCCGGGAAGCCCTGCGGGACCGCTTGCCGCCGGAACTATTCGCGCTGCCGAAGAAAGGATTCGCGATCCCGCTCGCGCAATGGTTCCGGGGCCAGTTGCGCCCCATGTTGCGCGACCTGCTGCTTTCCCCGAAGTTCCTGGGCCGCGGGATTGTCAATCCCCCTTTTCTCGGCGCTCTGCTGGAGGAACATGATTCGGGCCGCCGCGACAACAGTCATTGGTTGTGGTCTCTCTTGATGATGGAGTTATGGTTTCGCCAGCTCGAGCAGCACCCCTGAACCCGCACGCACCTGTGGCGCCGGCTGCGGCGCAGCCGGCCGGGCCTGCCCTGCCGTACGTGTTGCTGCTGGCGTATGTGTTCGCGGCCACGAGCCGCGGGCTCGTCTTCACCCTCCCGAACTTGCACCTGCCCCTGGTCCTGCTGGGGTCATCGGCGCTTCTCACGTTCATTAGCGGCGGGATCCGCCCCGTGTTTTCCACGGCGGCCGGGAAAATGATGGGCCTCTTCGTGGTGTGGTTCATGGCTTGCATCCCCTTCAGCCAGTGGAAGGGAGGGAGTTTCGATGTCCTCACCAACGAGCTGATCCGCAGTCTGGTCGTATTCGCCATCGTCACCGTCGTGGTCAGCACCGTGGCGCGGTTGCAAGGACTGATCGCGATCATCGGCGCCGGCACCGTGGTCACCATGGCGATCGCCTTGGCGCAAAACGAGCGTATCGACGGGCGGTTGACGATGTCGGCGGGACAATACTCAAACCCCAACGATCTGGCGCAAATCCTTTTGTTGGGGATGTGCTGTCTTCCGGTCCTGGGAACCTGGCTGAAAAATCGTGTCCTTAAAGCGCTGTGCTATCTCGCGATAGTTCCGTTCCTCTATACGGTCTTTATCACCGGATCCAGAAGCGCGTTGATCACCGCGATCGTGCTCGCCGGGGTAGTGTTCTTTTACTCGCCCGCGCCGAAGAAGATCCTGCTGCTGTTGTTGTTTCCGATCCTGGGCGGCGGATTGTTGTCGCTATCCGATACCGCCCGGCTCCGTCTCCGCACCCTGTTGGAGAACAACCCCGTCCGGGCGGCCAACTACAGCGAGGAAGTCGCGATCGCATCCGCCAACGCGCGTATCCTCACCTTGAAGCAGAGCCTCCAGCTCACGCTGGAACATCCCTTGTTCGGCGTTGGGCCGGGCGTGTTTCAATCCGCGGCGGCCGGCTTGCGCTCCGCGCAAAGCCAGCGGGCTCTCTGGATCGAGACGCACAATTCCTACACTCAGGTATCCAGCGAAACGGGCGTGCCGGGCTTGATTCTTTTCTGCGGCGCGGTGCTGGTCAGCTTGCGCCAACTGTTGCGGGTCCGCGCCCAAACCGGCCAGAACCCCCGCCTGGCGCAGCTGCATGACACCACGAATTTTCTTTTGGTCGGTTTTTTGACGTACACGTTAACGTCCCTGTTCTCGAGCGTCGCATACAACTATATTTTTTGGATGCTGATCGGCCTGTGCGCCGCCAGCATCCCGATCACGAGCCGGGAACTGGGATTGGCCCAGAACACGGCCGCTTCCCTCTCCCGGCCGCCACAGCCGGCGTATCCACCTGCTCCCGCGCGACCCGCGACTCGCGTAACGCTCAGCGGCAGGATCAAGGCGCGGAAACCCGCGGCGGGTGTCCATCCTTTGCTGCGTGGCTAAGCCGCCCTGCATCTTGTTTCTGCTCGATTGGCGTCCGGCGCCATGGGCCACCCGGGAAGAATACTTCCGGCAGTTGTCGGCTTGTTTGGCCGCGCGCGGAATCACTCCTGTTCTGCTGGTCTCTGAATTGACGGATGAGGAAATTCGCCGCCGTTTCGAGTCTGCCGGCGCCCACATCGAGCCGTGCTCGTATCAGGCCGGCCGGCTCGCCTACGCGCGCCGTATCCGGGCTATTCGCCGTGGGTTTTCTATTCGGGCCGCGCACGTGCGTTTTTTCGATTATTTTGCGGGTGTGCACTGGGCTTGCCGGCTGGCGGGCGTCCGCACCATTTTTTTCACGGAAGCCAACAGCGGGGAATGGAACGGCTCAGGTTGGCGGCGAGCGATGGTCCGGCTTCGCACCGCGGCGATGTGCCGGCCTCTGACGCACGTCATCGCCATCTCTCAGTTCATCCGAAGGAGACTGGAAAACGTTGGGATCCCGCCGGACCGGATCACCGTAATTCCCAACGGCGCCGACCTTTCGACCTTCCATCCCAACCCGGAGGCACGCGCAGTCATCCGCCGGCAGATGGGCGCGGACGCACAGACCACCGTGCTCGTCTTCGCTTCCGTGTTTCTGGAGTGGAAGCGTCCACAGGTCGCCTTACGCGTTTGCGCCGAGTTGATGGGGCAGGGCGTGAACGTGCAACTGTGGATGGCCGGCGGAGGCCCGCTGCTGCCAGAGCTTGAACGCGAAGCCGGCCGCCTGCGCCTTGGGGACCGCGTGAAATGGCTGGGCCATCAGAGCAACATGCAGGACTGGATGGCGGCGTCGGATCTGTTCCTGCACACGGCCGTGGGGGAAGCCTTCGGGAATGTCTTCATCGAAGCCATGGCGTGCGGCCTGCCCGCCATCGGCACCAACAGCGGCGCCGCGCCGGAGATCGTGCAGGATGGGCAGAACGGCTATTTAGTAAATCCCGGCTCCGGGGAGGAGCGCGCCCTGGCCGCCGCCGCCGCGGACCTCATTCGCGATCCGGCCCGATACGCCCGCTTCTCCGCCGCGGCCCAGGAAACCGCGGCGCGGTTCACTACACAGATCTGCGTACAACGCACCCTGGATTTTTACGCACGCTGGATTCCGGAGCTTCCGAAACCATGACCCCTTCTTCCACGCATCCGATTGCGGGGCGAAGTTTGTGGATCGTGCTGCTGCTGCTGGCGCTGCTGTTTCACGCCAGCACCGCCTCGCGTCATCACTCCTGGGGAGATGACTTTGCGCAATACATTCTGCATGCCCGGAATCTTGCCGAGGGAAAACCGTATGCGGAAACCGGATACCTGCTCAACCCCGTCGATCCGGCGCAGTTGGACGTTGGCCCGCGGATCTACCCTCCGCTGATGCCGCTGTTACTCAGCCTGGTGTACGGCTGGTCCGGCCTCTCGTTTCTGGCCATGAAGCACATGCAGGCGGGGTTGCTGGTGGTGGCGGCCTGGTGCAGCCTGTGGTATGGCGTCCGCGCGCGCCGCCTGGACTCCTCGCGGGCCACCTTGTTTCTGGGTGTCCTCGCCTTTCATCCGTTTCTGTGGGAAGCCAAGGAATACATCAGCGCGGATCTATTGTTTCTGGCGTTGGTCTTTGCTTCCCTGCTGGCGCTGGAGCGGATTCTTGAGACGCCCCACCCTCGCTTGTGGATGGCGGCTCTGGCAGGCGCCAGTTTCTATTTGGCCTCCGCCGCGCGGACCGTGGGGGTTGTTCTGATTCCGGCGGCGCTGCTGCTGGCCTTGTTCGCGCAACGCCCACGCAGAAACAGTCTGCTGCTGGCCGCGGGGGTGGGACTCACGCTGCTGGCGGCACAGAATCTCTGGTGGAATTCCGACGCCACCTACTTGCGGTTTCTGGCACAACAAGCTTCACCGCGGGTGGCGCTGCAAAATGCTGTAGCGTATGGCAAAGAGTTCTCCGCAGTCTGGAGAAATAGCGTGAGTACGCCAGCGGCTCAGTTGCTTTTTCTGCTCAGCCTCCCAGTGGCGGCTTGGGGCGCATTCCACCTGCTGCGGAAACGGATCGCGGCAGTGGACGTTTTCACGCTCTGTTATGCGGCCGTCCTCCTGGTCTGGCCTTCGTTCCAAGGAATCCGTTTCTTGCTCCCCCTGCTGCCGGTGTACCTGCTCTACTTGTTCGCCGGCGCCTCACGGCTCAGCAGGCTCGGCCCCCCGATCCTCGCCGGCGGGCTGCTGCTGGCGTCCGCGGCCCATTATTTGACGCGCGGTTATCCCTCCGCCGAAGACGGAATCGATCAGCCGGAGTTCGCCGAGCTAGTGGAAGTGATCCAGAAAACGACGCAGCCGGAGGACCGTTTTCTATTCCGCAAACCGCGAGCATTGGCGCTGATGGCGAACCGGCCGGCCGCGATCTACAATTCCACACGGAACGACGAGCAGTCCTGGGAACTGATCCGGCAGCTCGGCATAGGCTACGTTGTCGCGGCCTCACTGCCGGGGGATTTCGCATCCGATGAAGCCATCCTGCTGCCTTTTCTGGAGGCGCACCCGGAAGCGTTCGCGAAGGTGTATGCGAACCGGCGATTCGCGCTGTATCGAGTATTGAGGATTCCTTGACGGGCTGCGCCTGTCATGTGCGAACCCGGCCCGGACGCGTTATCATAGCTAGGTTTGCAGCACTACTCACAGGAAGCTGGTATCCATGACCGCCACTGATCCACGCCAAATCATCGATAGATCGGCCATGACGGCCGCACAACTCACGGTCGTTGTCATCACCGTCCTGCTGAACGCCATGGACGGCTTCGACATTTTGTCCATCGCTTTCGCCAGCCCAGGCATCGCCCGGGAGTGGGGGATCAATCAGCAGGAACTGGGCATCGTGCTGTCCATGGAGTTGATCGGAATGGCCATCGGTTCCTTGTTCCTGGGCGGCGTGGCGGACAAGATCGGCCGCCGGCCGACCTTGCTCGGCTGTCTGACGGTGATGGCGGCGGGCATGCTGCTGGCCACGACGTCGGCCAGCCCGGTTCAACTTTCGATTTGGAGAATACTGACGGGCCTAGGCATCGGCGGCATGCTCTCGTGCACGAACGCGGTGGTGGCGGAGTTTTCCAACAGCCGGTGGCGGAGCTTGTGCATTTCTTTCATGGTGATCGGCTATCCGCTGGGCGGCGGATTCGGCGGCCTGTATGCCTCGAACCTGATCGCGCGCTATGACTGGCGGGCGGTGTTCTACTTCGGGGCGGCGATTACCGCGGCACTGCTGCCGGTCTCCTTCTTCCTGGTTCCGGAATCGGTGCACTGGCTGACGCGCAAGCAGCCGCTGAACGCCCTGGAGCGGGTCAACCGGTCGCTGAAGAAATTGGGGCATGCGGCAATTGCGGCGTTGCCCGAGGTTCACGCCGAGGATCGCAAGAAGTCGCTGGGGGATATATTCTCGGCCTCCCTGGTGGGCATCACGGTGATCGTCACCACGGCCTACTTTTTCCACATCATGACCTTCTACTTCCTGTTGAAATGGGCGCCGAAGATTGTCACGGACCTAGGCTTCCCGGCGTCGCAAGGGGGTTACGTCCTGACGATGGGCAACTTCGGGGGCGCGGCCGGCGGCGCGGCCTTCGGCCTGCTGACCGCCCGGATCGGCCTGAAGCCGCTGACCATCGGGATTCTGGTTCTGAACGCAGCTTGGGTCACGATCTTCGGACGTTCCACAAGCGACTTTCAGACACTGATGTGGGTCGCCATCGTTGTCGGATTCTTTGGTAACGCGGCTGTATCCGGCCTATACTCGATTGTGGCGTATGCCTTTCCCACGCACGTGCGCGCCACGGGAACGGGCTTTGTCATCGGCGTCGGACGGGGCGGCGCGGCGCTCTCCCCCGTGATCGCGGGCTATCTGTTGAACCTGCAGATGACGCTGCCGTCGGTGGCGATGATCATGGCAATCGGCTCGCTGCTGGCCGCGATCGTGCTGCTGTTCTTGAAACTCAGCACGGACCGCGCGGTGGAGGTGCCCGCAGCGCCGAAGAAGGCCGCGGGACTAGAGCCGTCAACCGCCTGACCATTACTAGTGCCCGGCCGCCCGCTTGGCCGGCCGGCTACACGCTCTGGCCTGCTAACCCCCGGACGAAAACTTGCGGCATAATCGTAGGGAAACCTTTCGCCCGCGACGTACGTCGAGGCGAAGACGGAGGCAGCTCATGTTCAAACGGACGGTGTTCGCGCTCATTTTCCTGGCTGGGGCGGCGAGGCCGCAGGCCACCTTTAAGACCGGCGCGAGGCTGGTGCAGATGGATGTTACGGTCACCAACGACAAAGGCGTCGTGCGCGGGCTGACCAAAGACGACTTTATTGTCGAGGATAAGGGCAAGAAACAGGACATCGCCGTTTTCGTGACCACGGACACGAGCCAGCGACCCGCGCCCGAGCAGTTGCCCGCCGGCATCTCCACCAACTATCTGAACAGCAAGGGCGAACAGTATGACACGGCCACCGCGATCCTGTACGACCGGATCAACACCGCGGCCAGCGATCAGGCCTTCACGCGCCAGCAGGTGCTCGGCTACTTGGCGGGTCTCAGGGATACCGACCGCGTCGGGTTCTACTCGCTAGGATTCCAGTTGACCATGGTCCAGGATTACCAGGAGGAGGCCGGTCCGCTGATCAAAGTGGCAAAAATGCTCCAGGCGGGGACCAGCGCGGAGGGACTTCCGCCGGCGGAGCAGGCTTTGCACAAGGCGCTGAACGAGGCCCTGACGCCCATGCAGCAACTGGCGAACCAGGCGCGCGTGAATATCACCTATCCGGCGTTCCGCAACCTGGCGCGACACCTTTCCGGCGCATCGGGCCGCAAGAACCTGATATGGGTGGCGAGCGTGTTCCCCATCACCTATGGCAACTCGCAGGAGCGCCGCCGCAACGATGAGCAGGAAGTGAACGCCTTCAAGGCCGTGCTGACCGAGGGCAACATCACGTTGTATCCCATCGATCCGGGCGGCACGGGAGCGAGCTTCAACCAGTCGGAAGCCGCGCCCTCGGTCAACGAGGGCCAGCTCATGCCGGGCCGGTCGGGCCTGCCGCCTTCCACCAGCGCCACCAGCCTGACAGGCAACCAGACATTCCAACTGCTGGCGAGCGCGACCGGCGGCAAGGCCTACCGCAACTCCAACGACATCGCGCAGGCGCTGCGCGAAGTGATCGAATCGGGCGCCTACACGTATACGCTGGGCTTCTATCCGGGCGAGAAAACGCTGGACGGAAAGGAACACAAGCTGGAAGTGAAGCTGGTGAAGAAGCCCGCCACCGACAAGGCCAAGGTTTCCTTCCGCAAGGAATACCTGGCGTGGGGACCGAATTCCCCACCCGAGATCCAGATGCGGCCCAACCTCGGCGAAGTGATCGCCGATGTTCTGCCAGCCACGGGCATCGGCATGATCGCGGTCGCCAATCCTGACCCGAACAAGCCCGGCTTTCACATCCTGGATGTGCGGATCACGGTCCGCGACTTGAAATTGGAGCAACTGGCCGAGAACTGGGTGGGCCAGTTCGACATGGCAATCGGGATTCAGGGCGCGCAAGGCGGATCCGTGAAGACTTTCCCAATGAAGCTCACCAACGATCAATACCAACAGTTACTCAAGGACGGCTTGTTCGTGCGCGAGAATCTCCAGACCGATGGGAAGAGTGGAGTCTTCAACGTCGTGGTGCAGGACAAGGCTTCCGGCGCTGTTGGCAGCATCCGGGTGCCCTTCAAGTAGTTCCTTATGCGAACGCATTTCGCACTAGCCGGGCTGCTGGCCGCGCTGGCTGCGGCGCAGAACGCTCCCGTGCCGGTGAAGGACTCGATCATCCGCGTGAACACGCGGCTGGTGGAAGTCGATGTTGTGGCGAGCGACCGCAACGGCCCCATTGCCGGCCTCAAGCAGAGCGACTTCATGGTCCTGGATAACGGAAAACCGCAACGCATCTCCGAATTCACCGTCAAGACCGCCCGTAGCCGCCCGCAGGTGAAGCCGTTGCCGCCGGGCGCCATCGCGAACCGGGCGAACACGTTGGGCGAGGAACCCGTGGAGGCCACGGTCCTGCTGTGGGACGTGATCAACACGGACCTGGCCGATCAGGCCTGGGTGCGCCAGCAGGTGCTGACCTATTTGAAGTCGATGCAGCCGGGCGAGCGCATCGCGCTGTACCGTCTTTCGAAGAGCTTGAAGATTATCCAGGATTTCACGGGCGATCCCGAGCGGCTGCGGATCGCGCTCGGCTCGGTTTCCCCGGAGCAATCCGTGAATCTCTCGGCGGGCAACCTGGGAAACATGGCCGGCACGATCACGGTCCCGGCGGAACCGGCCGCCGATGACAACAGCCCGGAGGCCGAGCAGACGCGCGCGCAGATCGCGATGATCCAGGACTTGAATCAGATGCAGGAGACTGCGGCGATGGAGATGCAGTGGTACGCGCTGCGGGACCGCGCGTTGATCACCTTCGGCGCGCTTCAGCAGATCGCGGATCACCTCAGCGGAGTACGGGGCCGCAAGAAACTGATCTGGGTTTCCGGCGCATTTCCGGCGGTGGCCACGCAACTGACGGCGCGCCACATCGGGACGGATTCCGAGACCAGCGTGATGGAAACCTTCAACGTGAATTTCCAGCTCCAGAAGGCGGTGCGGCAGTTGAATGAAGCGCACGTGGCGGTGTATCCGATCGACGCGCGCGGCCTCACGTATGAGAACCGCGCGGAAGGATTCGGCTCCAACAATCTGTCCGGAAAGACGGCGGATGGCCAGAAGATGTCGGGTACGCTGAGCGGGGGACTGCTCAATCCCGGCTACGACACCATGATTTTCCTGGCGGAAGGAACCGGAGGCCGCGCCACCTACGCCGATAATGACATTCAGGGCGCGATGCGCCGGGTCTTCGAGGATTTCGAGGTCTCCTACACGCTCGGCTTCTATCCTTCCGATCAGAGACTGGACGGCAGCTACCATTCGCTCGAAGTCAAGGTGAATCGCAGGGGCGCGAATTTGCGCCACCGCAAGGGCTACTTCGCCAGCGACGTGAAGGTCGCCACCGAGCGGGACCGCGAGAATGCCATCAACCGGGCCATGCAGAGCGAGTTGGACGCGACGCAGATCGGGCTGATGGGCACGCTGCATCCCGTCGAAGGACAGCCGGGGCTGTACCTGGTGGACGTGGTGATCGACGCGCACGACATCGAGTTCAAGCCGCAAGGGGACCGGTTTCTGGCAAGCATCGGCTACGCGACGTATTTCTCCAAGACACCGCGCCTGGTCGGAACCAGCGAAACGATCGCGATTAATCTGCCGGCGGAGCGGATGCGTGATGCGCTGATCAACGGCTTGACGCTTTCGCGGGGCGTTTACGCCGGAGACGACGAGGGGCGCCTGCGCATCGCCATCGAGGACCGCGCAACGGGCAAGGTCGGCTCGATCTGGATTCCTCTGGAGCGATCCACCCGCGCCGCTACAACTGAATCTTGGAAAACAGATAGCTCCCCACGCTCAGCAGCGCCGCCGTAACCAGGGCCAGCACCGCCAGATCCAGCGAGACGCCGAAGTGCGCGGCTCCGATCAAAGACGCGCGCAACCCGTCCACGCCATAGGAGAGCGGATTCGCAGCCGCGGCTACCTGTAACACGCGCGGGGTGTTGGTGAGCGGAAATAGCGCCCCGGAGAGAAAGAAAATCGGCATCACCAGAAAATTCATCACGAGTTGAAAGCCCTGAAAATCGGCAAGCACCGAGGCAATCGCCGTGCCCAGCGCAGTGAACATCACCGCGATCAGCGCCATGAACAGCGCCGCGGCGGGCAGGCCGGAATACTCCGTGACGCGGAACCCAGCGGCGAAGCAGATCGCGGCGACGATCAGGCCCTGCATCATGGCCACCGTGGCTCCGCCGAGCGTGCGGCCGGCCATGATCAGCATGCGCGGCACGGGCGCGACCAGAGTTTCCTTCAGGAAGCCGAACTGACGGTCCCAGATCAGCTCGATGCCGGAGAAGATCGCGCTGAACAGCACGGTCATGCCGATCACTCCCGGCGCCAGGAACTGGATGTAGCTGCCTTGTCCGGCCTGCTGGAAGATGGGCCCGAAGCCGAAGCCGAGAGCGATGAGGAACAGCAGCGGCTGGCCGAGGCTGGCGATGATGCGCGGCTTGGAGCGCAGGTAGCGCTTCACCTGCCGCAGCCAGAGAATGTAGATTGCGTTCATACTATCGCCTGCGCTGGAACATGCGGGCCATCGCGCGCATTTGGTCGACCGACCCCGGCGCTTCCTCGCGGATGGTCGTGCCGGTGAGCGCCAGGAACGCCTGCTCGAGTGTCCCGGAATTCGTCTGCTGCTTCAATTCCTCAGACGTGCCCGTAGCGACGATTTTGCCGTGATCGATGATGGCGATGCGCTGCGCCACGCGCTCGGCTTCCTCCATGTAATGGGTCGTCAGGAAAACGGTGACGTGTTCCTGTTCGTTCAGTTTCTTGACGTGCGTCCAGAGTTGGTTGCGCGTCTGGGGATCGAGGCCCAGCGTCGGTTCATCCAGGAACAGAATGCGCGGAGTATGCAGCAGGCCCCGCGCGATTTCGAGACGCCGCTTCATGCCGCCCGAGAATTGCTTGACCGGATCGTTGCGCCGGTCCCATAGCTCGAACAGCTTCAGCAGTTCTTCGGTGCGCCGGCGGCGCTCGCCGCGCCCGACGTGATAGAGCACGCCGTGGAAATCCATGTTTTCCCAGGCGGTGAGTTCGTCGTCGAGGCTGGGATCCTGAAACACGATGCCGAACCGCTTGCGGGTCTCGTTGGGTTGTTCGGCGGGATTCAGGCCGTCGATGCTCACCGATCCGCTGGTCGGCTTCAGCAGCGTGGTGAGCATCTTGATAGTCGTGGTCTTGCCCGCTCCGTTCGGTCCGAGGAAAGCGAAGATCTCGCCGCGCGCCACCGAGAACGATACGTCGTTGACGGCGGTGAAATCACCGTACTTCTTGATGAGATTGTGTGCTTGGATCACGGCTTCAACGTGCCCTTCTGCCGGGCGACTTCGAAAAGCGTGGGATAGAACTGCACGAACGTATTCTCAACCGCTCCGTTCTGGCTGTGGCAGGAGTAGCAGCTCGCCGACTGTAGCAGAACCGCCGCCGAAGCCGCGCCGCGCGGAAAGTCGAAATACCCCCAGGCGTCCGGAAAGCGGGCCGAATCTTTCACGGCCACCTCCAGGGCGGCCACTTCGCCCTGAAAACTGCCGCCCTTGTTGATGGAGCCCTGCGAGCGGCTGCGGCGGATTTCGAGCACGAACACAGTCTGATCCGGCCACCTTCCGGTAGACAGAAACGCGCGGTAGGCCGAGGGCTCGACGAAGACGTTGTCAAACATCGGATTCGGATTCGCCGAAGCCGCGGGTCCATATGTCATCCCGAGGCCCGAGCTGAGATAGATCCACTCGCGATAATCCGCAGGGCGTTTGAGCTGGCCGTCGCTGGTGAATTCGGGCGCGGCGAGCAGCGCCAGCGCACAAAGCGGTAACAAGAATGACAGCCGTTTCATCGCAGGAGATCCTCCAATTGCACACGGGCATCCGTCTTCGCGTCGCGGTATTTCACGATCACCGGAGTATATAACGACAGGCCCCAGTCTTTCCCGGCGCCTTTGGAGATGGCGCGCGAGCCTGGAACCACGACGGCGTCTTCGGGAATCACCAGCGGCGTTTCGCCGGTGGCGGCGAGCACCTGGCCCCGCACGACATCGTAGACCGGCGTCGACCGCGTCAGGATCACGCCGCTGCCGAGCACCGCGCGGCGCTTCACCACAGTGCCTTCATAGACGCCGCAATTGCCTCCCATGAGAACTTCATCCTCGATGATCACCGGCAGCGCGCCGACCGGTTCCAGCACGCCTCCGATCTGCGCCGCGGCCGAGATGTGGCAGTTCCGGCCTACCTGCGCGCAGCTTCCGACCAGGGCGTGTGAATCGACCATGGTTCCGTCATCCACCCATGCGCCTGCGTTGATGTACATCGGAGGCATACAGGTGACGCCCTTGCCGATGTAGCAGCCGTCGCGGATGCTCGAGCCGCCAGGCACGATGCGGACACCATCGCTTGCAACGATGCGCTTCACGGGCCAGGTGTGCTTATCGAAGAACGGCTGCTTGACCGCATCGATCGACATGTCCGTGATCCCGCCCATGCGGAACCCGAGCAGGATGCCTTTTTTGACCCACGCGTTGACCCGCCAGCCGGTGGGCGCGCCCGGGTCGGGCTCGGCAGCGCGCAGGGCGCCTGTGTTCAGCGCGTCCTTGAAGCGTGCAAACAGGGCGAAATGTTCGCTGGTGTAACTGGAAGGATTGCTGTCAAACAGAGCCTCGATCTCAGTCCGCATGCGAACCCCGCGTGGACAGCAGGCCGGCGGCCTTCAGAACCGCTTCGATGCGGGCGCGATTCGCCTCCGAAGGCGCAACCATCGGCAGGCGCCATGCCGGTTCGAGCAGACCCATCATCGCCATGGCGGCTTTAACGGGTCCGGGATTCGGCTCGCAGAAGTTGATGGTCATCAGGTCGAAGTATTTTCGCTGGAGGGCGCGCGCGCCCGCGAAATCGCCCGCCAGGGCGAGCTGGGTCAGCTTGGTCATCTCCGCCGGAATTTCATTCGAGATCACGGAAATCACGCCGTGGCCGCCGAGCGCGATCAGCGGGATGGTCAGGGCGTCGTCGCCGGACAGCACAGCGAAGTTGTCCGGGATCATGTGCAGGATCGCAGCCATCTGTGAAACGTTTCCCGAGGCTTCCTTCACGCCCACGATGGTGTCGATTTCCGATAGCAGGCGCAGCGTCGCGGGCTCGACGTTGATTCCCGTGCGGCCCTGGATGCTGTAGACGATAATCGGCAGCGGCGTGGCCGAGGCGATCGCCTTATAGTGCTGGTACAGGCCCTCCGGGTTCGGCTTGTTGTAATAGGGGGTGACGGAAAGCAGGCCGTCGACGCCGATGTGTCTCAGCTCCTTCGCGAGTTCGACGACCTCAGCCGTGTTGTAGCCGCCTGCTCCGCCGAGCACGGGCGTTTTCCCGGCGGCTTCTTCGACTGTGATCTCAACAACGCGCAGATGCTCAGCGCGGCTCAGCGTCGGGTTTTCGCCGGTGGTGCCGCAGGGCACCAGGAAGTTGATGCCAGCCTCAATTTGCCTCCTCACCAGCTTGCGCAGAGTGGGTTCATCGAGCGAGCCGTCCTTGCGGAACGGGGTCACCAGAGCTGTGCCGCATCCTGTAAATTTCGTCATGGTTGTGCACCCCTTAGAACAAATCCTTAAACTCAAAAACGCCCTTCTTGCCGGCGATCATTTGCGCGGCGCGCAGAGCGCCGCGCGCAAAGCCTTCGCGGCTGCGGGCCGTGTGGCGCAGCGTGATGGTATCCGCCGCCGAATCAAAACCGATCTCATGGATGCCAGGATGCTTACCGGCGCGATTCGAGGATTGATCGATGCGCGCCGTGTATCCGGCCGCCTGCATCTCGCGCACCAGCGCCAGCAGCGTCCCCGACGGCGCGTCCTTCTTGGCGCTGTGATGAATCTCCCACGCCCAGGCCTCATAGCCGGGCTCGCGGGCGAGCAAGCGCGCAGCCTCGCGCACCGCGCGCAAGAACACATTCACGCCGATCGAAAAATTGGCCGACCAGATCAGCGCCGAATTGTGCCGCTCGACGGCGGCGCGCACACGGTCGAGGTGCTGGGTCCACCCGGTGGTCCCGGTCACGGTGGGCACGCCGAGCGCCGCCAGCCCCTCGAGGTTCCCGACCGCCGCCTCGGGCGTGGTGAATTCGATGGCCACGTCGGCGCCCTTGGCCTGCCCGAGAGCATCGCCCACATCGATGACCGCATGAATCGCGAAGCCATACTCCGGCGCGAACTGGGCAACCATCTGGCCCATTTTCCCGTAGCCGACAATGGCGAGCTTCATGCCGGGACCTCGCTGGCGTGCGCCGCGAAAAACTCTCTGTGCAGCGATTCTACAGCCTGCGTAAGGCGCGCGGCGTCCACGACCAGGCTCAGGTTCAGCTCGGATGCGCCGAGGGAGACCATGTGTGGATGCACTCCGTCGAGCGCGGCGAAGGCTCGCGCGGCCACGTCCGCGCGGCTGCGGATGTTTTCCCCGACCAGGCAGACGATGGCCTGATCGCCCTGCACAGTGACCTCGGAGAATTGCGCAAGTTCGGCGCGAATCGCGTCGAGGTTGCGGGCGTTGTCGATGGTCAGCGAGACGCTGACTTCGGAGGTCGCCAGCATGTCGACGGCGGTTTCGTAGCGGTCGAAGACTTCGAAGATGCGGCGCAGGAAGCCGTGCGCGCCCAGCATGCGGGTGGAGACAATGTTGACCAGCGTGATGTTGCGCTTGCAGGCGATCGAACGGATGGGCGTGGTGGACGGGGGCGGCGTCCGGACGATCAGCGTTCCGGGATTTTCGGGCCGGCGCGAGTTGAGGATGCGCACCGGAATGTTCTTCTCGATGGCCGGCAGCACCGTGGCCGGATGCAGGACTTTCGCGCCGAAGTACGCCAGCTCGGCCGCTTCGGCGAACGAGCACACTTCGACGCGCCGGCCGCCGGGGAGGATCGTGGGGTCGGCGGTGAGCATGCCGTCCACGTCGGTCCAGATCTGGATCTCCTCGGCGCCGATGGCGGCGCCGACGATCGCGGCGGTGTAATCCGACCCGCCGCGGCCGAGAGTCGTGGTCACGTTCTCCAGCGTGGAGCCAATGAAGCCTCCCATGACCGGCACGAGGCCCTCCTGGACCGCGGGAATGAGCCCTTCCTGGAGGCGCTTGTAGGTTTCCGGCATCAGTGGCGCCGCCTGGGTGTGGCGGGAGTCGGTCTTGATGTAGCTGCGGGCGTCGCAGTGATGAGCCGGCACACCGAGATTGCGGAACGCAGTGGAAACGATGACACTGGAGAGGCGCTCGCCGTAGGCGGAAATTGCGTCAACCAGACGCGGAGTCAGTTCCCGCATCACGGCCAGCGCCTTGATCAGTTCCTCCAGTTCCTTGAAAGTTGCTTTAATTCCGGCAGGAGTCTGATTGCGGCGGTCGTGAATCCCAAGTTCCGCGGCCTGCTCCAGATGAACGTCGCGCAAAGCGCCCAAAGACGCCAAGGCGGAATCTCGCCCCTGCTTAGCCTCTTCGGCGATCGCGAGCAGCTTGTTGGTGGTCTTGCCCATGGCCGAGACAACCACCACCGGATTGCGGACCAGGTGCTGCTGGACGATTCCCGCGACTCTGCGAATCGCTTCGGCGGATTCGACCGAGGTTCCGCCGAACTTCATCACGATCATGCGCGCCTCGCCAGGGCCGGCTCCACCCAGCCTCGCTCGATCATGACTTCGGCGATCTGCACGGCGTTCAGCGCCGCGCCCTTCAACAACTGGTCGCCGGCGACGAACATGGAAATGGAATGGCCGGAGGGGTCGCTGGTATCCTGCCGGATGCGCCCGACCAGCACGTCGCCCTGGCCCGAGGCGTCCTTGGGCATGGGGAAGTAATTGCGCACTGGATCGTCGACGAGCTTCACGCCCGGCGCGTCGCACAGAATGGCGCGCACTTCGGCGGGAGTGATGGGGCGCTCGCATTCAAACGTGAGCGACTCGCAGTGCGCGCGCAGCACAGGCACGCGGACACAGGTCGCGCCGATGCGGATATCGGCATCGCCAAAGATCTTTCGAGTTTCCTTGAGCATCTTGGTTTCTTCTTCGTTGTACAGCGTTTCCGGATCAATCTTCGAATTATGGCTGAACAGGTTGAAGGCGTAGGGATGCGGGAGCACCGTGTTCTGGTACGGACGGTTTTCGAGATACGCCCGCGTGGATTCGGCGAGCTCCTGCATGGCCGCCCAGCCCGCACCGGAGGCCGCCTGGTAGGTCGAGGCGATTAGGCGGCGCACGCGATTTTTCTTGTGTACCGGCCACAGCGGCACGATGCCGATGATGGTCGAGCAGTTCGGATTCGCGATGATGCCCTGGTGCATGGCGATGGCCTCGGGATTGATTTCCGGGACCACCAGCGGCACGTTGGGATCCATCCGAAACGCCGAGGAGTTGTCGATCACCACGGCGCCGGCCTTGGCGGCCACGGGTGCGAACTCGCGGGAAAGCGATCCGCCCGCGCTGAAGAACGCGATGTCGATGGCGCCGAAGCTGTCCCTGGTCATCTCGTCGACTTCGATCTCGCGGCCGGCGAAGGTCATTTTCTTGCCGCGGGAACGCGCCGAGGCTAGCAGCCGCAGGCTCGTTATGGGGAAGCGGCGCTCTTCCAGGCACCGCAGAAACTCGACGCCGACGGCGCCCGTAGCGCCCGCCACGGCAACTCTGTAACTGTGATTCATACGTGCATCAACTTCCTTACCAGCTTCTGATAGAGGCCGATCGCTTCCAGGATTTCGGCCTTGGGAATGCGTTCTTCCCCGGTGTGCGCCAGGTGAATGCTGCCGGGACCGATCAGATACGGCCTGCCCCAGGCGCCTTCAAACGCGGGGATATCGGTGGTGAAAGAGACCACGGTGGTCTTGAAACCTTCGACCGAGCCCAGGCGCACGGCGGGAATCAAAAGCACCTCGCGCGCCTCCGCCGATCCGCGCACGGCTTCCTTTGTGGCAGCGCGCAAACTGTCACCCGAATCGACCAGCCGGTAAAAAATCTCCGCGCGCGCCTCATCGGGGATCACATTCGGCGCGCGCCCGCCGCGGATCGTGCCGATGTTCATGGAGCCGGCGCCAAGCACTGGATCGCTGGGCATCGGAATCCGGCGGATGCGTTCCAGCGCGTCCAACAGTTTCTCGATCGCTGATTCTCCCAGGTGCGGATAGGCCGAATGCGCCATCTTTCCAGACGCCACGATCTCGTAGCGCAGCGCGCCCTTGGAGCCGAGCGCGAGCTGGTTCTCGGTGGGTTCGCCGTTGATCATGAAGCGGCTGCCGCGGCCGTGTTTGGCCGCGTGGATCGCGCCCGCGCTGTTGCGCTCCTCGCCGACCACGAACAGGAGCGCGAGGCCGCGGATGCCGTCCGTCACCAAAGCCTCTGCGGCATGGATCATCGATGCGATGATGCCCTTGGTGTCGCAGGCCCCGCGGCCCCAGATGTGCGTCTCATCTTCGCGCGAGCCATAGAAGGGCGGCACGGTGTCCATGTGCGTGGAAAGCGTGACGACGGGATCGCCCCAGGTCGCGAGCACGTTAAAGCGGTGCGGCTCGACCGCCATGCGCTCGACGCTGCCGCCGGTGCGCGCGGCCAGGCTCTGTAAGTAAGCGCACAGAAACTCGCCCACACGCTCCTCATGGGGCGTGACGGAGTCGATATCGACCAGCGCGCGCGTGAGCTCGAATGGGTGCATCTTTAGCAGCGAAACGCGGGCGGATGGAAACGGCGGGCAGGGCGGCGATGCCCTTTCCCCATAGCGCTCCACCCGGCCCTGAAATCACTTCCTAGGTCCGAATGACAGTGAGGAGGTGTTAGCCTTTCCCACCAACCTTGAGGCGAGCTCTCCGG
>CAZTKA010000003.1:0-55611 GCA_964614015.1 uncultured Bordetella sp. | reverse complement strand
TCCCACCACATGTTGGTGCTGCCGTTGCGCTTGATGCTGACCTTCACGCTGGTCAAGGTATTGGCCTCGGTGGAGGTCCCGCAAATGCCGGGCGTGGCGCATCCTGCGTTCCAGCCCGCCGTGTTGTAGTAGGCGCCATTCGCCGGGAATGTAATGATCGAGACCGGCGCCGTCTTGTCGATCGTGTAGACTTCGCCGGTGGTGAAATCCTGAGCACCGGCGCCGCCCAGCGGATTACTGGCCGCATCCACAATGCTGTCGTCATCATCGAGGTCCAGGCGGATGGTTCCGTCGCCGGTGCCGGTGTTCACCGTGACCGTGCGCGTCGAGCCACTGTCGGCGGAGACGCTCGTGATCGAAGCTCCGGCCACTCCGGTTGTTGTCAAGGCAAAATCCGCCGCGCTTACGCCCGTGACGTCTTCGCTGAACGTCACCAGGAACTCGACGCTGGACGCGTTGGTAAATTCGCCCGCCGGGTCATTGCGCGCGATCGACACCACCTCCGGCGGCGTGGCGTCGAAGGTGAACGTCACCGTCGGGCTGGACTCTTCGTTGCCGAGCGCGTCGGTGCCCTTGGCGTGCACCGTGTAACTGTCGGCGGCCGGGAAATTGGACGACGGGAACCCGTAGCTCCAGTTGGGAGCCGTCCCGAGAGTGGCGGTGAAGAATGTCTCGGTGGCCGCGTCGAAACTGTCGCCATCCCACCACATGTTGGTGCTGCCGTTGCGCTTGATGCTGACCTTCACATTGTCAAGCGTGCTGCCACCGGAGTCCGTCGAGGTCCCGCAAATGTCGCCGCCGGGAGTGCTGCATCCCGCGTCCCAGGTGGCCGCGTTGTAAGTGGTGGCCGTGGGGAAATCAATGGTTGAGGTTGGCGCGGTGTTGTCGACGGTGTAGGTCTGTCCCGTGAAGTTGCCGTTGCCCAGGCCCGTGCCACCGAGTTTGTTGGCCGCCGCATCGTCGATGGTGTCATCGTCCACAAGATTCAGGCCCAGCGTTCCGGTGCCGCTGACGCCGGTCACCGTCACCGTGCGCGTGGTCCCGCTATCGGCCGAAACGCTCGAAATCGTCCCCGTGGCCGAGCCGGTCGCCGCCAGCGCGAAGTCGTCCGTGCCCACTCCCGTCACCGCCTCGCTGAACGTCACCGTCCAGGTCAGCGTCGTCAGGTTCGTCGTCGTCGCGCTGTCCCGGTTGATCGAAGTGACGGTCGGAGGAGTGGCGTCCGCCGCGTTAAACGTGACTGTGATGCTCCCGCTCGCACCGAACACCAGCGAACAGGGATTGGTAGTGCCGGAGCAGTTGGAGAAACTGCCGTTGGCCACATCACTCCAGCCCGCAAACGTCGATCCAGCGCCGGCAGTTGCCGAGAATGTTATTGTGGCACCATTCGCAGAGGTTGTGACTTCCCCGGCGCCTGGGGATGTACACGTGCTCGTAACTGTCTGTGACGTTGACGGCGTCCCACTGCCGCCACAGCCGGTTTCTGCGTCAACGGTGCCGCTGCTAGGAGTGATCGTGACCGAACCGGTGCCCGTGCCAGCGAAGATAATGCTCCAGTTTCTGGAATCCGTGAACGTCGTCCCCGCCGTCAGCCCCTCCGAGTCAGTCGCCGTTAAATAGAACCGTACGCCCAGGTCGTGATCGGCCACCAGGTAGATGTCCTCCTGGAACCGGCCGGTCGCGTCGGCCTGCACGGGGTGGATATCGGCGTGCTCGTCGGTTGGCGCGGGATCCTCGTGCATGTGGATGTCGACCCAGGCGCCCGGGGTGAAGCCGGCGCCGTAGATGTGCACGGTGTCGCCGGGCTGGTAGTCCCACTTGTTCGGGATCACGGTCGGGAACTGCACGGACTCGACCGCGTTCGACGCCACGCTGGACTCGCCCGAAGCGACCGTGCCGCCCGCGATGCGGGCCTGGCCCGGTTGCAGCAGATCGGAAAACGCCGCGCCCGCGGGAGCGCCCGTGCGGGCCGCCGCCAGCGTGCCGAAGGGCTGGAAGGAGTTGGTCCAGGGAACGTAGATTTCGGCCGCGGCGCTCGCTCCGCCCATCATCAGAACGGTGTTGTTGTTGGGCAGCAACACAGCCACGCTGTGCGCGGAGCTTGCATCGGGTCCGGCGGCGGAGGCGCCCGCGGCGATGTCCAGAATTTCGGTGGTGTTCGTGCCGCCGCCGCTGATCAGGACCTGCTGTTCCATGAGGGTAATGGCGCTCAGGCCGCTGCGCGGAGCCAGCAGAGCGGGTCCGGCCGAAACGGTGTTGGTTTCCGGATCGAAAATGTCGACGCTGGCGAGTGCTCCGCTGGAGTCGCTGCCGCCGGCGAGGACAACGCGTCCGTCGCGCAGCAGGGTGGCGGCGTGGTTGGAGCGCGCCGCGCTCATGTTGCCCGCGTTCGAAACCTGCCCCGTGGCCGGATCGAAAATTTCGATCAAGGTGGAGCCGTCGCCTCCGGCAAGCAGCACGCGCCCGTCATTCAACAAAGTCGCAGTTCCGCCCACGCGCGGCTGGCCCAGCGCCAGCGTCGGAATTTCGAATCGCCCTGTCGCGGGATCGAAGATTTCCGCTGCGTTGCTGCCGGCGATTCCGCCCGTGATCAGCACGCGGCCGTCCGAGAGCACCACGCTCGCATGTCCGCTGCGCGCGTATGTCATCGATTCTACCGGGCCTTGGCCAAGGATTTCGGCCGAAGCCAGAGCGGCCCCGCTGGCGTCCGTGCCGCCCGTGACCAGCATACGGCCGTCCGGTAATACGGCGATGGAAGCTCCGTCGCGCGCCGCGCTCATCGCGACGTCACTGCTAAATACGGCAGATGGGGTTGGACCCTGAGCGACGAGGGCGAAAAAGGTGGTCGCTCCAAGGAGAGCTGTCAGTAGACGGGTCGAACAGGGGGACATCGTTCCTCCGGATCAAGTTCAGGTATTCTCCTGAGATGGATATGACTCACACAGTATGCCTAGGGTTATGACGTAAGTCAATAGTATTTAACGGTTTGTAACTAATTTTAAAACTATCAGTACTAAGGCTCTATGCTGAGCTTCCAGCGTGGCTCAACGCCGGGCGGCTGGAGATGAAAGCTGATGATACGGCTGCGGAAATCGGCCTCCGGCGCGGCCGCCTCCGTGGCGGCGGAGGCGGTTCCGGCGACCGTGAAGCGATCGCCTTCCCACTCGAAGGTGGCTTTCACATCGCTCATTTTCGCGGAGCCGGCAACCAGCTCCCCGATGCGCACGGAGCCTTCGGCCCGGCGTTCTTTTAGCCACGCCGGCGGCATTGCGCCCCCGAGCCGTAAGGTGCGCGCCAGGAATCCGCGGTCGTCCTTCCCGAAAACGGCGGCAAACGAAGGCGCCAGCAGCCGCTCGATCTCGGCCAGGTCCGCTTCATCCAGGCTGAGGTTGAAGCTGTGCGGCCGCTGCTCCGCCGGATTGAAGGTGTAGGAGCCGCGAAACTCCGCGGCCCCCGCCTTCCCCTCGACCTTTTCCGCCGTCACACGCCTTCCCCGCAGCCTCACCGACGCCGTCTTGATCTCCACCGGCTCGGCGATTCCGTTCAATCGAATGCCGGCGTCGCGCAGCTCGAACTCGCCCGCCCAGCCTGCCTCGCGATAGCGGGCCCATCCGCGCCAGCGCCCTTGCGATGTCTGCTCCAGGACAGGAATCGCCCTGAGCCCGAAAGATTGCGTCGCCGCGACGCTCAACCCCTGCGTGCGAATCGTCAAATCCAGCATCTGTGGCTCTGCGAGCGTGACGATGCCGTCGATCTGCGCCGTCTGCTCGCCGATGCGCACGGCGGCCGGAGCCAGACGCACCGCGCCGCCGCTGATGGCAAGGTACGCTTCGGTGGCTTTCACCGGTTGCTGATCCGGCAACGACAGCGACGCTTCGCCCAGCATGAGCTGCCCGCTCAGGCCGTTGCGCCGGTCATACGACGCGGTTCCGGACACCGACCCGTCCACCGCCAGCTTTTCGGGCAACGTCGCGCCCATGTGCCGCCCGATTTCAAACAGTGTCGCCAGTGGCAAATCCTCAAAATCGGCGCTTGCTTCTTCCGGAGCCAGCCGCACGCTGAAACGTTTCTGCGGATCGGTGCTCGCCAGCTCCAGCCGTTCCCGTTCGAGATCGAGCGCGCCCGTGTAAGCAAGTTGCCAGCGGTCGCTTTCTGCGGGCAGCAGATCCCAGCGATGAATATCGCCGACCTGAAGAGTCCCGGTCACCTTCAGCCCGGACGGCGGACCGGCTAGGCGTGCGCTCAGCTCCACGACGCCGTGTATGCCGAATCCGCGCGGATCGACCAGGCGCAGCGTCTCCTCGAGCACGCTGCGTTCCAGCTCCACAGTAAGATCCAGCGTTTCGCCCGAGGCGCGCCCGCGCAGGAAGAAGCGTCCGAAATCCTGCGCGGATTTGTCGGTGCGCGCCGGAGCGCCGCCGAAACTGAGCTCGATCGCGCCGCCGGATGCGGGACCGATGTCGAGATCGGCGTCGCCGAAGTAGAACACCGATTTCGTATCCCCGAACTTGAAGTTGACGCGTCCGCCGCGCATGCGGATCGCCGGCAGCAGGCTTTCGCGTCGCGCGGCGTTTTCCAGCAGATAACGAAAATTCCACGGCCCGGCCCCGGCCTTCACCAGATTCACGGAAGCGCCGCCGAAACTGATGCCCGCCAGGTCGAATTTGCCGCGCAGCAGGCTTAGCATCCGGATGCTCGCGCCGAGCTCCTGCGCGTGGGCAAATGGCTCAATGCCCGCGCGCGGGTCTTCGTGAATGGTCACGTTTTCCAGCGCAAAGCCGGGTCCCGGCACGGGCCCCGCCGGAAAAAAAGTGAAGTGCACGCCGCCGATTTCGACGGGCCTGTCCAGACTGCGCTCCAAAGCCGCGGCCACCGGCGCGCGCAGAATATCGGCTGGCAGATACGGCGCCGCCGCGGCCAGCAGCGCGAGCGCGAGCAGTATCCAGAGCAGCCGTTTCATTTCAGCCCGCGGTAATCCTCCGGAGTATCGATATCCGTAAAAATGCCGGCGTCCATCACATCCACATACTGAGTATGCGCCACGTGGCGGTGAACAATCTCGCGCGCTTCGGCCGTGGGCGGAAGCGCGAGCAGCTCCGCCGCGGCCGCCCGCGCGGCGAACACCGGATGGCCGCGCTGGTCCCCTTTGCGCGGGATCACAAACAGCATCCGCGCGTCGCGCTCCGCGAACGTGCGCGCCAGTTGCGCGACCGTTTCTTCGGCCACCGCGGGACAATCCACCGGGATGAACGCGAAGCCATCGGCATCCGGTGGCAACTCGGCCAGCGCGGTTTGCAGCGAGCTCAGTTGCCCGCGATCCGGATCCGGATTCACCACCACACGCGCGCGGTTCGGCACGTGCGGCCGGATCGCATTGGCATGATGCCCCAGCACGACCGTGACGCTCGAACAAACCGCGCCGAGCAGGCGCACCAGCCGCGCGACAAACGTTTCTCCGTGATAGTCCAGCAAGGCCTTCGGAGTGCCCATGCGTTCGGAGGCTCCCGCCGCAAGGATGATGGCCGCCACCACTACAGCAGCGCCTTCAGGCGCTCATGCGCGAACACCGATTTCGACAACCGCCGCCAGTCCGCCGCCGGAGCCCGCCGCACGGCGATCATCTCCGCCACCACCGAAACCGCAATCTCCTCCGGCGTCTGCGCCCCGATCTCGAGCCCCATCGGCGCGCTCACGTTCTCGAAGGCCTCGCGCGGAATGCCTTCCTTTTCCAGCTCGCGCACCACCGAGATCGTCTTGCGCTTGCTGCCGATCATGGCGATGTATTTCGCCGGCGTGGTCACGGCCCAGCGCAGCACCCGCATGTCGTCCCGATGGCCCCGCGTGACAATAATCACGTAGGTGGATGAGGTCACTTCGAGCTTGGGGAAAACCTCCTCGTATTCTTCGGCGAAAGTGGCGTCGGCTTCCGGGAACCGTTCGGGGTTGGCGAAGGCTTCACGGTTATCGATGATGGTGGTGGCGAATCCAGCCAGCGTGGCGATGCGCGAGATGCCTTTCGATACATGCCCGCCGCCGAAGATCAGCACGCGCGGCTGAGGAATGACCGGTTCCACAAAGATGTTCAATTGCCCTCCGCAGATCAGACCCTGATCGTAGGCCGCGTCCTCGGCGAGGCTGAAGCTCAGGTGCTTGGGTTTTTCCGATTCGATGACCTCGCGCGCGGCGTTCCACACCTCGGCTTCGACGCACCCGCCGCCGACCGTGCCCATCATCGAGCCATCCTCGCGCACCAGCATCTTGGCGCTTTCAAACGACGGGATCGAACCGTTGACCTCGACGATGGTGGCGACGGCGCACTTCTGCCCGAGCTTCCGTAGCCGCACGATTTCCTCGTAAAGGTCCATTCGTACTGATTATAGAATGGGCGGGCGCGCTGTCAGGCCTCCGCCGGGACCGGAGCCGGCGCGGCCAGAAGTTCGGAGCCGACGTGGGCGCGCCCCGTCCGAGCTGGGTCCCCTTAAGCTCCCACGCCCCCGCGTTATGCGCGAGTTGGACGGCAGAGACAGCACTAATTCAGCGCGGCGTTCTCTTCCACGATCCGCCCGTCGAATAGGTGAATGGAGCGCTCGGCGTAGCGCGCGTAACGCGGATCGTGCGTCACCATACAGATCGTCGCGCCGCCGCGATGCAGCTCGCGCAACAGCTCCATCACGGCTTCGCCATTGGTTGAATCCAGGTTTCCGGTCGGCTCGTCCGCCAGCAGAATCGAGGGCCCGCCGGCCAGCGCCCGGGCGACCGCCACGCGCTGCTGCTGCCCGCCGGAAAGCTGCGAGGGGTAATGCTTCACGCGGTGCCCCATGCCCACGCGCTCGAGCGCTTCATGCACGCGCTTCTTGCGCTCGCCGGAGGGCATGCCGCGATAGGTCAGGGGCAGCTCCACATTCTCATACACCGTCAGATCCCCGATCAGATTGAACGCCTGGAAAATGAAGCCGATCTCGCGATTCCGGATGCGCGCCCGTTCGCCGGGCTTCAGTCCCTGCACCGGACGGCCATTCAACACATAGGTCCCTTCGCTGGAGGAATCGAGCAAGCCGAGAATGGCCAGCAGCGTGGACTTGCCGCAGCCCGAGGGGCCTTCGATGGAAAGGTACTCGCCCTTGAAAATATCCAGGTGAATTCCCGACAGCGCGTGCGTCTCCACTTCGTCCGTCACGAACACCTTGGTCACCCCTTCCAGATGAATCAATGGCTCCGCCACAAAACACCCCGCCTTAGTTAAACCGGATTTTTTGATACTGGTCCAGCGCCGACATGTCGGAAAGGATCACGCGGTCGCCGGCCTTCAATCCCTCTTTCACCTCGATCGAAGTGACCGAAGCGCGCCCCAGCTCGACGCTCACCCGCGTGGCGCCCTTGCCGTCCTCGTCGATCCTGAACAGGCTCACGCGCGTGTTCGGCTGCCCGAACACCGGACGCCCGATGTAGATCACGTCGGCCAGCCTCTCGATCTCAATGGTTCCGTCCACGCTCAGGTCCGGAACCGCGCCGGCCGGCAGCGGACCGTCCAGCGCGCAATCGACTTTGCGGGTGCCGTTTTCCACGTTCGGATCAATGCGCACCACGTGCGCGGGAATGATTCCGTTCCGCGTATCGATCAGCGCTTTCTGCCCGAGCAGAATATCCTTGGCCTGCGTCTCGGCCACCTTCAGTTCGGCTTGCAGCTTCCAGGGTTGCACGACTTTGGCCAGCACCGCGCCCGAGGCGATCTGCTGGCCGGCCTGTAGCGTCATTTCCTGGATCACGCCCTCGGTGCCCGCCCGAACCGTGAGCTGCCGCACCTGCTCCTTCTTGCGTTCCAGCGCCGCTTTCAGCTTGTCGATTTGCACACGCTGCACGTCCAATTGCGCCTGGTGCGATTCGGCCAGGATCGCCAGCTTCTGGGTTTCATTCTGATGCGTATTTTGCGCCTGCCTCCAGTTGGAAATCGCATCCCGCAATCCGATCTCGGGCTCCAGCTTCAGGTCGAAGAGACGCTGCTTCTTGTCGCGGTTCAGTTCGGCCTGTTCGACGGCCGTCTCCGCGCGCCTCACTGCGGCCTGCTGGTCGTATCGCTGGCTCTGCAGCCGGACCTTCAGGTCGGCGAAGTTGGCCTCGGCTTGCTTCACCTGCCACTCCAGATCGCTGGCTTCCAGTTCCATGTCCGGATTGACCAATACCACCAGAACGGTGTCCGGTTTCACAGCCTCGCCGGATTTGACAAGCACCCGGGCCACCTGTCCGCTGGACTGCGCCGTGATCCAGACGATCTCCTCCGGCACCAGGCTGCCCAAACCCTTTACGTCGCGCACCATCGGGCCGCGCTTCACCGTATCCGGCCAGAGCGTGGCGAATTCCACGCTGGGAGCCGCTGGTTCGAGCTTGGAGATCCGCCAGCCGGCATAGCTGAGACCGGAAAGAGCCAGCGCGCCGTAGATGGCGTACTTGATCCGCCGCCGGCGGACCACACCCTCGCGTTTGACGTCCATACGTTGCCTTGTGAGGTTATCGCACGTTCCCTGCCGTCGCCACCGCCTCCAACAACCCTAGGAATAACATGAATTTATCAGAACAAGAGCTTCCAGGGAAGAGCTGTCAGGTGTCCGCTTATGGGATGCGCCGCGCGGTTCTGTGCAGCTATCCCTGAGTGCCCGCACTGGGGATCCGGCGCTGGGGTTCGGAAAACCCGCCGATAAGCACGCCGTGCACGACATCGCACAGATACTTTTCGAAACCGCCACGGCTGCCGCGGAAAAGGGAGCCGTGTGCTCGGAGATGACGGTGCTGATCGGCCAGGACGGCGGGATTCAGATGCTGGTCGATTCCGACTGGCCGCTGGATTCGCTTGCCCGGGAGCGCGGGACACACGCGGCCTATCGCGTGCGCGTGCGCGGCGGCGAGGCGCGGGTGGAGACGCTACTTCCGGGCCGTGACCGTCTGCGAAGGCAGCAGCCAGAGGTAGGACGTCTTGCCCACCTGGACGTCCTGCGCGCCTGCCTCGGCGAGCGTCCGGGCGTACTGGCGCGTGTGGAGCAGGTCGTGGATCGAAATCCGTCCGCCGGGTTTGAGGACTCGCCACAACTCGCGCACGGCCTTGTCGCGCGCGGCGGCGTCGCCCAACTCGTGCAGGGCCAGCGCGGAAACGACGACGTCGAAGTTGGCATCGGGGTAGGTGAGCTTTGACCAGTCGAGATTCTCGAAACGGATTTTTTCCGCCACGCCTTCCAGTTTCGCGTTCTCGCGGGCCTTGTCCGCATTCGCGCCGCGCAGCCGGCGGGGGTTCCAGGTATCGGCGGCGATCACTTTGCCGGCTTTCAGCCGCTTGGCGATGGCGATGCCCAGAAGGCCCAGGCCGCAGCCCGCATCGAACACACGCTCGCCGCCCTCCAGCGCCAGCGACTCCACAAGCTCATCGCGCAACCGCAGCTTGCCGGTGCGGCTGGCGCGCAGCAGCATCCACCCGGCCGCGAGAAAACCGGCGCCGATCAGCGCCACTGCTCCGCCGAGCTGGAGCGCGGGTCCGGGATACTCGGCGCGGCTGTTCCAGTACAGCACCGCCGCGAACGCGAGGGTCCAGAAGCCGCGGCTGAAGCAGCTCTTGACGCGGGCCGGGGCGTCGATGCCGTAGTCGGCTGCTGCTGCGGCTGCCATCAACGCGCTTCCACCGGCCCGGCAATGTGCAGCGGCCGCTTGAACTTGCACTCGCCGTTCGGGCACTGCGCCACCGGCCCGGATTTCAGGTATTTCTCGATCAGGTAGCTGGAACCGCACTCGGGGCATTTCTCGGCGATCGGTTTACCCCAGGCGACGAAATCGCACTCCGGGTAACGGTTGCAGCCGTAGAATGTCTTGCCGCGCTTGGAGCGCCGCTCCACCACTTCGCCCTCCGAACAGTTCGGGCACCTCACGCCGATGGTCTTCTGCTTGACGAACTTGCACTTGGGATAATTGCTGCAGGCGACAAATTCGCCGAAGCGTCCGTACTTCCTCACCAACTGGCTGGAACACTGCGGGCATTTCTCATCCAGCGGCACATCCTGTTGTTTCTGCGCCGCGCCAAGCTGCTTGGTGGTCTTGCATTCGGGATAACCCGAGCAAGCCAGAAACGTTCCAAAGCGCCCCTTCTTCGGCACCATCGGACGGCCGCAGTTGTCGCAGTATTCGGCCTCGTCCTGCTCGCTGATGCCCTGGCTGCCATCGCCCTCCTGCGGCTGCCGCGTGTTGGTGCACTCGGGATACCCCGTACAGGCGATGAAGCTGCCATGGCGGCCCCACTTGATCACCATCGGCTTGCCGCACTTGTCGCAGACGAAGTCGGTGGGGCGCTCCATGCGCTTGATGTCGGTCATGTGCGCGGCGGCGTGTTCCAGATCTTTCTGGAAGCGCTCGTAGAACTCGCTCATGGCCATCCGCCAGTCGATCTTGCCCTCTTCGATGTCATCCAGCTCGGCTTCCATGCGCGCCGTGTAGGTGACATCGAACAGATCGTCGAAGCTTTCCAGCAACAAGTCGGTGACCACCATGCCGAGCTCCGTGGGCACGAATTTGCCGCCTTCCTTCTTGACGTACTCGCGCTCCTGGATGGTCGAAAGGATCGAAGCGTACGTGGACGGGCGGCCCACGCCGTCGGCTTCCAGCTCCTTGACCAGCGTCGCCTCGGTGAAGCGCGGCGGCGGCTCGGTGAAGTGCTGCTCGGGTTCGATCGAGCGGAATTTCAGCACCTCGCCTTCCTTGACCGCGGGCAGCTTGTGCTTCAATTCTTCGTCATCGGTATCCTTCTGGTCCTTGCCCTCTTCGTAGACCTTCAGGAAGCCATCGAACTTCGGCACGCTGCCGGTGGCCCGGAACAAATACGTGGCGCCGTCCTTGCCCGGAGCGCTCACGTCGATCGTGGTCTGGTCAAACACCGCCGGCGTCATCTGCGAGGCCACGAAACGCATCCAGATCAGCCGGTACAGCTTCAGCTCATCCTCGGACAGGAACCTGGCGACCGATTCAGGCGTCCGCAGCGCCGAGGTCGGCCGGATCGCCTCGTGCGCATCCTGCGCACCCTTCTTGCTTTTGTAAAAATTGGGCGAGGCGGGGCGGTACTCGGCGCCGTAGCGCTCGCCGATCATGTCGCGGACCTCCTCGAGCGCATCGGCGGACACGCGCGTCGAATCGGTGCGCATATAAGTGATCAGGCCGGCCGCGCCTTCTTCCTTGCTGAGCTCGACGCCTTCGTACAGCTTCTGCGCCAGCATCATGGTGCGCTTCACGCTGAAGCGCAATTTGCGCGCGGCTTCCTGCTGCAAGGTCGAAGTGATGAAAGGCGGTACCGGATTCCGGCGCTTTTCCCTGTTGGTGACGGAGGCGACCGTGTACGTTGCGCCGTCGAGCGCATCAACGATCGCCTGCGCGGCGGCCTGATTCGGGATCTCGACGTTCTCGCCGTTTTTCTTCGCCAGGCTCGCCGTGAGCACGGGCGGCTTCTTCGCGCCTAGATGCACGTCGATCGACCAGTATTCCTGTGAAACGAAAGCGCGAATCTCGCGCTCGCGCTCGACGATCAGCCGCAGCGCGACGGTCTGCACGCGGCCCGCCGATAGTCCGCGCCGGACCTTGTCCCATAGCAGCGGCGAAATCTTGTAGCCCACCAGCCGGTCCAGCACGCGGCGCGCCTGCTGCGCGTCGACCAAATGCGGGTCCACCGTCCCGGGCTTCTCGAACGCCTTCTGGATCGCGTTCTTCGTGATCTCGTTGAACATCACGCGGAAGATCCGCGGCCCGTTCTTACGGTCCCGCAGCTCCTCCTGGAGGTGATAACAGATGGCCTCGCCCTCGCGGTCCGGGTCGGCCGCGAGGTACACAGCCTCGGATTTCTTGGCCGCCTGCTTCAATTCCTCAATCAGCTTGCGCTTGCCTTCGATGACTTCATATACCGGCTTAAAATCGTTGTCGACATCAACCGCCAAATCTTTTTTCGGGAGATCCTTCACGTGGCCCAAGGAGGCCTTGACGATGTAATCCCTGCCAAGATACTTGCTAATGGTTTTCGCCTTCGCCGGCGATTCGACGATGACGAGGTTCTTAGCCATAATTGCGCACAAACCTTCCTAATGATTGCAAACAACCGAAATCTTACCATGTCCGCCGGCAGGCGCTGGTTAACTCGGACTAACCCTAATGTTTTCTTTAGTCTAGCCAGACACGCAGAAACATTTTCCCGGGCAGTTGGCGGATCAGCCCGCTGATTTCCAGCTCGAACAGGGCAGCAATTATCTCAGAAGCAGAGTTGCCGGGCACCGTTTCAATCAGTGCGTCCAGCCCCACGGCATCGTCGGGTTTCAGTGTGGCGAGGAGCGCTCTGGCGAGTCCCGTTAGAGGCCCGAAATCTAAGGATGCCTGCGGCGTACTGCCCGATTCAAAATCCTGTTTCCCATTCAAATTCAGACGGTTGCGGCACTGCTGCGCAAGCCACAGGCGGTCCTCGGGCTTCAGTTCGACCACCACGTCGTTCCACTCCTGCACCAGCTTTGCGCCCTGTTTGATCAGCAGATTCGGGCCCCAACTGGTCTTGGAGGTGATATTGCCCGGTACCGCGAAAACTTCGCGGCCCTGATCGGCCGCCAGCTTCGCCGTAATGGCCGAACCGGAGTATTGGCCGCCTTCGACAACCAGTATTCCCACGCTTAGCCCGGCGATGATCCGGTTTCGCATTGGAAAATTCTGAGGATAGGGGGGCGTGCCCATCGGAAAATCGCTCACCACCAGGCCGCGCTCGGCGATCTGCTCGGATAGCTTGCGGTTTTCCGCCGGGTACAACTGGTCGGCGCCGCAACCGAAAACGGCGATCGTGTCGCCGGCGGTCTCCAGCACCGCCTTGTGCGCGGCGGTGTCGATGCCCCGCGCCATCCCGCTGACGAGCACCAGTCCGGCGTTGGCCAGGTCGGCGGCCAAGCGGCTCGCAACCGTGGTTCCGTAGGTGGTCGGCCGCCGCGTTCCGACGACGGCCACCGCGAGCCGCTCCAGCAACTCCGTGCGCCCGCGCACGAACAGCAGCGGCGGCGGATCGTAAATCTCCTTGAGCCGGGCCGGGTAGCGAGGGTCGGTGATGGGCACCAGGTCGGCTCCGGCGGCGGCCATTTTTTGCTGCTGGGTGACGGCGTCATCGAAGGCGCAGCCGCTGGTGATGCTGCGCGCCATACCCGGCGGAACGCCCGCCGCCTCGAGCTCGCTGATGGGGGTCCGGAAGACGCGCTGCGGAGTTTGGAAGCGTTTGATCAGCTCGACCGCCGTGCGCGTGCCCAGCCCCGGAGTCATGCGCAAAGCGAGCCAGTGCAGTTGCTCTTCCTGCGAAATCCGTGTTTGCCCGGCGGCAGCCACCGCTTTAGTGGTGCGGCCGGCGCGGTGAAATTCTCAGCTGGAACGGTGCCGTTCCTGAAGGTCGCAGCCACCCCTCCGGCGTGGACTTGTTACGGGAGCGCGATCCGCTACCCTATTTGTTTATGGCTCAAGCAACCTACGATGATGCGAACCTGATTCTGCGGCTGTACGAACTCCGGCGGGAGGACAAAATGCGCGCCGCCCGCAGCTGGTTCTTCGGCAACTTCCGCTGCAAGACGATGGAGGAGTTCGGCAAACTGTGCCCGCCCGGCTCTGACGCCAACGCGCACTTCCGGCAGTTCACCAGCTACTGGGAAATGTGCGCCTCCTTCGTCAACGCCGGTGTGCTGAACGAGGATCTTTTCTTTTCCAACACCCGCGAGATGCTGGTGTGCTGGGAGCGCGTGAAGCCTCTGGTGGCCGAAATCCGCGCTGCGTTCCAGGATCCGAACTACCTGGGGAATCTGGAAAAGTGCGGCAAACAATTCGCTGAATGGATCAAGCGCACCAGCGGTGAGGAAGCCTACAAAGCATTCGCCGCGCGCATGGCCTGAGCGGGGTGGCGCCATGCGGCAGGATGCGGATTTCTTCGGCGAGCAGCATCTGGCGCTGATCTACGTGGCCAAAAAGCTGAAGGAAGCTCTGCGCCTGGAGGAGGTATTGACCGCCGCGGGGTTCGATTTCCTGGTGGAGCCGGACACCTACAGCGGCGGAGTCATCTTCCCTTCCCAGCGCATCGGGGCGTTTTTCTATGTGACCCCGGCGGATGAAGAAAAGGCCCGCGCGGCGCTGGAGCAGGCCGGCTACCGTCCGTACGCGGCCTGACGGAGCTGGTAAGGCGGCCCGGAATCCGTGGCCGCCGGGACCGCGGCCGGGCGGGTGCGCTCGGCGCGAGGCGGTGGTAGACTTTGCCTGTATGCGGAAAGGAGTGTCGGTGATGCAGCGTGGATTTCTTTCTGTGCTGATCGTGCTGGCCGTGGCTGCGCTTCCGATGGCGCAAGCCCAGACGAATTATGTGGCACCGCGGACGCCCTGGGGCGATCCGGATTTGCAGGGCTGGCTCACCAACGTCCAACTGAACGGCGTGCCGCTGGAGCGTCCCAACGAATTCGCCGGGCGCAAGCTCGAAGACATCAGCGACGCCGAGCTCACCAGGATCCGCCAGGCCGCGCAAGAACGCATTCTGAATAATTTCAAAGGCGACATTCACGGGCCGGATCATTGGTGGCAGGACGATCTGAATCTGGTCGAGGGCAAGCAGGCCTGGCTGATCATCGATCCCGAGGACGGCAAGGTGCCGCCGCTTACCGCCAAGGCGCAGGAGCGCGCCGCCGCCCGCAATGTCGCGCGGCGCAACAGCGGGCGCGGGCCGGCCGACGGTCCCGAGGACCGCAGCCTCTATGACCGCTGCATCACGCGCGGGCTGCCGGGTTCGATGATGCCGGTGATTTATGGGAACTCGTACCAGATCGTGCAGTCGCCGGGGTTTGTGGTGATCCGCTATGAGATGGTGCACGAGGCGCGCGTAATTCCCCTCGGCAAAACGCCGCACGCGGGCCCGGCGATTTCCTCCTACATGGGCGACGCGCGCGGCTGGTGGGAGGGCGACACGCTGGTGGTGGAAACCACGAACTTCAAGGAAAACAGCACCTACCGCAACGCCAACGCGGCGACGCTGAAGGTGATCGAAAAGTTCCGCCGGACGGCTGCGGACAAAATCCAGTGGGCGGTGACGCTGGACGATCCGGAAACCTGGACCAGGCCCTGGACTTTCAGCATGCCGCTGACCATCGACCCCAGCCAGCCTGTGTTCGAATATGCCTGCCATGAGGGCAACTACGGATTGCGCAACATTCTGACGGCGGCGCGGGCCGAGGAAGCAGCCGCCGCAGGCAAGAAATAAGGGAGGCGACATGAAAACCAGAGTTCTTCTGTGCGCGGCGCTGCTTGGCGGCGTTCTGCCGCTGTTGGGGCATCACGCCTTCGAGGCCGAGTTCGACGCCAACCGGCCTGTGAAGCTGGAAGGCGTGGTGACCAAGATCGAATGGATCAATCCGCACTCCTGGATCCACATGGACGTGAAAGGAACGGATGGCAAGGTCACGCCGTGGATGGTCGAACTCGGGGCTCCCAACACGTTGCTGCGGCGTGGCTGGACCAAGAACTCGATTCCGACCGGCATCACCCTGAGGGTGGAAGGGTTTCAGGCCAAGGATGGCTCCACGCGCGTCAACGGCCGTCATATGACGCTGCCCGATGGCAAGAGCCTGTGGTCTGGTCCGGGCGAGGAGAAGTAACGTTCATTCGCGATTTTGTGCAAGCGGCGTTCCCTTAGTTCTGGCATCGAGCGGTTCACCGAACGCCCCGCACGAACGATGTTGCCGAGTTAAACCAGTGGCGATCGAAGCCCGACGCTGAAGTACCAAGGGTCGGCCCGGCCGACCCTTCGGAAACACTCACTCCGTCGCGCCACTTCCGATATACTCACTATCGAACTGGTCAGTTTTCTGCCGCCGGCATGCGGAACAATAAGGAGCGAACTATGAGACTGAGAATCTCGATGCAATGGGGTGTCCTGGTTTCGCTGCTATGCTTTCCCGGCGTGGGGATTGCACAGATGGATGACGCGCCGAGTCTCGCGGGTGTCATCGACCTTCACGCGCACGTGGCGCCGGAAACGTCGTTGTTAAATTTCAGGCGCGCATTCGACGCGATTGAAGCGGCCCAGATCGCGCGCATTTACGGCATGAGGGGAATCGTGCTGAAGGAACACCATACCGAGACCGCTTCCTGGGCCTACTTGGTGTCTCAGATAGTCCCGGGCGTCGAGGTGTTTGGAGGCATCGTTCTGAACAAGGCCGTGGGCGGCATCAATCCGGTGGCGGTGGAGGCCATGGCCTTATCGCGCGGGGGCCGGGGCCGTGTGGTGTATATGCCGACGGTCGATGCGGCGGCCCGCAATCCCAGCTCCCCCACTGCGGTGGCGGTCTCGCGGGAGGGAAAACTGCTGCCGGAAGTGCTGGAAGTTCTCCGGATCGTCGCGAAATACGATCTCGGCTTGTCCACCGGACATGTCAGCACCGAGGAGTCTCTGATGCTGATCCGGGCGGCCAAGCAAGCCGGCGTCAACAAGATTTACGTGCAGCATCCGAACCACGGCGGAATTGTGATGTCCATGGCGGACATGAAAGAGGCGGTCCGCCTGGGCGCGTTGATCGAGGTCGTGCTCAGCGGCGAGGGCCTCACGGGCGGTGCGCCCCGGGCCGTGAATGCCCAGAATCCGGTGATGGACTACGGCCCGCAGAAGCTGGCCGACATTCGCGAGCTCGGTCCGGCAAACATCGTGATCAGCACCGATCTAGGCCAGCCCGGCAGAGTAAACTATGCCCAGGCCTTCCAAACGGCTCTGGCTGTTCTCGCCAAAGCAGGCTTCAGCCAGGCCGAGATCGATTTGATGACCAAACAGAATCCCGCTCGCTTCCTCGGGCTGAAGTGAAAGGAGATGAAATGGCAAGAGCTTTCTCGAGAGTGACGATGGTTTCATTCCTTTCGTGGGTCATGACGGTGCCGGCATCGGCGCAGAGCGGCCCTTCCGGCATACCGCGGCTCGCGAATGGGAAACCGGACCTGAGCGGCGTATGGGATCACCCGCGTACCGCGGATCTGACGCGGGCCACGAATGAATGCGGCGCCTTCACGACTGGCTGCAAGCACGAGCCGCCGGGACCGCTCCCATTCACGCCGCTGGGCCGGGAGAGATTCAATGATAAGGCCAGCCACATCGACTGGACCGCCCGCTGCTTGCCTTGGGGTTACACGAGGGCGTGGGGCACCGAATATCCGGTCGAATTCCTCCAGACCCCGCAGCGGCTGGCCATCATGTTCGAATCGAACAACGTCTTCAAGAGTATCCCGACGGATGGGAGCCCCATGCCGCGTAACATCGAGCCGACCTGGTGGGGCGTATCCCGGGGACATTGGGAGGGCGACACGCTGGTGGTGGAAACCACCGGGTTCAATGCGAAGACATACTTGGACACCATCGAGCATCCGCACGGAGAAAAACTGCACGTTCTGGAGCGCTTTCAGATGGTGGACAGGGATCATATGACACGCGAGGTTACAATCACCGACCCCGAGTACTACGAGAGGCCGTTCACCTACAAGGGGACGCTGGTGCGCATGAAGCCTGGCACCGAACTCATGGAATACGTGTGCATGGAAAACAACCGCTGGCTGGAACGGCACTACGCCGAAGCGCTCCGTTAAGGTTCGGACGATCCGGCGCACGCCACAGCCGCATGGCTCGGAACGGATCGCCAGAGAGGGCCTTGCATCGGAGGTCTCCGCGAGGTATCTTGAGCAACGTGCTGCCTTGAATACGTGGGGAGGAATGTAGATGGAATCGGCGATAAGAGCAAGCGCAAGACTCCTGCGGCACGTATGGGTGTGCGTACCTCTCCTGCTTGGGTTCGCGTTGTCCTATCCGGACGCCTTTCTGCGAGCTGCTGGCAACGGAGGCCCCGTGATCGACGCCGCCCGGGCCGATAATCTGCCCGCGGTTCTCAAGTTGATCAAAGAGCGCGCGGACGTGAACGCGCTCGCCAGCGACGGCTCCACCGCGCTCTTGTGGGCGGCCTATCACTCCAACGCGGAAATGACGAAGGCGCTGCTTGCGGCTGGAGCCGCCGTTGATACAGCGAACCGCTACGGCGTAACGCCGCTCCTGCAGGCCAGCCGCAACGCCGACCTCGCCGTCATGCGCCTGCTGCTCGACGCCGGAGCCGATCCAACGCGCTGGCACGCCGAGGGCGAGACACCGCTCATGGCCGCCGCCCGCACGGGTCACGTGGAAGCAGTCCGGCTGTTGCTCAGTCGCGGCTCCTTCGTGAACGCCACGGATCAGTTTCAGGAGCAGACCGCACTGATGTGGGCCTCCGCCGAAGGCCACCTGGAGGTTGTAAAGGAATTGCTGGCCGCCGGCGCGGATCCTAATCTGAAGGCGCACGTCTCTCAGATCACGCAACGCAAGCACGCCGATCACCCTTCGGGCGGCTTCACGGCCTTGATGTTTGCCGCACGCAACGGGCACAGGGAGGTCGTGCGAGCATTGATGCAGGCTGGCGCCGATCCGAAACTGACCAATGCAGACGGCCTGACGGCGACCAACATTGCCATTATCAACGACCGCTTCGACCTGGCGAAAGAGATGTTCGACCTGGGCGCGGATCCCAACGACGGGTCCTTGTACCTCGCCGTGGAAATGCACGACTCGACCACTGATGTGCGGGCGCAAGACGCCACACGCATGCAACCCGACCATCCGAACCAATTGACCGCCTTGAACCTTGTGAAAGTTCTGCTGGACCTGGGCGCGGATGTCAACAAGCCGTTCGTCGGCGGTATGCATTCGACCTCGATGTGCTGCCCCCCGCAGATCCGGAGCTCGCCGTTTTACCGCGCCGCGACGGCGGCCGACGTGGAGGTCCTGAAGTTGCTGGTCGAGAAGGGCGCGAAACTCGAGTGGACGCCCGCGGAGATTGCGCCTCCGCCGGATGCCAAAGGCAAGGGCAAAGGCCCGGCTCCTGGCCCTGGCGGTGCAAACGGAGCCCAGACGGCGCTGATGATGGCGATGAAAGGCGGCGGTGGGCCGCCTATCCAGGGAGGTCCCGGCTACACCCGCAACGGCCCGCCTCCCTTCCGCGAGCCCGGCAGCCGCGAACCGCTCGAAGCTGCCAAGATCCTGCTGGCGGTAGGGGCTAATCCCAACGCGAAGGCTCCCGATGGATCCACGCCGCTCCACCAGGCCGTGCAGGCGCAGCAAGTGGAGATGATTCGCGCGCTGGCCGCGGCGGGCGGCTCGCTGAGCGCCGTCAATAAGGACAACCTGACGCCTTTGCTGCTGGCGGAGAAAATGCTCAAGGACGCGGCCGGCAAGGCTGCGCCGGTTTCCACACAAGGGACCGGCGCGCCGGTCGCGAATCAGAGGAAACGCGACTCCCTCGAGGACGTCGTCGCGGCGCTGCGGGATCTGATGCACCTGGGGCCGAACGATCCGGCGCCACAGCCGCCGCCCCCGCCGGCGCAGCGGAACAGCAACAATGAGCAGAACGCCGCGAAACAGCAAGAGAAGGACGGGACCGATGAGCCGAGGTAAGACCAGGAAGATCGGACTTGCGGCCGCGGTGCTGTGCTTCAGCATCGGCGCGGTGCTGCTGGCGCAAACCCGGACCGGCGCTCCGGCCCGGCCGGGAGGCGCCGCGCCCAAGTCCGCGGCATCCAAGTCCACCCCCGCGGCCGCAAACACGGTGGCGGAGGCTGCGGCATATCGTGCGTTCCTGGACAAATACTGCATCTCTTGTCACAGCCAGCGCTCGGCCTTGCCTGAGCACGATCCGGTCAAGTTGGACGCGGGCTTCGATGATCTGCTGGGCCACGCCGAGACCTGGGAAAGGGTCCTTCGCAAGCTGAGTGTGCGGGCGATGCCGCCGCCGGGCATGCCGCGTCCGGCCGAAGCTGAGTACGCGGCATTTACGAGCTGGCTGGCAGCGTCGATCGACCGCGCCTGGGAAGGCCGGAGCACTCCGGGGCGCTACGTCGTGCACCGTCTGAATCGCGCCGAGTATGCAAACGCGGTGCGGGACCTTCTGGCGGTCGATCTTGACGTTTCCGAACTGCTGCCGAGCGACGGCGCCGAGTTCGGCTTCGATAACATCGCGACCGCGCTCAGGACGTCGCCGATGCTGCTGGAGGCCTACGTGAACGCCGCGCAGCGCGTGGCCGCAATGGCCGTCGGCGATCCGCAAGTCCGGCCCGGCATGACCGAGCACTTGATCAGCCGCGAGTTCAGCCAGAACGGCTACATTGACGGTCTGCCGCTGGGAACCGTGGGCGGTACTGTGATCCGCCACGTGTTTCCGGCCGACGGCGAGTACAACCTGATGGGCCGGCTGATCCGCGGCGTCGAGGAAGGCTACTCGGGCGTCGAGGGCAATGACATCCCGTACACGTTTGTCATCACCATCGACGGCGCCGAGGTGTATTCGGCGCCGGTGGGCGGGCTGAAGGACCACGAGATACAGGCCGCGGATATGAATGCGGCGCGCACGCTGATCGACAAGCGGATGACCGGGCGCGTGCGCGTCACGGCCGGCCCGCACGAGGTCGGCTTTACGTGGCGGGAACGGCCGTTCGTGTTGCAGGATGTCTGGGAGCCGGCGCGGCGCGACAGCCAGGAAATCCACAATATCAGCGGCAATCCGAAGCTGAGGACCGTGGCCATCGAGGGTCCGTACAATGTCCGGGGCGTCAGCGAAGGGCCCAGCCGCAGGCTGCTCTACGTTTGCCATCCCACGTCCGCCGCCGATGAGACGGCCTGCGCGACCCGGATCCTCTCGAATCTGGCGCGGCGCGCATTTCGCCGTCCCGTGAACGCCGGCGACGTCGAGGCGCCTCTGTCGTTCTACAAACAGGCCCGCCAGCGGGGCGGCAACTTCGACGACGGGATTCGCTCCGGGGTGGCGCGCATCCTTTCAAGCCCGAATTTCTTGTATCGCATCGAGAAGGATCCGCCAAATGCCCGCCCGGGTTCGTCGCATCCGGTCAGCGACATCGAACTGGCCTCCCGCCTGTCCTTCTTCTTGTGGAGCAGTATCCCCGACGAAACCCTGCTGGGTTTGGCGGAGGCTGGGCGGCTGCGGCAGCCTGGAGTGCTCGCCGCGCAGGTCCGCCGCATGCTCGAGGATGACCGCTCTGCCGCCTTGACCGAGAACTTTGCCGGACAGTGGCTCCAGTTGCGGAATCTGGAAGCGAAAGTTTCCCCCGATCTATTAATGTTCCAGCACTTCGACGATAATACGCGCAAGGGTTTCCGTAAGGAAACAGAGCTGCTGTTTGGGTATATTCTGCGCGAAAACCGCAGCACCCTGGAACTGATGAACGCCGACTACACCTTCGTCGACGAGCGGTTGGCCCGGCACTACGGCATCCCGGGCGTCTACGGTCCACGCTTCCGGAAGGTGAAGCTGACCGACCCGAACCGTTACGGCCTGCTGGGGCACGGCAGCATCCTGTCGATGACCTCGGTGGCGACCAGAACCTCTCCGGTGTTTCGCGGCAAATACGTGTTGAGTACATTCTTCAACACCCCACCGCCGCCCGCGCCGCCGAACGTGCCCACGCTCGAAGAAAGCAACAAGGGCAAGCCGACGGCCGCCAAGACCGTGCGCGAACAGCTCGAGCTGCACCGGGCCAACCCGGTTTGTGCTTCCTGCCATCGCGTGATCGATCCGGCGGGATTCGCGCTGGAAAACTTCGATCCCGTGGGGAACTGGCGCACCACCGGGCCGGATGGCGCGCCGCTCGACGTGGCCGGCACGCTTGCGGATGGAACGCCGATCAACGGTCCGGCGGAACTGCGGCAGGCGATTGTGCGCCGGCCCGACGCTTTCGTGACCATCGTCGCCGAGCGGATGCTGACCTACGCGCTCGGCCGCGGGCTGGAGCCGAGCGACATGCCCGTGGTTCGTCGTATTGTGAAAAAGGCCGCGCAGAACGGCTACGCGCTCTCGGCGATCGTCATGGGCATAGTGGAAAGTGCGCCCTTCCAGATGCGCACGAAGTTGGAGCCAGGTGAGTCCGGCGCGACGCCGGCAGACAGAACGATTATTGCAGGATTAAGGAGCAAAGAGTAACGATGTTCATCACAAAAAAGCATCTTTCCCGCCGCACCTTCCTTCGCGGCACCTTTGGCGCCACAGTGGCCCTGCCCTTCCTGGATGCCATGGCTCCGGCGCTTTCCGCGGCGCCGGCCCCCGCGTTCCGGTTCGGCGCGGTCTATCTCCCGAATGGCGTGTATCCCGACACCTGGCATCCGGATAAGGAGGGGAGCGACTTCGAGTTCAAGCCGGTCATGCAGCCGCTGGAGCCGTTCCGCAATCAGCTCGTCACGGTCAGCAAGATGAAGGCGCCCTGGGGCGCCTCGATTCATCTTGGCGCCAGCTCGTCGTTCTTGAACGGGATCGGGCCGGTGGTGAGCTCGAGTGGCGCGAAGGGGGACTCCTTCGGCGAACTTCGTTCGAAGAAGACGGTCGACCAGTACATCGCGGACCACGTGGCCGGCGATACGCCCCTGCGCTCCATCGAAGTCGGCACCGAGGACATGGGCACCGCCGTGGGCGCCTGCGACGGGTTTGCCTGCACGTTCTTCAACACTCTGTCCTGGCGCGACGATTCCAGTCCGCTGCCGGTGGGAATCAATCCGCGCGTGACTTTCGAGAGAATGTTCGGCGAGGCGGATTCGGCCGACCGGCGGCTGGCCCGCCTCAAGGAAAAGCAGAGCCTGCTCGACTCGGTGACCGAGGAGACCGCGAAATTGAAGCGCTCGCTGGGAGCGGCCGACCGCGCGATTCTCGACGAGTACCTGAGCAACATCCGCGAAGTGGAGAAGCAGCTCGACCGGTTCGAGGCCCGGCTCGGCGCCATCACCGGCAATCCGGAAGCTCCGACGGGCATGCCGGATGCGTTCGACGATCACATGAACATCACCTACGATCTGATGCAGTTGGCCTATCAGGGCGACATCAGCCGTGTGTTCACCTTCATGATCAGTCATGAGGCGACCGACCGGGGCTACGCGCACATCGGCATCCCCGAGACCCACCACTCCATTTCGCACCACGGCAACGATCCGGAGAAATTGGCGAAGTACGCCAAGATCGCCACGTACCAGATCGTGAAGTTCGCCGCGTTCCTGGAGAAGCTGAAGGCCACGCCGGACGGCGATGGAAACCTGCTCGATCACTCCCTGCTGTACTGGGGCAGCGGCATGAGCAACGGCAACGCGCACGACCGCAACAATCCACCCGCGGTGATCGTGGGCGGCGGGAACGGCCGGATCAAAGGCAACCGTCACATCGTGGCGAACGAAGCGCCCACTTCCAACCTGCTGCTGGCGATGGCGCACGTGGCCGGCGTCGAACTCGAGAACCTCGGCGTGAGCACGGGCAGAATCGATCTCTAAGGACAGGTTGCGGCGGCGCGGCTCACCGCCGTCACATTGATGCCGTCCGCGCCTCCGGCTCCGATCAGGAGCCCGATCACCACAACACGGGAACCGGCCAACGCGTCCAGGCGGGTCACGACGAATTTGAGCGGCATCGTACGAGCACCCAAGGGCCGCGTGGCGTCGGGAGCGGCCGGCGCGGTTTCCGCCCGCTCCGGTGTCGTCGCGTTCGTCACCACCCAGTCGGCTGCGCTCCTGGCAGAATCCGATCCGCTCCTTTCTAAACAGCCGACCACGCGAACCAGCGCATTGGCCGGCAATTCCGTGCTTCCGTCCTGGGGGACGATCCGCACGCCGGAAATAGTGGCGGGGCCAAGCTCAGTAGTTCCCGCCGGGAATCCGTTGGATTTCAGCATGAGCGCGACGATGTCCTGGTACACGGGTGTGCTGAGGGAGCCGGGGGCGCCGTTCGGCATGTATTTGCTGACGAACTCCAGCAGATCTCCGACGGTCTTCTGGGAAAAGCTCTTCCAGAATGGTTCCCCCACCAGGGGAGCCCTGCCTTCCGTCGCGAGCGCATGACAGCCCGCGCAGCTTTGGCCGTAGGCCGTCTGGCCGCGAGTGGCTTGCTCCTCCGTGTACACACCGTCCCAGACGGTCCGGGGCCGGGGAGCGGTTTGCGCCGCAAGGCCCGGGGCCATGACCAATGCGATCAGCAAGAAACCAACCGGCCATAGGACCGGAACAGACACACTCCGCATCTCGTGATCGTGCCAAGGAACGGGAGCCATGTCAAGCCGGATCGTGCTCGGCTTTTCCTCGCCGGGCGCATGCACATCGTGACCCGCCCCGTTGCTCTAAAATGGATCTGGGCTGAGACGGCCCAACTCCAGGAGGCGTTGTGAAACATAGCAAAGCATCCTCTTCGATCGCGCTGCTCGCTGTGGTCCTGGTTCTGGCGGCGTCCTCGCTGCGGGCGCAACCATCGGACCGCCCTTCCGATGTGGCCGGACTGGCCTTCGTCGGTCACCATGTTTCCGACCTGGAACGGTCCATCCGTTTCTTCGAGGCCATCGACTTCAAATTGGCCGAAGGGCCGAGCGCATGGAAAGTTGACGAAGAACTGAACAAGCTCGGCAACACGCCGGGAGCCGAATCGCGGACCGCGGTCATGAGCGTTCAGAGTTCCGTGTCCGATGTCCCCTTCACCCTTGTACTGCGTCAGTACCGGGGGATTGCACGTCAGGACTGGAGCAAGCTCAACTCCTGGGATCTGCTGGGCAGTCACATCGACCTGACGGTCGACGGCAGCGTCAGCGCGCTGCTGGACAGGCTCGAAGCGCTGAACATGCTGAAGATGCCGGAGGTGAATGGACTTCCCAATCCCCGCCGCCAGGAGGGATTCCGCCGCTTCGCCTTTATCCAGGATCCCGACGGTCTGGTGCTGGAGTATTTTGGGAAACCCATTCCGCGGCCTGGCGATCCTCCCCCGCCGCCAGTGGTTTCGAATTCATCGGCCACCGCCGCGAACATGGACCGCTTGGGTAAGCAGGCCGGCTTCAATCACTACGCCGTCAATATTGTCGATCCCCACAAAGCGCAGAATTTCTATGTGAAGGTCCTGGGCGGCGACTATCCGCCCCTGGAAGGCCACACCGGCGGCGCTCAGGTCATCCTGCATGGCTGGTTCCCGCAGGCGGGGACCAACAACAACCTGCGCGTGGAGCTGCTCAGTTTCGCCGTGAACGGCGGCAAAACTCCTCCGCCCATGAAGTTCCAGGACATCAACGCCAACTATGCCGGCTTTCAGGTCAGCGACATCGAGGCTGTTTATGCCAGAGCCAGGGAGCACGGCGCGATCACCGTCTCGCAAGGCGGCATTACGAAGTACGGCAATGGGCGGGCAGTGTTGATTCGCGATCCTGATGTGGGCGGCTACATCATGCTGTGGGAGCCCGCGCGGTAGCCTCCGCCGGCGCACGGCAAAAAACGCAAGGGCCGGGAGTTTGAATCTTCCGGCCCCGGCGGTTTGTACAAGCTCAGATCTAGGGAACGATCGGACTGCTGCGGTCGATGGCCCTCGACTCGCCGCCGACCATCAGTTCGTGGGCGTAGTTAGCCTGCTGGCAAACGTACTCGAACAGCTCGGTGTCTTCCTGGTAGCCCAGGTTGAAACCGCCCTCGTAGGGCGCCGTGTAGGTGGCGGGATCTTCAATGGTGATCTTGTATTCGATCGTGTCCTTATTGACCCGGGTGAAGCGTTCGATGGTGTGAAGCTGCTCGGTGTGCGGCAAACCACGGCGGTCCAGCCAGAAATCCTCGTTGTAGCCGACGGTGTCGATCACAAGCGTGTCGCCTTCCCACCAGCCGATGGAATGACCATAGTTGGTCGGCGTCAAGTTTTCCGGGTGCGACCGCCCATCCATGTACACCACCCGGAAGGTGTGCGGCCCGCCAATGTCGAAGATGAACAGCCGTCCGAACTCCTCAAGCTCGACGAACTCGACTCCGTACGGGGTGAGGAACTGCCGGGCCGCGCCCGAGGGTTTGCAGCGGGCATGCGGCTCCAGCTCATGGCGCTGCCGATCGTCAAAGAGCGCTTTAGCCCAGGGCTGGAAGGGCACGGTTTTCGGGTCCGAGATCGCCTCGGTGATCCCGAAGCGCGGCGTCCAGACACCGTTCTTCGCGCCCTTCTCCGCGCCGAGAATAACCCTTCCGTTTGCGTTCCGGGGGGCCGGCAGAGTGGGCCCCTTGGCGTTTCGAGGACGCTGCTGGGCTTCAGCAGTCCCCATGAGCCAGAAGCTGAGGGTGGCGGCCGCCAAGCCCATTACGCAAGCCCGCATGGCTTACTTCCCACCTTTGTCATTGTTGTTGATGCTGGAGACGGCATCGAGCGTCTGGCCGGGACGGCCACCCGTCGAGGCCAGAGTAATGCTGCGGGCGTTCACACGCGGACTGCCGTTCTTGGCGAGATACCCGTTGACAGTGATCTGCTCACCGATCTTTAACGTGTCCCGGCGCCAGCCGCCGCGCTGTAACCCGTGCGGCGGACCCATCTCCGCGCCCCAGTTCGTCACTTTGCCGTCTGCGTCCTTGACGTTAAAGTAGATCCAAACATGCGGATTCGTCCACTCCACCTTGGTGACGATTCCTTCCAGTTTGATCGGCTTGTTCGAGTCAAATTCCGCGGCAAACGAATGGTGCGCCCATGCCGCGCCTGCGCCTGCCAGCAACCCGGCGAGGAGGAGTCCAGAAGCGATCAGAGTCTTCATAATAATCATTATCTCCTTACTGTCTATTATTCTGGCAGAAGTGGGCGGGAAGCGCTGCCCCCCCGTTCCACTTCAGAGTCCAACTGGCCGACCAAGTTCTAGTATACGCCCCGGGGTCGTCGACCGTTACCTCGTAACGCAAGGTCTCAAAATCGGTGCGAGTAAAGCGCTCCGTCAGATGCAGCAAATCGGAGTGCGGCAGCCCGCCCTGAGTGAACCAGAAATCCTCATTGAATCCGATGGTGTCCACGATGAACGTATCCCCCTCCCACCGGCCAAGGGAGCGGCCGTAATAGAGCGGATTGTCGTCATCGCCCCCGACCTGGCCCACCTGCTTGCGCGCGGGATCCGTGTAAATGATGCGGTAATTCCGGTTGCCGCTTCCCAGCAGGACAAAAACCCGCTGGCGCGCGCGGTCTTCAAGCAGTTGAAATCCAAAGCGGGACTGGTACTGGCGAACGCCGCCGGGCGGTTTGCAGTTCACGAATAAAGGATCGTCGCGGAGCTGCCGCGCCTGCCGGTGGCGATAGAGCGCCAGCGCCCAGGGCTGCATGGGCGCGACCTTGGCCGCGTCCTCGAGATTCGCCAGTAGCCCGTATTCATCCATTTTTACGTCGACGCCGTCTTCGACCAACGCGGTCTTGCTGGGGTCGGTCCAGTAGCCATCGGCTGTCCCGGGCAGCGCGCCCAGCGCCGGGTGCCCGTCCGGCCAGCGCGGCGTCGGCCGGGGCGCCAGCGGCGTCTTGGAAACCTTCGGCTTGGGCGCGAAAACCTGAACTCCGCTGCCGGCCTTGCGCACGTTCTCACCCCATAGCTGGCGAGACCCGTCGCGCGCGCGGATGCCTTTGACCACAATGGAGTCGCCGGGATGCAGCGTGTCCCGGCTCCAGCCATCCGCCTCGAGAACAATGGGACTCTCGAGTTCCACGGCCCAATTCAACGTCTCGCCGCGCGTACTGACATTCATGAATATGTGGACATGGGGATTTCGCCAATCCACATTGGTCACAATGCCCGAAAGTTCGAGGGGCGCCTTGTCATCGAATTTGCCCGCGATCGAGTGATGCGCCCAGGCGATGCTGCCCCATAAGAGCAGCGCGGCGGCAAGCGCGCCTGTAGCAAAATTCCAGATTGGCCGGTTTCTCATGCTACTGCCTTCGAATCTCAAATTTACCGCGGCCGCTCTGACTCTGCCAAGTGCCGGTGATGTAACGATTCGGCATCTCCAGTTGCTGAATCGTGCCGTCGATGACGTAGCGCAGCGCCGCGCCCTGCTTATCCTTGGCGTTGGCCTCGATGTGCACTTTCCACCCATCCGGGTCGAGCGTCGCGCGGTCGATTTCGATGTTGTCGGTACCCGGGTTGATGATCCCACTGATGCGCTTCCCGTCCCAATTCATGATCACCAGCACGTCGTTGCCGTGCTGCGCGTTGGATTCCCATACGCCGATCCAGGATCCCTTTAGCGGGTGCCCTTCCTGCGCTATGATTGGCGCTGCCAACGCCACAGCCAGCACGACAAGGGACCACCTGAGTAAATGTATCCGTGTTTCCATTTCTCCTATTGTTCTATGCAGGCCCCCCGCCGTCAAGCGCCTTCCGGCATAGGGGCTTCTGGGTATACACTAGCCTGTACGGGTGCGGTGAAAGCGCAGCCGGCAAGAAGAAAACCCAAGGAGTTCGAAAAGGACCGAATATGTGCGATCAGGATCATTTTGAGCAGGACCGGCTGGAGTACGAGGCGCGCGGGCTGGTGACGCGAAAGCAGTTCGGCGTCATGCTGGGGGCTGGCATCGCGATGATGCTGCCGAAAGTCGCCAACGCTGTCACGGTTACCGAGTCAGAGGTGAGTATCACGACGCCGGACGGCACTGCGGATTGCTACTTCGTGCGCCCGGCCAGCGGTACAGCCCCGGGCGTTCTCGTCTGGCCCGACATCTTCGGGCTGCGGCCCGCGTTCCGGCAGATGGGCAAGCGGCTCGCCGAAACCGGCTATTCCGTGCTGGTCGTGAATCCCTTCTACCGGGTCAAGAAGGCCCCGACGGCAGATGCCGGCTCGGCGACCCCGATCCAGCAGCTAATGCCGCTCGCGCAGGCCTTGAACGAGACGACGCATATGACGGATGCGAAGGCCTTCATCGGATGGCTGGACCAGCAGGCGGCCGTCGCCAGGAACCGCAAGATGGGTACGCAGGGTTATTGCATGGGTGGTCCGATGGCCTTTCGCACCGCAGCTGCGGTCCCCGATCGAGTGGGCGCGGTCGCTTCCTTCCACGGCGGCGGACTGGTGACGAATGCGGGCAACAGCCCGCACTTGCAGGCCGCCAAAACCAAGGCGCAGTTCCTGATCGCGATCGCAGCCAATGACGACCAACGGGCGCCGGCCGAGAAAGACGTCCTGAAAGACACGTTCGCCAAGGCGAATCTCCCTGCGGAAATCGAAGTGTATGCCGGCGCCGCGCACGGCTGGTGCCCCCCGGATTCGGGCGTCTACAACGAGCCGCAGGCCGAGAAGGCCTGGAGCCGCCTGCTCGCACTGTACGAAAAAGCGCTGGCGTGAGCTGCAAGCCGGCCCGGCGCTCCGGACCAAGGCAGGGCAACCGGCGGCCGCGATTCTCTATTGCCGGTTGCCCGCCCCACCCGGGCTGTCCTCGGATGAACCCGCGAAAACCCGGCGGCCGTCCGCCATCGTCACCGACCGGGAGTTGCAGCGTTTCGAACCGTCCTTCGCCAAGGCGCCGTCGATGGTTACCTCATCGCCCGCTTTCACCGTGTTGCGCGTCCAGCCCTCCCGAAAAAGAACGTTCGGAGGGCCGCCTTCGCACGCCCATTCCGTGACTCCGCCTTTGTCGTCCTTGACGTTGAGGTAGACGTAAATGTGCGGATTGCGCCAGTCAACCTTGGTTACCGTGCCCTTCAGGATGACGCGCTTGCTGGCATCGAATTCCGCGGCGAAGGAGTGATGCGCGGCCAATTGCATTGTGGCCGCCAGCGCGACAACTACGACGGCGATCAGCGGTTTCATGTTCACCCCCAAAGGTCCTACTTGCCCACCATGTGCTCCAGGTCCAGGTTGTTCTCGCAGACGGCTTCCAGAAGTTCCGTGTCCGGCAGCAGCCGCGGAGATTCCCGCACGGTCCAGGGCTTCGTGTACGCGCCGGGGTCGTCAATCGTGATCTCCAGCGACATATGCCCGAAATCGATCCTGTGATACCGTTCGATCACGCGCAATTTGTCCGTGGTCGGGTGGCCGTTAATGTCGAGCCATCCTTGCCCGTTAAAGCCGATGGACTCGATCACCAGGTCGTCGCCCTCCCATCTGCCGATGGAGTATCCATACCAGGATGGCTCAGGTTCCTTCGGCAGGGGGCGGCCGTCCATGAAAATCTCGCGATGGCGCTGGCCCTCGTATAACATCACGACTTCTTCCTTGTTCGGGATGTCGATCAGTTTGAAGGGCGAAGTGATGGTCTGTTTTAGCGGCACGCTGAGAGGCAGGCACCGCGCGCTCGGGTCATCTTTGCTTTCCGTGTCGCGGCGCCGCTGGTATTCCGCCGCGGCCCAGGGCTGAAAGGGAACCTCTTCTTTCAGGTCGGCGGCAATATTGATCATGTACTTCGTAGCGCCCATCCACACGCCGGTCAAATCCGGTTTGCCGTCGGGACGCCGCGGAGTCGGGGCCGTCAGGTCAGGCTTCCCGTCGGGCAGGCGCGGCGTTCCCTTGGTGGGGTATTTCAGCCACTGCGCCGCAGCCGGGATCGCGATCGGAGCCGAGATGGCGAGCATCAGGACAGCAGCACGAAGAAAGTCTCGGAACACCTTGCGCATCGCGTTGTCCCCCTTCCTAGGCTTCTCGACGAATTATAGCAACGGGGCTGCCTTCGTTAAGGCGCGGGCATCAGAAACCGCGAGCCGTCCGGAGCGGCGTCCCAAAACGCCACGCCATCCGGCGCGCGGAATAACGGCGTCGGTGTTCCAGCCCGAAATCCGGCGCGCGTGTCCACTTCGAGTGCAGTCACTATTCCGTCTTCACCCAGATAAAAAACCTCTTTGCCGTCGGCACGCCACAACGGCGTTCGACCGCCGCCGCGTGTGACGGCCACAGGCGGGCCCGCAGTGCCCCTCGCGCGGTCAAACGGCCGCACCGAAACTTCGTTGCCTCCCGATTCATTGGACGTGTACGCGATCCAGCCTCCGTCCGGAGAGAATCTGGCCGTAATACTGGTAAACCCCGGATCAACCACCGCCACGGGCGCGCGGTCCGCGGGTCCCGCCGCAGCCAGCAGCTTCACGTGCGTCGGTTGCCCGAGGCTGTAATAGAGCAAGAACCGTCCATCGGGCGACCAGCTCGTCGGCCCTTTGCCTTCACTTGACTTGTAGAAGAGCTCCTCGGCTGCCGAGCCGTCCACAGCCTTCTGATAGAGGTCGTAGGCGCCGCTCCGGTTAGAGGTGAAGAGGATGCGGCGGCCATCGGGGGACCAGAGCGGGAACGCGTCCCAAGCCGGATCCGACGTGAATCGAACCTCCGCTCCGCTGCCGGCATCGATCAGCCAGATGTCCCGGTTCTGCGTCTGAGGATCGGCGCGCTCGACGGCGATTCGCTTCCCATCGGGTGAAATCGTCAAGGTGCGGTATAGCCCGGGCGAACCGATCGGGGTGGCTTTGCCCTTCCGGTCGAACCAGGTCAAGCGTCCTTGAACGCCCCCCTTGGGAGCCGTCTTTCCGGCTTGCCCCGCCGGCTGCTGCGCGTCGAGGACGAGCAACGCGCCCCCGAGGCTCGCTGCGAGGATCGTGCCCAGAAGCGCCTTCCGCAACTCTTAAACCTCAGACAGCTCCGCGAACGTTCCCGTACTGTCACCGAGCTTCTCGGCGGGGACACCCAACCTGTCGAGCAGCGTCAACTGCAGGTTGGTCAAGGGCGTGTGTTCCGGATAGATCAGGTGGCGGCCGCCCTTCAGCGTTCCGCCACCTCCGCCCGCCACGAAAACCGGCAGCGGGCCGTGCGTGTGCCGGTCGCTGTTGCTGATGCCGGAGCCAAACAGCAGGATGACGTGATCCAGCAGTGAACCGTCGCCATCGGAGGTGGCGCGGAGCTTTCCGAGATACTCGGCGAACAACTCGATGTGGTGACGCTGGATCTTGCAGCACTTCTCCATCCTTACCGGGTCGCCCTGGTGGTGCGTGACCGGATGGTGGGGATCGGGAACGCCGATATGCGGGTAGGGGCGGCCGGTCTGCTCGCGCCCGTACATGAACGTGATCACCCGCGTGAGGTCGGATTGAAAGGCCAGCAACTGCAAGTCGTACAGCAGCCGGACGTGATCCGCGAAATTATCTGGGACGCCGGCCGGCTGCGTCACGTCGGGCAGCTCCTTGGAGCTCTGCTCTTCCGCCCTTTGGATGCGCCGCTCCACATCGCGCAGCGCCGCCAGGTAATCGTTCACCTTGCGGTTGTCGGCCGGGCCGAGCTGGCGCTGGAGCTGATTGACGCGCTCGTTGACGGAATCGAGCAGGCTCCGGTCCTGCCGCAGGCGGGCCTCGCGCACGCGCGGATCGGTGCTGTCGCTGGCGCCGAACATGCGCTCGAACAGCACGCGGGGGTTGTTTTCGGCCATCAGCGGAAGCGTCGGCGTCAACCAGGAGAGCGTGCTGCTATAAGCGCAACTGTAGCCCAGGTCGCATGAGCCCAGCAGACTGTTCTCGTCGGCCGTCATTTGCAGGGAGGAAAGCTGCGTCTCGCGCTCGAACGCCTTGGCCGCGATTTGGTCCATGGAGACGGCGTTCTCGACGATGCTGTCCGACTTTTTCACGTGCACGCCGGTCAGGAAGCTGCCGCAGGCGCGGGAATGGTCGCCTCCGCCGTCGCCGAGCGCTTCGGCCTGATCGCTAAACAGGCCCGTGACCACGATCACCCGGTCCTTGAAGGGCTCCAGCGCTTTCAGCGTCGGCGAAAGTTCGAAGTTCCGCCCCTCGCCCTTGGGGAGCCATTGATCATAGATCACGCCGTTGGGATGATAGGCGACGCCGAAGCGGCGCACCGGAGCGGTCGCCGCGGCCGGCGCGAAGGCCGGAATCATGGCGTCGAGCAACGGCAATGCGACGGCCGTGCCTGCTCCGCGAAGGATGGTCCGGCGCGAAACGGCCTTCTTCGTTACGAACATAGCCCTACGCTCCTCCTCGGTCCATAGTCATTATTGCGCAGATGCGGCCTGCCCCGCGCTCCTCATCTGAAACGGCGCGCTTTTGACGATCGCCTGGAGCAGGGAAGACCAGCGGTAGCCGCCGGCCGCCGCCGAGCGCTGAATCGAGCGCACCGCGGGAGCGTCGTAGTACTCCAGCCCCCGGCCCAGCGCGTAGGTCAGCAGTTTTTCCGTGACGGCCTTGGCGAACAGCGTCTTCTGCGCCGTCAAGGCCTGCCGCAGCTCGCGCGGGCCGTCCACTTTCGTTCCGTCCAGCAGCACTCCGGACGCATCGATCGGGCGGCCTGCGTCCGTGGTCCGCCACTGCCCGATGGCGTCGAAATTCTCCAGGCTCAGCCCCAGCGGGTCCATGCGCGCGTGGCAGCCCGCGCAAACCCTGTTGGCGCGATGCAACTCCAGCATTTCCCGCACCGCCAGCGGCTTGCCTTCCGTGTTGCTCGATTCGAGCGCGGGTACGTTGGGCAGAGGAGGCGGCATCGGCGCCGCCAGGATATTCTCGAGCAGCCACTTGCCGCGGATCGTCGGCGAAGTGCGGTTGGTATAGGACGTGATCGCCAGGATGGCAGCCTTGCCGAGCAATCCGAAGCGGTTCTCGTCGGAGAGCTTGACGCGGCGGAAGTGGCTCCCGTAAATGCCCGGAATCCCGTAGTGGCGCGCGAGCTGTTCATTGAGGAAGGTCTCCTTGGAGGTCAACAGATCGAACAAGCTGCGGTCCTCTTTCAACTGCGCGTCGAGAAACAGATTCATCTCGGCCACGAACGCCGTACGAAGATTGTCGTCGAACCAAGGGAACTTCGTGCTGTCAGGGTTGAGCAGCCAGACGTTGCGGATCTGCAGCCAGGCTCCAAAGAAATTTTCCACCAGCGAGGCGCGCGCGCGGGGGTCGGCGAACATCCGCGCCACTTGCTGCTCCAGGACCGCCGGCTCATGCAGTTTGCCGGCGATGGCCAGGTCCAGCAGAGCGCCGTCCGGAATGCTGCTCCACAAGGCGAACGACAACCGCGAGGCGAGCTCGATATCGGAAACGCGGTAGACGGAACCTGGCGCGGCGTTCGGGGGATCGGCCTCGATGCGGAACAGGAAATCCGGGCTCACCAGCACGCGCTCCAGCGCAAAGCGGATCCCGTCGTCGAAGCTCCCGGCTGCGCGCGCGCGTTGGTAGAAGCCGAGCAGCGTCTGCACGTCCTCATCCGTAGCCGCGCGGCGGTAGGCGCGGCGCGCCAGGTTGGAGAGGATCGTCTCCGCGCAGGCCGTCTCTTCGGCCGCATTGGCGGGACGGCACACGAAAAGGAGCCGGCGGCTCGGCGAATCCGGGGGGACCGTGCCGTTGTACGGACCGCCGATCAGCAGCGCGGAAATCGCAATCGGCGCGCTGGCCGTGTCGGAAGCCCGGCTGTAATGCGAAAGCCGGTCCGGTCCTCCGCCCTCGGGCACGGCATTGTCGGTCTTGAGCATCGTCGCCACCACCTGGCGCAGGCCGGCCTTGACCGGCACGCGGACCTGCAAGGCCTCGTCGGCGTTATACACGAAGGTCCTGGATTCGGCTCTTCCTCCGCCGAGCGTCAGTTGCGCCAGGCGCACGCCGTCGACGCGGATTTCGAATTGCGTCGGCACATTCAGGCCGCGGATCTCGTTACTCCAGGTGCGCTGGAGGCGAAGGCGGAACACGTACTCGGCATCCAGCGGAAAATAGTGGCGCGCGGCAACGCCGCCTTTCGACCCCAGAGGAAAGTCCTCGCCTAAACGCTCAGTTTGGCGGAGGTAGGTCAAGTCGTTGGGGTTATTCTTCATCGCGCCGTAGCGCACGAAGGCGGGCGGCATGTTCGGGTCGCCCACGGCGCGCCGCGCAATGGCCGCCGCCGCAGTCACGTACCGGTCCAGCAGTGCCGGCGGCAGCGACAGCGCGTCGGCATTGTTCTCGAATCCGAACGCCTGCTCATCGGGGGGAAGCATCGCCTGCGCGTCCACTTCGATCGCCAGCAGGTCCCGCACGGCGTTGGCGTATTCGGCGCGATTGAGGCGGTGCAAGCTGGCGGTCCGGCCCGGATTCACGCGAGCCGCCGCCGCGCGGTCAATCTCGGCCTCCAGCCAGTCGGCGACAGAATCATAGGCGGCGCTGTCCGGGCGCGGAGCGCCCGGAGGGGGCATCGTGCGGCTCCGCAGCTTCACGATGACCTTTTCCCAAGTCTCCGCGGACTTCGCCACGTTCACCATATCCAGGCCGTCCAAAGCGAGGTTGCCGGACTTCAGCCTCTGGTTATGGCAACCGGCGCAGTATCTGCTCACCAAGCCGCCCGCGGGACTGGACGCGTTCTGCTGGAAACCAAAAGCCGCAACAGCGGAGAGCGCCAAACAGGCCGTGCCGGTCGCGTATAAAGCGTGGCGTTTCATTGTTGCGCGTTCACTTGCTCGCGGCACTTGTTCTGGGCCTCGCATGGAGTTCCCAGTTTCGGATCGGCGCCATGCTTCAGCAACAGCTCCGCGCCCTCTTTGTTGTACAGCACGCCGCCGAGCCGGTCGCCATAACCGGCGGCCGCCAGATAGGGCGTTACGCCCGCCTTGCTCACCGCATTCACGTTCACGCCCAGCTCGATCAATTGCGCGAGCAGCGTATTCCAGCCGCGGTATGCCGGGCCGAACAAGGCGTTTTCTCCGAACGTCGTCTCGCCTTTCGGGTCGAGGCCCAGATCGAGCAGTAGCTTCACCGCCTCGGTGGCCTCTTTCTCCGTGACGAAAGATTCTCCGATGCCGTGGTTCAATCCCGTCGCGGCCATAATGGCGGTGGCATTCGTCGCCGTGGGGATCGTGGGGTCGGCGCCGGCCTCCAGCAGGATGCGCATCATCTCCACGTCCTGGACCGATGCGGCCAGCAAGAAAGGCGTCGCGCCGACAGCGTCGGTGTAGCCGGTGGCAAACGACGGTTGCCGTTTCGTCATCCGCGCGTTCACGTTGGCGCCATGAGCCAGCAGAGCCCTCACCAGCCGCAGCTTGGCCTGGCGATCCGGGATCCCCGACATCGGGTCTTCAAATCCATACACCGGATTGGAAGCGAAGCCCTCCCAACTGGTGGAGGCCCAATGCAGCGGCGTGAAGCCCGCCGCGTCGATGTTGGGATCCGCGCCGTGCTCGAGCAGATACAGGGCGGTGTCCACCTGAGCCCGCAGCGTGGCAACCAGCAGAGGCGTGTAACCGGCAGTCGCCCCACCGCCTCGGCCCTGGCCTTCGCCTTCGGCGGCCCGCGTCTGGAGATCGATTTCGACTCCCGCAGCCAGCAGCAGCTTCAGGCTTTCCAGGTCGCCCACGCGCGCCGCGAAGTGGATCGGCGTGAAGCCCTGCTTCGTGGCGGCTCTCAGCTCCGAGCGCGCCTCGATGAGAGCCTTCGCCACCTCCGGATGACGTTCCGCGATGGCCCACATCAGCGCGGTCTGGTTCTGTGACGGTTCTTTGGCGTTGACCTGGGCTCCATATTCAATCAGCAGGCGGACGGCGTCCACGTTGCCGGTCCGCGCGCAGGTCATCAGCGGCGTCTCGCCGGTGGCGATCGGGGTATTTGGATTCGCGCCCGATTTCAGCAGCAATCGCACCAGCTCGGCGCTCGCGTTGGTGCAAGCCTGGGACAACGGAGTCATCCGGAAATCGTTTGCCGCGTTCGCGTCCGCACCCGCGCGCAGCAGCAGATCCGCTGTCTCGGCGTCATTCCAATGGGCCGCCCAGAGCAGCGCCGTCGAGCCGTCGCTCCAGCGCGCGTTGACGTCGGCCTTCCGGCTGAGAAGCGCGCGAACGCTTTGAACGTCCTGGTCCCTGGCCGCATCCACCAAGCGGGCGTCGTCCGCGCCGGCGGCGGCCGCCGCGAAAGCGGACACGATCAACAGGGTGAACACGGGCGCTGCTGGCCACCAGGATTTCAGGTGGGGGTCAAACATGTTGCCGCCTTTCGACATCGGAGACCTCGGTTGCCAACGGACAGCGCGCAGCGCCATCTCGCGGCTATTATACCTTGAGCGCCTCGGTGGAGTGCGCACACGTCACATCGCGCCGGAGGGCGGAGGCGGCGGCGCGGGTTCACGCGATGCGGGGTAAGGCCGGTGCTATTGGCCCTTCTGGGCGCGCTCGAAGCGTGATGTTTCGATGTAGTTGCGCACCGCGGTGTTGCCCTCGTGGCAGGCGTACTCATACATCTCGTACTTGTTGTCGAGGTACATCGGATACGCCACGGTGAAGGAACCCGGCGCCAGCACGCTCGGGTCCTCGATCCGCATGCTGAACTCGATCGTGTCCGGAGCGACGCGCGTGAATCGCTCGACGATGCGCATGTTCGTGGTCGCCGGCTGAAGCGGTCCGGGCGAGCCGGGCACTCCGGCGCTGGTCAGGCCCACCAGGCCGTTGAAATTCGTCGTCTCGACCACGAGCGTGTTGCCTTCCCAGTGGCCGCGCGATTCGCCCAGCCACTGCTTGATCTGCGAGTCCAGAGGAGGTGCTCCTGTAGTTGGGATGATGCGGGCCTCATGCGCCATCTCCAGCAGGATCACCACGTAACCGGGGGTCTGGAAGATGCGGATGCCGTTGTTGTAGTTGCGCGGCAACATCGAAACGGGCAGGCCGCGCGTGATGCAGCGGTCCCAGGCGCTGAAATCCTCAATGCCGTCGAAGACGGTCTGGCCCGGGCGGTAGCTGCTGCGCATTTCCGCCTGGAGTTTCTTGCCGTATTCGGTGAGTTCGGGGAACCGGCCGTTGGGAGGATCGACAATCAACGATGTCTGCCGCATCACCATCCGCGAGGTGTCGGCGACCTGAATCGGCGCGGATTCGAAACGCTTGTTGCGCGCCTCCAGGCCCGCCTGGGCCCTGGCCAGTTCCTCATCGGAAAGGAAGAGGCGGTCTCCATACTGCGGCTGGCGCTGGAGGGGCACCGCAATCAGGTGATTGAGGGGCCAGATCCCCTGCAAGTCGGGTTCGCCCCAGGGCGTCTTCGGAGGCGTGTAATTCGGGTCGATTGCACCGGGCCGGTTCCCCTTGGCCGTTTCAGGGATTGCCCTTTGCGCCAGCAACGTGGCGATGCTGATTGCGCCCAAAGCCAGAATCCGAGTGATCATCTGAACACCTCCCGCAAATCAATCTTACCTTGCTTGGAACGCGCTGGCAAACCCGGCCTCGCGTTCAGACGGCCGCTGTCGGCATCTTCGCTGGCGGCGTGTTATGCTGGGGACGAATGCGTGATAGACGGAGCAGATCGATGCGCAGCTGGCTCCTCGGCGCGATCCTAGTCGCCGTGGTGACGCCGGCCACCTACGCCCAGAAACTGGACCGCCCCGCAGCCATCGGCGGCCGGCCCAACTTGAACGGGATCTGGCAGGTGCTGAACACGGCCAATTGGAATCTGGAAGCACATTCCGCCGAGGCCATCGATCAGTTTTGGGGCATGGGCGCGATCGCTGCGATCCCAGCCGGCAAGAGCGTCGTCCGCGGCGGAACCATCCCATACCTTCCGGAAGCGCTCGAACAGCGCAACAAGAACCGCGCTGCGTGGCCCGGCGCGGACCCGGAAGCCAAGTGCTACATGCTGGGAATCCCGCGCTCCACCTACCACGGCATGCCTTTCCAGATCTTCCAGGGCGACGGGGATATGCTGATGGTCTATCCATTTGCGGCGGCGACGCGGGTCATTTACATGAACGACCATACCGAGCCGCCGGTCGATTCCTGGATGGGCAAATCCAGCGGGACGTGGGAAGGAAACGTGCTGGTGGTGACCACCACGGGGCAGCTGGATCAAACCTGGCTGGATCGCGCGGGCAATCATCACAGCAATCAGTTGAAGGTCACCGAGCGATTCACGCTTCTGGGGCCGAATCATATTTGGTACGAGGCGACGCTCGACGACCCGCTGACGTATTCGCGGCCCTGGACGATCGAGATGCCGTTGTACCGGCTGATCGAGGACGACGCGCAACTGCTCGAGCACAAATGCGTGCCCTTCGCCGACAAACTTCTCTATAGCGATCTGCTCGGCCTGACGCAGCCATCCAAACCTGCGCCGGCGCAGAGAAACCAGGAGTAACACCTATGAAGAGCAAACTGATGACAACCTTGGCCGGGGCCGCCTTGCTGGCGGTGGCGATCCCGGCATCGGCGCACCATTCTTTTTCCGCCGAGTTCGATTCCAAGAAGCCTGTCACGCTGGAAGGCGAAGTCGAAAAGTTCGATTGGGTGAACCCGCATTCTTGGCTGTATATCAACATCAAGAAGCCGGACGGCACGGTGGAACGCTGGGCCGTGGAGGGCGGTTCGCCGTCGGTCTTGCTGAGAAACGGCTGGAAGAGGGATTCGCTTCCCAAGGGGACCCGGATCACCGTCCGCGGCTTCCAGGCCAAGGACGGCTCGCTGCGCGCCAACTCGACGAGTATCGAGTTTCCGGACGGCCGCAGGCTGGATACCGGCAGCAGCTTCAACGCCAGTAAAGACCAAGAGAAATAGGCGGCCCGTCCATTTATGCGCACCTTGATGCCGCCGGCCGTCGCGCTGGCCTTTGTTCCGCTCGCGGCCTTTTCTCAGCCTGCCGGTTGGAATGATCCGTTTCCGCCGCACCGCGTGATGGACAACGTCTACTACGTGGGAACGAAAGAGCTGGCCTCCTTCTTGATCACCACGCCCGACGGTCATATCCTCATGAACAGCAACTACGAGTCATCGGTGCCGGTGATCCGCAAGAGCGTGGAAGAGCTCGGGTTCAAGTTCAGCGACATCAAGATCCTGATCAGCGGGCACGCGCACCCCGACCACGTGGAAGGAGATGCGCTGGTGAAGGAATTGACCGGCGCCCAAGTTGTGGTGGGGCGGCTGGACGCTCCCGCGACCCGCGAGTTTCGTCCGGGAGGCAAAGAACATCCGATCGACCGGCTGGTCGACGAGGGAGACCAAGTCACGCTGGGTGGAACAACCCTGACCGCCCACCTCCTGCCGGGCCACACCAAGGGCTGCCTGGCCTGGAGCATGGATCTGAAGGAAGGCGGCAAGACCTATAAGGCGCTGGTGGAGTGCAGCCTGAACGGCCAGTTCCTCCAGTACGTCGGCAACACGGACTATCCGAATATCGCCGAAGACATGCGGGCGACGTACAAGAAGGCGCGCGCGTTGCCGGTCGAAGTGTTCCTCAGCTCACATGCCTCGTTTTACGGCCTGCCGGCGAAATATGAGAAGCTGAAGGCGCGCCGTGAAGGCGATCCGAACCCGTTCGTGGACCCCGAGGGTTACAAGGCTCACGTCGACGAATTCGAGAAGACCTTTGAGGCTGCGCTCGCCCGCCAACTCGCCCAGCCGCCGGGGCAAGGCAAGGGCAAGGGAAAGGGCAAGCAATAACCGGCCGGAAGCGAACTCCGCCTGGGCCAACGCCGCTCGCGGTATCCGCAACCACAAGCTCCGCGTTAGGGCTGGCTCCGCGACTGAGCCTGGTGAAACACGGGCGGGTCTGAAGCCGTGCTATGGCAGATCCAGCAGGTGCCCCATCTTCTCGCGCTTGGTGCGCAGGTATTCCGCGGTGGACTCCATCGGCGCCGCGATCACCGGAATGCGTTCCGTCACCGTGATGCCGGCCTCTTCCAGGGCCTCGATTTTCTGAGGATTGTTGGACATGAGCCGCACGCTTCGCAATCCGAAGCGGGCGAGGATCGCGCCCGGCAGCGCATACGCGCGGAGATCCGCCTCGAAGCCGAGCTGTTCGTTCGCCTCGACCGTGTCGGCGCCCTGGTCCTGCAATTCATAGGCGCGCAGTTTGTTCAGCAGGCCGATACCGCGCCCTTCCTGATTCAGGTAAATCAGTATGCCCCGCCCTTCGGCGGCAATCGCTTGAAGCGCCAGCTCCAGTTGCGCGCGGCAATCGCAGCGCAGGCTGTGAAACACGTCGCCGGTGAGGCACTGGGAATGGATGCGCACTAGCGGCGGGCCGCCCGTGGAGAGATCGCCCATGGTCAGGACCACGGCTTCCTCCGCCGCAGCTCCTGCTGCGCGCTCGAACCCATGAATCCGGAAATGGCCGAATTGCGTAGGAAAATCGGCTTCGGCGACCTTGCGAACCTCGGATTGCGGGGACATGGAGAGGAATGCGGAATTATGTCCATTATAATTATCGGCAGGCCTCGCACGCATGCAACCCTACATTGTCATCCTGCTGGTAAAGCTGGCAGTGGCCGCTTCGCTGGCCAGCATCCTGGCCCGGTCAGGCGCCTTCCAGCGCATGCTCATGCGCGAGGATCGCACGCTCGCCCAGCGCGTGAAGATGGCTCTGGTTTGCGCGGCGATCTATGCGGCCGGCGTCGGAACGCGCGTGGTGACAGTGCGCGTGGTCGCTCCGGAGGCATACCGCGCCCTCGACCTGGGCCTGGAAGGCAGCATCGTCATGGGATTGCTCGGCGGCTACGTGATGGGGCTGTTGGCCGGAGCCGTCATCTCGCTCCCCGCCATGTTTAACGGCGAACTGCTTTCGATGCCCCTGTTCGCGGCCGTGGGCGTGGCGGGAGGCTTGCTGCGCGACCTCGCGCCGGACAAAGAGTACATCTGGAAACTCACGCCCTTCCCCGACTTGCAGCTCTACCGTCTGCTGCGCAAAAGCGACCTGCGCTTGCCGGTGTTCGGGATCGCTTGTCTCGGCGTGATCCTGCTGGCCGAGCTGCTCCGCTCGACGATCGCGGCGCGCTTCGGCGTCAAGGGAGTCTTCGCGCTGCAACAGAATTGGCCCGCCGGGATCCCCTGGCTGACCGCGGCGCAGTACGCCACCACCCTGTTCGCCACGATTCTGCCGATTCGCATCTGGCATTCCAGCCGCTCCGAACGCATGCTGGAGCAACAGCAGTCGCGGCTGAACGAGGCGCGCCTGGCGGCGCTCAGCAGCCAGATCAACCCGCACTTCCTGTTCAACACCCTGAACTCCGTCGCATCCCTGATCCGGCAGGATCCCGAGCAGGCGCGCCAGGTGGTTTATAAGTTATCGAAGATCCTGCGCCGGTTGCTGCGCACCCAGGATAACCTGGTGACGCTCGGCGAGGAGCTGTCTTTCATCGACGACTACCTGGCGATCGAGATGGTCCGCTTCGGAGACAAGCTCCGCTTCGAGAAGGACGTCGAGCCGGAATGTCTTGATCTGCTCGTGCCGAGCATGCTGTTGCAGCCGCTGGTCGAAAACAGTATCCGCCACGGCTTGGCTGCGAAGGTCGAGGGTGGCGCCATCCGCGTACGCGCGCACCGTGCCGGCCCGCGGATGCGGATTGTGGTCGAAGACGACGGCGTCGGCATTCCAGAGGACAAGCTGGCGCGTCTGCTGGACGCCGGGATCGGCGTCAACAACGTCAATGAGCGGCTGAAAGTGTTATACGGGGAAAACTACCGCATGTGGATCGATAGCAAGGCGGGGGAAGGCGCGAGCACGGGAATCGAGATTCCGGAACAAGCTGCGGCGCGAGAGCCTTCCTCTAGCGCGGCACGCTGACGCTCGCGCCTCCGTCGATGTAGGCGATGTACTCGGTCCCCGCCAGCGCCGCGATCTTGTCGTTCCTGGGCTTGGCTCCGGCTTCCACGGATCGCACCGGGTCGCTCTTGCCGGAGCGCGCCGAGAGCGCGCGGATCGCATGGGTCGCGCCATCCACGGTTTCCACCGACTTGAGCCGCAGCGTGGCTTTGGTGCTGCCAATGATCCGGCGGCGTGCGGCCTGCGCAATCTCGCCGGTGGCCTGCGCTCCCTTGGCGATCACAACCGTGTCCCCTGCCTTGACGTCCTCGGTCACCGTGAAGCGGATCGGTGTTCCTTCGGCGGCGTCGGAGGGAATATCGGCCGTCAGCGTTATCTTGAACGGAGCGCCATCGGGGATACTCACTTGACGCGTGGCCACCGCACCGGCTGGAGCCTCCGGGCCGGACGGCGCGGGAACCGGAGCCACCGCGGACGCGGGCGCGGAGACCGGCGTGGATACTTCCGGAGCGGGCGGCGCAGGAGGCAGCGCCGCGCCGCTGCTGCCCGGAGCCTTCTCCGCAGTCTTCGGGACGCCCCTGGCTGCCTCGGCGGTCTTCGCCTGAGGTGCCGATTTGGGGGCGGCCCTGACGGGTTCCGGCGCGGCTTTGGGATCCCGCATCGCCGCGATCAGCGTTCCGCTGACGCCGGACTGCGTCAGGCGGATCAACTCGCTCGCCGAAAGATTGAAGTTCACCGGCGCGGAACGGATCTGGCCGAGAATCACATCCTCGGGCACCTTGGCGGCCACCAGTTGAATGATGCTGTCGTTGGTCAGCGTGGGGTCGGCCGGCGCCGCCGGAGCCGGCTGGCTGGCCGCTGCCGGCTCGGGCGGGGGCACTGGGGCAGGCCGGTTCATCCACCACGCGAGCCCGCCGCCGCCGATGAGCACCAGAGCACCCGCGGCAATCGCGAGCGCCGTCCACGCCGGACGGCGCGAAGCCGGAGGTCCGGCGGGCGCCGACGCCCCGGCGGACGCTTCTTTTTTCGCCTCTGCCGGAGCAGGAGCGGCCCCGGCGGGCGTCTTCATCATCGCCGTCACATCTGCTCGATAGAGCACCCCGGAATCCGAATCTGCTTTCAGCGCCGAGAGCGCCAGAAACACATCGCGCATGTTCTGGTAACGGTCCTCGGGCGATTTGCGCACGCACTTCTTGATCACTTCCTCGAGCGGCGCGGGAACATCCGGCGCGATCTCGTGGATGGGCCTCGGGTCGTCCCGCAAGATCGCCGAAAGCGTCGTCAGCGCCGAATCGCTTTGGAACGCCCGCTCGCCCGTCACCATCTCGTACAGCACCAGGCCGAAGGAGAAAATATCGGAGCGCGAATCGACCTTCTGCCCCATGGCCTGCTCCGGTGACATATAACTTACGGTTCCCAGGATGCTGCCCTCGACGGTCAAGGGCGCGTTCCCGATGGTTTTGGTGGCATCCTCCGGGCCGGTGTTTGTCAGCGGGCCGGGGCCGCTGAGTTTGGCCAGCCCGAAATCCAGAATCTTGACCAGTCCTGATTCCGTCACCATGACGTTGCCGGGCTTCAGGTCGCGGTGCACGATGCGCGCGGCGTGCGCCACTTGCAGCGCGTCCGTCATCTGCAGCGCGAGCTTCAGCACTTGCGGCACGCGCATGCCGCCCTTGGGCACCAGCTCCGCCAGCGTCTTGCCCTGCACGTACTCCATCACCATGTACCCGGCATCGCCCTCCGAGAGGATGTCGTGAATGGTGATGATGTTGGGATGATTCAGCGCGCTGGCGGCTTGCGCTTCCTGAAGGAAGCGGCGGCGGCGTTCGGGCGATCCGGTGGCTGCCGCCGTCAGGACCTTGATCGCCACAAAACGGTTCAGCCGCGTGTCCTGGGCCTTGTAGATCGCGCCCATGCCACCTTCGCCGAGTTTCTCCAGGAACTGATAGTGATGGACCTTCTTGCCGACCATGGGCGCGCTCCGAAGATCCTTAGTGTGTCACATCCCCGGCTCCGGCGCGCGGTTTGAAGAACCACAGCCAGAAATACTGCTGGCCCGCCCCGAGCCAGTAGCGCATCTCGAAACCGCACCGCTCCGCCATCGCCCGCGCTTGCGCCTCCGTAAACGGCACTCCGTTCCACGTGTCCTCTGGAGCCGTCCGCGTGAGCGGATCCCCCTGCACCTGAAACTTGAACAGCCCGCCGGGCCGCAGCACGTGGTGGACCTCGCGCACGTAGTTTTCGATGACCTCATAACTCGGGATATGCTGAAACACCACGTTGGAGCAGGCGAAATCGAACTCCACCCGCGGCAGCACGGAAAGATTGTAGCCATTATTGCGGTAGAGCTTCACGTTCGGGCAGCCGGCCAGCCAGGCGCGCGCCCGCTCGATCATTTCCCCGCTCACGTCGACGGCATGCACCTCGCCGAACACCCCGGCCAGCGCGCGCGTCAGGCGTCCGGCGCCGCAGCCGATTTCGAGCACCCGCATCGCGGCCGGATCCTTGCCCTGGCAGATGTTGGCCATGTCGCTGAGGATGTCGCGCTCCAGCGCGGCTTGTCCGTTGGCGCGGAACTCTTCATCGCTCCACTCGGCGCGGCTGCTTTCGACGAAATACCGGGCGTTCTCGCGGGCCCGTTGATCCCACTCGCGCCGCATCAGGCGGCTCAGCTTCCAACGTTCGAGCGGCCCCATGGCCAGAGCCCTTTCCGGCGGTTCACTTCAGCGCGGAGAACTCGGTTGCCGTCAGCCACACGCGCTCGACCTTGGTCACCAGCTTGCCGTTCTTTTCCGATTCCGCGGCGACCTTGGTCCACTCCGGATCGGTACGGAAGGCTTCCCAATTTTTCTCGGCTTCGGCGCGGCTGGGATGCTTCAGCACGTAGATCAACGTGTTCTTCGACGCCTCGCCGTCGGAGGGCACCCAGTAGCCGACGCTTTCCATGTGGTGCTTCTTGAAAATCCGGATGGTGTGGTCGCGGAAGCGCGCCTTGAGAGCCTCCAGCTTGCCGGGCTCGGCTGTGTAGGTGCGCAATTCGAAAACCGGTCCCTGGGCCAGCGAGAAACCGGCCGTCAGGAACGCCAGAAGAAAGATCCGTTGCAGCATAGTTGTTAGTTTACACCCGGAATCCGTCTACACTAGTAGGCATGGCGATGCGGTGGCCTGTAATGCTGGCGGCGCTCGCCGGCCTTGCGGCCGGGCAGTGCACGGAGCCCGGCTTCCGGGCGGCCGCCTGGGGTATGACCCAGGCTCAGGTGCTCGCCAGCGAATCCGCTAAGCCTGGCGCCATCTTCCGCGCCGGTCCGGAAACCGTCGTGCGCTACGATTCGGTTCCCTTTGCGAAGTTTTCCGGCCACCTGCTCTATTATTTCGCCGGGGACAAACTGGTCCGCGCCAAACACATTGTGGAGCTGCGGTCGAGCGACCTCAACGAATCCGTCGGCGATTTCCAGGCCATCGACGCCGTGCTCGAAGACACGCACGGCCAGCCCTCGGATTCGCGCAACGTCTGGGATGAGGATGCCGATCAAGAGGAGCTGCTCAGTTACCTGGAGCAGGACCGCGCCCGGCCCGCCGATCTCCTGGTTTCCGACCGCCTGCTGGGGCAGGCCATCCGGCGCGGGCGCCTCAAGCTCTTCACGCTCTGGATGGGAACCCGCACGCGGATCCTGCACGGTTTGGCGGGAGAAGACGGCGTGGTCACGCACCAGATCGAATATCGCGACCCGAGCTACGCTTACCAGTGGATGGTGGACGGCATGGGACTCGAACCCACGACCCCCGCGTTGCGAACGCGGTGCTCTCCCAACTGAGCTAGCCGCCCACGTCGAGGGTTACGGCTTCAGGATAACATGCTCCGGTCGGAGCCGCTGTTGGTGTTTTCCGTTTCTTCGGCTCGGGTGTTTGGGCCTTGTCCCGGAGATCACGGATCTCAAAAATTTTTCCCCCTTTCTTCTCGGCGTCTTAGCATCTCTGTGCGCGGCCCGCCCCAGCCTCGATCGCTACGCCGGGCGGGAAACGGCCCTAACGCTTCGGGCGGCGCTTGAAAAACGTGTCGCTCGATTTCAGCCGCGTCAGAATCAGCGTCACGAACAAGGCCAGCATCGCGGCCAGCGTCGCCACCGAGCCGATCACCAGATAGCTCATGTTATCCAGCGGCGGCGGCATCAGATGCAGCATCAGGAAGGCGGCCACGGCGAACACGATCGCGGCCCCCAGAATCAAAGCGATGTTCGAGCGCATCAGTCGTACTTCTCGGTGCGAATTTGTTTGCGGTCGAAACCCATTGCCTTCAAGATAGCCCGGACGTCGTCCACCATCGCCCTCAAGCCGCACAAGTAGAAGTCCAGGTCCCGGCGGCCGCCGATCGCCTCCTCCAGGTGGTTCTGCACGCGGCCCGTGCGGCCCCGCCAGCCTGGACCGGGCCGCGTCAGCGTCGGCCAAAAACGGAAGTGCGGATACGAGGCGGCCAGTTCCTCGAATTCGCGCCGGTAGAGGAGATCCGCTTCGTGGCGGACTCCGAGAATCAGCGTAAACGCGGGTGAAGTCTCGTGGAGATACGCCTGCAAATACGCCCGGAACGGCGCCACGCCGGTCCCGGTGGCGATCAGGATGGAATCGCGCGGCGGCTCGCGCAATAGGAACGTCCCGAGCGGCGGAATCATGGGGATCGTGTCGCCGGGACGCATCCCAAACAAATACGGCGAAAGGTGACCGTCCTCGACCAGGTTCAAACACAGCTCGAAGCGGTTGCCCGCGCACGGCGCGGAGGCGATCGAATACGCCCGCGTGATCTCCGCGCCATTGACCGTCTGGGTGAACGAAACGAATTGTCCGGGCTGATAGACCAGCGGGCCGCCCTCCGCTTCGAACACGAAATGGCGCACGCGCGGGGCGATTTCTTTCGATTCGATGAGGCGCGCGATCATGCCGCCCCCCGGGCGCGGTCGAGCAGAGCCTCGACCATCGCCGGATGCTGATCAAGCGGCGGCGTCACTTCAATCGTCACGCCCGGGTGCGCCGCCTGCACTTCCCGAATCAGGCGCGGCAAATCGCGCTGCAAATGCAGCCCGAGCGTCAGGAAATACGGCACCACCACCACGCGCGAGACGCGGCCCGCCAGCGATTCGAGCGCCGCGTGCAGGTCCGGCTGGCCGCCTTCCAGGAATGCTGCTTCGACGGTCTCCAGTCCGCCGCGGCGGGCCATCTCCGCCGCCACATCCCGCACGGCTTGATTGGCCGACTCAATGCTCGAGCCGTGGGCGAAGACGATGTACCCGGTGCTCATACCACAAGGCCAGGCCGAACCGGCGCCGGGAAGTGCGTCCGCAGAAAATCGAAGAAGGCGCGGCCGCGCCGGCGGCCGTTGGCGTGCTGCAATTCGAGCCGTTGCAGGAACACCAGCACGCCCAGCAGATCCTTATCCCGCAGCGATTGCATCCCGGTCGTTTCGGCGAGCAGCTTACGCAGTTCCTCGATCGCGTTCTTTAGAGCTTCCTGTAGGCCCGCCGCATAGGGATTCGGAGTGCGCGTTTCATAGATCAGGCCGGATTCCAGCGTGCGGTACGTTTTGATCAAAGCCTCCAGCGCTTCGCGCGCATCCGGGTCCACGGCTTTCCCGGATTCCATGGCCCGCGTGAGGGCGTGAGCCAGCCACAGGATGGCCTGCTCCTGATGGCGTATGAACTCGTCGGTGATGTGGATGTCGCGGTTGGGGATGTCAGTCTCGGTGAGTACGAGAGGTTTGTCATGCTCGCGCGCCTGGCGCAAGTAGACGCAATCGAGCGGGCAATCGATGATGACCTCGCGTTGCGCGCCGCAGCAAGGCGCGCAGATCTCGCCCAACAGGGCCGGGCAGCGCCGCCGGGCGCGATTTTTTTGGCACAATTTGCAGGGAGCAGCCACGAAGGATTACCTTCATCGTATCACCCGCTATGCCGCGCACCGACATTTACATCAAAGTTGAGCTGGACCGGGATCCTACGGAATCCGCTGAGCGCATCGCCGCTGAGATTTGCCGCATGATCCGCAGGATTTATAGCGTCCGGCACGCGGAGGTGTCGAGCATCATGGAGCGGGACGCGACCTAATCCCGTCGCCACTTCCGAGAGCGAAATCCTACGCAAAGCCGCCGCTTGATTCCTCCGATAAACGGCGGTGAGCATGGAAGTTCTGCACGTAGGATCCGGAAACATTGCGTTGCCCCGCGAGTGGTCCGTGGAACGCGTGGAGACGGCGGCGGAAGCGCACACACGGCTGGCCCTGAGGGAGTACGATGCCATGGTGGTGGCTGCGCCCGTGCCCGGCGGCGATGTCGAACCTTTGATCGAACGCATGCCTCGCCGCGTCGTCCTCAGCGACCCGCACGCCACCGCGCGCGACGCCGCGCGGTATGTGCGCCTCGGAGCGCTCGATGTGGCGGGACGGGATGACGACCCGGCCGCGCTCGCCGCGGTTGTGCTGGAAACCATCGGGCCGCGGCGTGATCCGCCCGCCAAGAGCGGCTGGCGCGAGCTGCTGGTGGGGCAATCGCGAGCCATCGAGCGCACGCTTGAGTTGATCGAACGCGTGGCTGAACGGCGCGCCACGGTGCTGATCACCGGCGAAACCGGAACGGGCAAGGATCTGATGGCGCGCGCGCTGCATCTGGCCAGCCCGCGCGCCAAGTTCCCGATGGTGACCGTGAACGCGGCGGCGCTTCCCGAAAATCTGCTAGAGGCCGAGTTGTTCGGTCACGTCCGCGGAGCTTTCACCGGCGCCGTTCAGCAGCGCGTGGGACGTTTCGAACAGGCGCACCGCTCGACGCTGTTTTTGGACGAGATCGGCGATCTGCCCCTGGATTTGCAGACCAAGCTGCTCCGGTTCCTCCAGGAGCGTGAATTCCAGCGCGTGGGCAGTTCGGAAACCTTGCGCGTCGACGTGCGGCTGATCGCGGCGACCAACGTGGATCTGGCCGAACGCGTGCGCCAGGGGCGTTTCCGCGAGGACCTGTATTACCGCCTCAACGTCATCGCGCTGACGGCGCCGCCCTTGCGCGAACGGCCCGAGGATATTCCGATTCTGGCCCGCCATTTCGTCGACAAGGTCTGCCGGCTCGAGCAGATTCCCGAGCGCCGGCTGTCTCCGGAGGCCATCGCGCGCCTCAAGGGTTATCCGTGGCCTGGAAACGTGCGCCAACTCGAGAATGCCGTCGAGACCGCGGTGGCCCTGAGCGGCGCGCGCGAGTTGCTGGAGCCGGCCGATTTCGGCCTGCCCGGGGCGCCGCGTCCTGTGCCGCCCGCGGCCGAAATCGGCGTTCCGGTTCCCAATTCGGGCCTCGATTTTGAACGGACCATCGGCCGGATCGAGCGCCAGATTTTGGAAGACGCCCTGCGCAAGACCAAAGGAAATAAGACCGCCGCGGCGGACATGCTCGGACTGAAGCGCACCACGCTTTCCGCGAAGCTGCGGACGCTGGCCGCGGCGGGATAGGGATCAACGCACCCAAGGCGGACTGCTTTCCCGTGCGGTTGCGTTTTGCGCGTTCGTGCCTGCGAATCCCGTTGAATGGAGGGCCCAGGTTGGGAACGCCTTCCCTCCGCCTGTAGCATCCGCCAGCCATCACTGGACCGGCTTTGCGGGAGCCGCGACCGGCGTTGCGCCGAGCTCGACCAGCAGGTCGGCGGTATCCTGATGCACATCGATGCGCTTGCCGCCGCGGCTCTGGCCGCCCGCCGCCTACATCAGCGGCGTGCGCTCGCCGTACTTCAAGTGCTGGTTGCCTTTGATGCGGTCCCTCGCGCCGCCGATGATAGCCCACGGCAGCGGATACTCGTCGTGCGCGTTGCTGTTGCTGATGTTGCTGCCGTAGAGCAGGATCGCGTGATCGGGCATCGAGCCGTCGCCGTCGGGCAGATGGGAAAGTTTTTCGACGAGCTTCGCCATCACCTGCGAATGGCAGGTCTGAATCTTGATCAGCTTCTCGATCTTCGTCTTATCGTTCTGGTGATGCGAGATGGGGTGGAAGCCGTCCGGCAGGCCGATCCTGGACAAGTCGCGCTCGGCCATCTTCTCGACACGCCGTTCGATTTCGCGGACGTTTTCAAGATAGTCGCTCAGCATGGCCCTGTCGGACGGGCCCAGGTTGCGGCGCAGGTCGTTGGCCTCCTCGCTGATCAGATCCAGCAGGCTGCCGAACTGAGCGTGCACGGGGGGCAGCGAGGCGTTGCGGTTTTCGAGATTGCTGACGATGGTGAGATACCGGCGGAAGGGCTCGAGCGGCTTGAGGATCGGCGGTATCTCGAAATCCTTGCCTTCGGTGGCCGGCGTCCACTGGTTCATGATCGCGCCGTGCGGAAAGTAAATGAAGCCCATGCGCGGCCTGGGCGCCGCGGCCGTCTGCGCCAGCGCCGTTCGCGCCGGAATCATGGCATCGAGCAGAGGCAGAGCCACGGCCGCCCCCATGCCTCGCAGAACCGTCGGGCGGCTCAGGTGCCTCTTGGTCACGAACACGCGCGCTGTTCTCCTTCGAGTAGCCTTCCTACCGGTCCCAAAGTACCACATATTTCTTCGGGTTAGAAGGCAGCGTGGCTGGATTTGCGTCACGGCCCATTCCAGGAAACTCCTGTGATATCATGGCGCGCGGAGCACCTCCCATGAAAACTCTCGCAGCCCTTGTGATGCTGACGGCCGCGGCCGCCTCTGCCCAGTCCCTGGATTTCGAGACCTACCGCTCGAAGGTCGAGCCGATCTTTCTCAAGAAGCGCCCGACCCACGCCCGCTGCATCGTATGCCATGAGGGGCAGCGCAACGCCTTCCGCCTGGTGCCGCTGGCCGAAGGGCAGGCGGCGTACACCGAGGAGCAGTCGCGGGAGAACTTCAAGAACATCGTGCGCGTGATCAACCTGAAGGATCCGATGGCCAGCCCGCTGTTGAAGCATCCTCTGGCCGAAGCCGCCGGCGGAGACGATTTCCACTCCGGCGGCCGCCAGTTCGCCGATCAGAACGACCCGGATTGGAAGACGATCGCCGATTGGATCCGGGCCGCCAAGTAACCGTTGCCGGCCGCGCCGCCGGCCCTAGCGCGACGCCTGCGCCGCAGCGGACCAGCCGGAGGACAGGCCCGTTATCGTGTTGACAGCCCGCACCTGATACCGGTACGTTCCCGAAGTGGCCGGCACGTCGTTGATCGAAGTGGTGTTCGCCGGAACGCTCGCGAGCAAAGCGTAGACGCACGTGGCGTTGTTGCCCTTGCCGCTCACCTTGCAGCGCTGGATCTCGTAGCCCGTTTCGTTCGCCACGTCGCCCCAGGAGAAGCGGATGTATTGGAACACCTTGTTTTTGCCCGAGCCGCTATACACCGAAGTGGCGGAAACGCCCGTGGGCGTCGCCGGCGGAATGTTCTGCACGGTGAGGGAGGCGTCCGTATCCGTGGCGTCGGTATGAGCGCCGCTGGTTGCCGTGGCGTTGATCACGTAAGTGCCCAGCGGCGTGGCGGCGGTGGTCGTGGCCGTCAGCGTCGTGCTGGCCGCCGTGCCCGGGGCGATGTTCAGCACCGGATTCGCATAGCTCAGCCCGATGGTTGGCTCCGGGCTCGTCAGGTTCGCCGCCATATCGAAATTCCGGGCCGCGCAGGAAATCGAATCGTTGTTCAGCACCTGCACGGGGTAGTTGGCCGAGCCGCCGGGGCTGGTGCTGCCGCTCGAGGTCAGGAACGTCACCGTGGGATTTGCCGGCGTACACGGCGGCGGCGAATACGTCACCGTCACCGTCATGGTGTTGTTCGTTGTGTCCACGCTGTTCACCTGAATCTGCACGTCTTTGTACGGATCGGTCCAGGTGGAACCCGTGGGCAGGACCGGGTTGCCGAAATCGGTCGAGCTGGAGGGATTCGGCGTGAAGTCCAGCAGGTCCGTCTTCAGGGCCGGCGTGGCGGAATCGTTGTAATGAATCAGGGCGCCGTTGTGAACGTTCGTGTTGAGGCTGCCGATGTAGTCGCCGCGGTCCGGATAGTACGCCAGGTAAAAGTACGCGTTGGTCGTCCCGGTGCCGCGAGCGATCTTCAGCGCCTTGATTCCAGCCGGGCGCGTTTCGAATCCCTGAATGGTGTATACGCCGGTGCCAGTCACGGTCTGCACGTTGGACGAGGTCAGCCAGCCCAGCGTGTTCAACGAATGCGGCGCGTTGTAGAACCCGAGATTCCAGTTACCCATGGTCGAGAACACGTCGTTGTATTCGGTGCGCGTTCCGGCAACACCGATGTTTTGCACGACCTCGGCGCCGTGGTACCGGCTGCCTGAATGGCTGATGCCCAGGTTGTGTCCGAATTCATGCGTGCTCAGCTTGGTGCCGTAACCGCGCCGGTCGGTCGCGGTGCTTCCGAGCGAGATCTGATCGGCGCGCCACCACGTCCAGGAGATGTTGCAGGCGCCGTCGCCGGGGCATTCGCTTCCCCAGCAGCCGATGCTGGCGACGCCGGCCGTGCCGCTGCAGGTGCCGTTGTGCGGAACAACGATCACCACGCGGCTGAACTGGTTGTAATCAATCGCTCCGTCGGCGGCCGCGTAGGCCGCGGCGCGCATCGGTCCGGAATCGCTGCAATAGTTGAAGTTGGCGATGTTGACCGTGACCACGGCCAGCGCCCCCGTCCCGGTATTGTTCACCCAAGTCTTGCCGTCGGAGTTCTGCATCCAGAAGTCGCTGACGGAGCGGTCCGGTGTGGACTGATTGGCGGTGTTCGTGGCGGCGTTGCCCAGCAGGACGCCCTGCAGGAATTCAGGCGTGACGGCGGCCGGCAGAGGATAGCCGGTGAAGTTCGCCAGGATGACGGCGATCTTCTGCGCGCCCTGATTGCTGCAACCCGCCGCGGTCTCCTCGACCGTCGAGGACTCGACCACCATCACGCCGCCGGATCGCACCCCCGATGCAGCGATCCGGTCGTTGCACTTCGAGCCTCCGATTTCGCCCGATGCCGCATACAGGTCGATCATCTGCTCGCCTACTTTGAGCTTCCGGACCTCGCGGTGCGACGCGAAACCGATACCGTCCTCGATCACGTAATATAACGTCCCACTCACCCTGCCGCGTTCTTCCAGCAGGCTCGCCGATTCCGGAAACGTCGCGGCGAGATCCGCCAGCACGTCACCGGGGAAAGCCAGCTCGAGCGCGCGCGCCGGAGCGCTCGCCATCAGCGACTGCAACACCTGCTGGCGCTGCGCAAGAGCGTCCGCGGCCCGGGAGTGGGCGGCGCTTTGAGCACTCGCGTCGGCGCTGGCGGCCGCTCCCCGGAACTGCAGAACCTGCGCGTTCAGCGCGCGGAGCAAAGCCTGTTCGTTGTTCTGGGCGAAGGCCGCCGAGCCGAGCGTAGCGGCGATGAGGCACAAGCGTAAATAGCGCATACCTCAATTGGAACCCAAAGCCGGAAGAATGTATGTTGCAGGAACACCTCAGCCCCCAGCGATTGATACCTGTGGCGATCCCGGGAACCGCCTTAGTCAAGCATGTTGCGCAGTACCACGTCACGGGCTAACGAATCACGACAGTCCCGTTGCGTTTCGGAACTTCGCCCACCGGAATCCGCGCAACTTCTTTGCGGGCAATGATATCGACCGCCGAGACGCTATTGTCTCCGGCGTTGGCCACGTAGACCATGCGGCTATCCGGTGTGAAGGTCAGCCAATCCGGAACGTGCCCTGTACGCACGTAGCCCTGGTACTTCAGGTCGGGCAGAGAATAGATGAATACGCCTTCCAGGATGTGGCTGTTGGCGACCAGAAATTTTCCGTCCGGCGATACCCCGATGCCGTGGTTGGGCGTTCCGCTGTGCGCCCGGCCGTTGACGGGTTCCTTGGGGAATTCGACGCGCGCCGCTTCCTTGCGCTGCTTAAAATCCACGGCGACGAACCCGTGGAAATTCGAAAGCTGGAGGAAGATGCGGCTGGTGGAGCCGTCCGGCGCCGCCTCAATCGTCATAGGGCGGATGCCGGAATCCATTTTGAGCTCCCAGACTTTTTCCAGCGTTTGCGCATCGATGACCGACAACACGTTGGTGCCGATGGAGCCGCCCACGACGTGCTTGCCGTCCGGCGTGATGTAGACGTTGTGCTGCCCGCCGTTGACCGGAATGCTCTTGATGAGTATCACGGCCGCCGTGTCGATAACGTCGATCGCGCCGGGGGCCTGGGAAATGGCGGCAAAGACGCGCCTGCCGTCCTTGGATACGGTGATGTTGTTGGGATGGCCGCTGAGCTTCACCGACCACAGAATCTTGCCGGTCCGGGTGTCGGCCGCTTTAACCGTGCTATCGGCCTCCACCGTGAAGTAGGTGCGGGCGCCGTCCGGCGAGAATCCGACGCCGTGCGCGGCTTCGAGGTCCGGGATGCGGAGAACGACCTTGTTGGTGGCGGGATCGATGACATGGGCTTCGTCGCCCGCGGCGTTGGTTTGTACGATGCGGACGGTCTGGGCCGAAAGCGCCAAGGCGCCGGCGAGCAGGGAAAGGCACACGCGCGTCATATGGGTGGCTCCTCGGAGAGGATTCTATCACACAGGTTTTCCGCGCGGTGACCGGACGACGGGCACGGGCCACGCCGGCGGCCCGATGAACTCAGTCGCGAGACGACGAGCTTCTCTCTTGCCGGCATGCGTCGCTATATGGGGGGAGTGGAGGATGGAGCGGGAGACGGGATTCGAACCCGCGACATCGACCTTGGCAAGGTCGCACTCTACCAACTGAGTTACTCCCGCGATCGGAGGGAAGTGCCCCTCCAGGAGGGGGCAAACCTTATTTTCCCGCCTGAAGAGGCTAAAGTCAATGTCGAGTCCGCCGCCAACGCCGCATCAATCTTTCCCCGCGCCGACAAGCGCCGGGTTCTGACTCTATAGGATGTCCCGCAGCCGCCGCACCCCCTCGGCAAAAACCGCCGGCTCGGTGATCAGGCTTACCGTCAAAAATGCTTCCGATTCGAAATCGAAAAAATAACCCGGCTGCACCAGCACATCGTGATCGCGCAGCAAGGTGAGGCACCATTCCTCTTCGCTCCGGGTGCGCGGAACTTGCACCACCGCGTACCAGCCGCCTTCACTCGCCAGCAGCGTCGCCGCCGAACCCGCCAAAGCCCCGGCCAAGTGCCGCCGGTTCGCCGCAACCCGCGCCGCGATCTGCGCAGCCACAGATTCGCCGCACGCCAGCAGCCGTGGCAGCGCCACCTGGACGGGCGTGCCTACGGAAAGGTACGTGTCCGCGATCAGCTCCAGCGCGTCGAGCGCCTGTTCGTGGCCCGGCCCGCTCGCCACGATCCAGCCCAGCTTCATCTGGGGCAAGCCCGCGATCTT
>CAZTKA010000002.1:0-63414 GCA_964614015.1 uncultured Bordetella sp. | reverse complement strand
CCTGCCGGCACAAGATTACCAGGGCCCCGTCCCGCCCAAGCCCGACATCCCCTACCTGCTGCACGCCTCGAACCTCGTTGAGACCGAAGTGAAAGAAGCGCACCAGGAACCCAAAAAGAATGAGACTCTGTACTGGGTGGAGGGCGCTTCCTCGCCCGCGCGCACGCCGCTGGCGGAGCCGATTTTCATCCTCCGCGCCGAGAAACTCCGGCCCGAAAAAATTGAGATGTACCGCTTCGAATCCAAGAAAGACCGCCGCGAGCTGATCCTCAAGGACAAGCCCAAGAAAGGTGACGCTGCGCCCTTGCATCTGTCGGTCACCAAGGTCGGCAAGGATCTCTGGAAAATCGAGGCATCCGAGGTGCTCCCGAACGGTGAGTATTCGCTATCGCCCAGCGGCTCCAATGACGTCTTTTGCTTCCAGGTGTACTGAAAGCAGTGTTCCTGTAGACTAAAGATTACGTCTTGCGCGGAGTAGAATCCCCTGGCCCACCCGATCGAAGAAACGAAACCACCCACTCCCATGGCCCCGCAAGGGTTCCTGCGGAGAACGTTTCAGGCCTTTCATTTTCGCGATTTCCGGCTGATGTGGACCGGCGCATGCACTTCCCAGATCGGCACGCAAATGCAGACCGCGGCGCAAAGCTGGCTGGTGCTGGATCTTTCCATGGACAACGCCCGCTACCTGGGTATTGACCAGTTCCTGGGGCAGATTCCGATCGTTCTGTTCTCGCTGCTCGGCGGCGTGCTGGCTGACCGGCGCGACCGGCGGGTGTTCCTGCTTTCCTCGCAATACACGCAAATGACCTGCGCGCTGATCCTCGCCACGCTCGCCATCACCGGCGTCGTTCAGGTCTGGCATGTGTGGACGCTCTCCTTCATTGTGGGCACGGCCCAGGCGTTCGGCGGACCGTCGTATTCGGCGCTGGTGCCTTCCCTGGTGCCTAAGGAACATTTGCCCAACGCCATCGCGCTGAATTCGATTCAGTTCAACCTGGCGCGCGTGATCGGACCGACGCTCGGCGGCGCGGCGCTGGCCGCATTGGGCGCCGCCTGGTGTTTTTATCTGAATGCCGCATCGTTCGTCGCCGTGATCATCACGCTGTACATCATCCGCGTGGGGTACATCCCGCCGCGCTCGCGGGAGCCCATTCTGGATAGCATGAAGCAGGGGATCCGCTTCATCCATGCTCAGCCGGGGATGCAGGGCTTGCACGTGCTCGCGTTCCTGGTGACGTTCTTTGGCTTTCAGACCATCGCATTCCTCCCGGTGGTGGCGCGCGAGGTGTTTGAGGCCGGTCCGCAAACCTTCACCCTGATGTTGAGTTTTTCGGGCGCGGGAGCCGTGACCGGCGCGTTGATCGTGGCGGCCATGGGCAAGACGCGCAACATGGGCCGCAAAGCTCTGCTGGGCCTCATGGTCCTGGGGATCTTGACGGTCGGTTTCGCGCACTCGCCCAGCGTGCCGGTGTCCTGCGTGATGATCTTCTTGGCCGGCATGGCGCTGATGAGCGTCTTCTCGATGATCAGCTCGCTGGTGCAATTGATCACGCCCGACGACATGCGCGGGCGGGTAATGAGTGTCTTCAACCTGGCGCTGCGCGGAGGCGGACCCGTGGGCGCCCTGGTGGCCGGCTATCTGATCCCGGTGTTCACCGTTCCGGTGGTTCTGGCCGGCGCCGGGATTGGCATGTTCCTGCTCGGAGCGTATTTCCTGCTGATCCAGCGCCGCGTCTCCGAGCTGTAGGAAGAATCATGACCGCACCGCGGCGCGTGCTGATCCTTTGCACCGGCAACTCCGCGCGCAGCCAGATGGCTGAAGCGCTGCTGCGTCACGATGCGGGGGACCGGTTCGACGTTTTCAGCGCGGGAACTCGGCCCAGCCGGGTCCGTCCCGAGGCGATCACGGTAATGCGCGAGCTTGGCATCGACATTTCCTCGCACCGCTCCAAACACGTCGACGAATTCGCCGGCCAGAGCTTCGACTACGTGCTCACGGTCTGCGACCATGCCCGCGAAAGCTGTCCGGTTTTTCCGGGGCGCGCCGTGCACGTGCACCGCAGCTTCGACGACCCGGCCGTGGTGGAAGGCTCGGAGGAAGAACGGCTTCGAGTGTTCCGCCGCGTCCGCGACCAACTGCGGGAATATCTGCGGACCTTTCCGGACTGAAGGCGGCTTCAGCCGCGGCGCTACGGCCGCCGCTCGCGCTGGTACGGCGTCTGGATGTATTTCTCGGCCTCCTCCAGCGCTCCCTGCGTATTGTCGCGGGTCCGCACGGCCTTGCGGTATTCGTTCACCGCGCGCTCGTGATCTCCGGTGATGTCGAAAACCTTGCCGATGTAAATATAAGACCAGACCTCCACCCACATGGGATCCAGGTCGCCCGCGAGCGCCTCGCGGAACGCGTTGACGGCCGGCTGCAAGTTGTTTTGCAGGAAGTACACTTCTCCCAGCCGGAACTGCGCCAACGAACTGTTGCGCTTCACCTGAAGCGCTTTCTCGTATTCCTTGATGGCTTCCAGAAACTCACTGATCTCGACGAACTGCTCGCCGCGGCGGATCGCAACCTTCACCCGCATGTCGTCGTTGTAACGGAGAACCTCGCCGCCGGGATCGAGGATCACATCCTTGGGCTTACCGAAGGTCTCCACTACGAACTCGCTGGAGGTTCCCGCCACGATGACCGTCTTCTCCTCGGGATTGCCCTCGGTTTCGATGCGCAGTTTCACGGGCATGCGGAACAAGTCCAGATCCTGCGTGATCTTGCCGTTTATGCGGAAACCATCGCCGGTGCGGAAGACGGTGTACTCCAGGTTGAACTCCGGAGCGCCGCTCGATTCGAGCCATTGCAGGAAGAAGCCGGTCAGGTTCTCGCCGCTGATCTCCTCGGCGGCGGCCTTGAACTGATCGGTGGTGATCGCTCTCCAGGCAAAGCGTTCCGGAATCGCCTTGAGCAACGCCTTGAATGTTTCGTCGCCCATCACGTTGCGCAGCATGTGGAGCGTCGCGGCCCCCTTGGCCGCCGTGACAGCCCAGTATTCCGGCGAATAATCTTCCAGGCGCGCGGCTTGCAGCACCGGCGGCTGGTCCACGGTCAGCGCGTCCACGTAGGTGTCGCGCAGCAGGTTGTTCAATCCGCTCCTGCCTTCGATCTCCTCGGCGTACAAAAGCTCGCTGTAGCGGGCGAATCCATTTTGCAGCCACAGATGATTGCGGCTGGCCGGCGAGACGAACATGCCCCACCATTGCCGTGCCATCTGGTTGGCCACGACGCGCCTGTTCGCGGCCGATGCTGTAACCGTGGCCGGCGACAGGAACACGATTCCGGGTCCGGCGTATCCATTGGGACTGCCCGCCTCCGTCTCGACAATGGCGAGGTTGCGGCTGGGCGCGAGGCCGTAAACGCCTGAGAAAAACTCCAGAGCCCGGCCGAACTCGCTGGCATATTGTTGGGCCGGATTGCCCTGGCTGCGGAAATACACGGCGGCCGCCAGCCCGCTGGCCGAAATCCGCACTGGATCGCCCTTGAGCACCGCGAAGCTTCCTGGGAACGAAGACTGGGTGAACTCATAGTGCTCGACAAACAGGCCGCTGGGGTCGTCCCTTGTCGTTTCCAGGCCGCTGGCCGCCACACGATAGCCCTGCGGGACCTTCACCGTAAGATCCATCGCGAAACGGTCCACCGTGTAGTCATAGACGGGGAACCACCGTGACGGATACATGAAGTAGGCGTAGTCCGGATGGATTGCCGCGAACTTGATGCCCCACACAGGCGATTCTTCCTCGCCCGTCAAGCGGCCCGCGTAATCGAAGGTGAGCGAGGCGGGCTTGCCTTTCGCGAAGGCTTCCGGCGGCACGACCCGCACGGTCATATCCTGCGAAACGCGTTGCGCCGTGACCGGCTCGCCCGATCCGGTGCGCACGCTGTGCAACTCGAGCGCGTTATTCAGTCCGAAGATCAAATCGAAGGCGTCGTCCTGCGGCGTGAAGTCGACCTTGACCTTGGCCCGCAAAGTTTGCGTCTCCGGATTCACTTCGGCCTCGATCGTGTACTTCTCGACATCGACGCGCGCATCGGGGCGGCGTGCCTGGGCGAAACAAGTCACCGCGGCCAGCGCCGTCAGCGCCAGAATCCTATCGAATCCGTGTCGTACTCTCACGCAAAACCCTTTCCACCCAATCCGCGGCTGTCTCCATCGGATCTCGCTCGCACGCGAGTTTCTGTGCCACTTCCGACAAATCGCGCCGCATCTGTTCGCGGGCTCTTTCATCTCTCAGCAGCCGCACCGCTTCGGCCGCGATGTTCCCAGCGGTCATGTCGCGCTGGATCAGTTCCGGCACGGCGCGCCGCTCCGCGATCAGATTCACCATCGACAAAAACGGCGCCTTCACCAGCCACCGTCCCAAATACCAACTTAACGCGTTTACCCGGTAAAAAGTCACCATCGGGGTTCCGAGCACGGCCGCCTCGATGGTTACCGTGCCGCTCGCCGCCAAGGCTAGTTCCGCATGCGCCAGAACGTCCCAGGTGTGCCCTTCAACAATATGGATGGATCGCAAGAGATTTGGTTCCCAAATTGTGGAATCGAACCCGGCGGGCAATGCCAGCACGGGCGCCACCGCATGTTCTTCCAAAATTCGGCGCACGGCTTCAGTGAGCACCGGCAAGTGCCGCAAGGCCTCGCCCTGGCGGCTCCCCGGGAGCACAGCCAAGATCCGGGCGTTTTCCGCAAGCCCGAGTTTCGCCAGCAGTTCGGCGCGGGTCAAGGCGGGTTTCACGAGCCTTGCCAGGGGGTGGCCGAGGTAACTTGCGGCCACCCCGCGCTCGCAAAAGAAACGTTCTTCAAACGGGAAGATGCAGAGCAGCCGCCTAATATTCCGGCGCATCGTTTTCACGCGGCCTTCTCGCCACGCCCAGGCCTGCGGCGCAATCAGATAGACCACGGGAACGCCCAGGCGCTTCAGTTTTTTCGCGGCGCGCAGGTGAAAATCGGGCGAATCGGTCAGAATCGCGGCCGCGGGTCTCTCTGCTTCCGCCGCGCGGATCAGTTTGCGAAACTCGCGCCAGATGCGCGGGATGTGGTGCACGACTTCGACGATGCCGGCGACGGCCAGCGAGCGCTGATCGACCACGGTTCGCACCCCGGCGGCCCGCATCCGCGGTCCTGCGCAACCGAAAAACTCGAGATCCGGATGCCGCGCCTTGAGGATTTCCACCACGCGCGCGGCATACAGGTCGCCCGAGGCCTCGCCGGCCGAAATGAGAATGCGCACGCCCCTAGTGTAAAGAAGACAGACCCCGGAATTCAGAATTCGCCGCCCACCGCAGCGGCGCGTTGCAGGGCCGCAGCATGGGATCCGAGAAATGATTCGGCGTAACGCGCGCCGCCAGACCCAGACGGCCCGTCGCGTAGGGCACGATTTTCCGTCCGAAGATCCACGCCGAACCGCTCTGGCCGCAGGGATCGAGCGTCAATACCTGTACGTCCTCCAATTCTCCGGCCAGCCCGACGCGGCCCACCAGCGCCTCGACGCGGACTTCCTCGGGAGACAGTCCGGCCAGATCGAGCGTGACTTGCAGGGGAATGGGCGCGCCCGTAAAAACGTTCTCCGGCCCGATGCTCACATCGACGAAGCGGACCTGATCCCAGATCTGATGAATGCGGTGATTCCAGCGCACGCGCTCGCGCGCGGCCTGAAAGTCGTTCTCCCGGAATGCGCACCAGGCTGCGTGCGCAGGTTCATAGAACCGTTCGCGGTATTCGTTCAGCATGCGCTGGCAGTTGTACTGTTCGCTGATGTAGCGGATGGATTGCTTCACGCGGCGCATCCATTCGACCGGCACGCCGTGCTCGCGGCTGTCATAGAACAGCGGCGCCAGGTCATGCTCGATGAGAGAATAAATCGCGGCGGCATGCGAAGCGTCCTGCTCCGGAGCATACGGCTCGCGGCCCCCGATCGCCCATCCGCCGGAGGACTCCGCGGCTTCGTCGAACCAGCCGTCCAGGATGCTGACGTTGAGCACTCCGTTCATGCCGGCCTTCATCCCGCTGGTGCCGCACGCCTCTTCGCCGCGCCGGGGCGTGTTCAGCCACACATCGACGCCCCCCACCAGCTCGCGCGCCACTTGCAGGCTGTAGTCCTCCACGAACACGATGCGGTGGGCGAAGGCCTCATTGTTGGAATGTTGAATGATTTCGCGAATCAGAGTACGGCCCGGCGTATCCTGCGGATGCGCCTTCCCGGCGATGAGAATCTGCACCGGCCGCGAGGGATGAGTCAGGATGCTCCGCAGGCGCTCCAGGTCATGGAAGATCAACGTGGCACGCTTGTAGGTGGCGAAACGCCGCGCAAACCCGATCGTGAGAATTTCCGGATCCAGCACTTCGCGCAGGGAGCGCAGTTCGCTGGCCGGAGCATTGCGGGCGGCCGCGGCCTCCACCGCGCGCTCGCGCACGAAATTCACCAGCCGGCGCTTGCGGCGCCGATGCGCTTCCCACAACTCCACGTCTGGAATGTCGTCGAGATGGGCGGAGATTTTGCGGCCCGAGTAATCTTCCCGCCACTCCGGCTCCAGGTATTGATCGTAAAGCGCGGCCAGATCGCCGCTGATCCAGGTGGGCAGATGCACGCCATTGGTGACCGACGCGATCGGCACCTCGAAATCCGGCAGCCCCGGCCATAGATCCCGCCACATCTGCTGGGAAACCATGCGGTGCAGCCGGCTGACGGCGTTCCGCCGGGCCGAGGCGCGGATCGCGCACACCGCCATGGAGAACGGTTCCTCGGCATCCTGCGCGTTATGGCGGCCCATCCCGAGCAGAACGTCGAACGGAATGCCCGCCCGCTCGCAGTAGTCGCCCACGAATTCGCGCAGCAGATCCGGGCTGAACAGGTCAATGCCGGCGGGCACGGACGTGTGCGTGGTGAAGATATTGTTGATGCGGGAGGCTTCCAGGGCTTCCTCGAAACTCAGATGGTTCTCCGCCATCAGAACGCGGATGCGCTCGAGCGCAAGAAACGCCGAATGCCCTTCGTTCATGTGATACGCCGTTGGCGTGAGTCCCAGCTCCCTGAGCGCGCGCAATCCGCCGATGCCGAGCACGATCTCCTGGCAGATGCGCTTACGCTGCCCGCCGTCGTACAACTGGCTGGTGATGTCGCGATGCTCGGGATTGGCGTTCTGTGGAATGTTGCTGTCCAGCAGATAGAGCCGCGTACGCCCGACGTCGATGCGCCAGACTTTCAAGTACAGCGTCTCGCTGCCCAGCGGAACATCCACCAGCAGTTCGCTGCCGTCGGATCGTGTTGCCGGGCTCAGCGGCAGCGAATAAAAATCATTCACCGGAGTGTGTGCCTGCTGCCAGCCGTCGGCATCGAAGGATTGGCGCAGGTATCCCTTCTGGTACAACAGCCCGACGCCGGCCAGAGAAAGCATCATGTCGCTGGCGCTTTTCAGGTGGTCGGCGGAGAGCACGCCCAAGCCGCCTGAGTAAATCGGCAGACAATCGAGCAGGCCGTATTCCATCGAAAAATAGGCCACTAGCATGCCCTTGGGGGCGGCCGCCGGCTGGCCGGCTCGCCCCTCGGCGGTGAGATACGCATCGTAGGTATCACAGGCGCGGCGGTAGATCGCCATGTAGCGGGGATCTTTGGCCGCGCGCGCCAGTGTTTCTTGCGGAATCCGTCCCAACATCACAACGGGATTCCGTTGGCACGCCTTCCACAGCGCCGGGTCCAGCCGCCGGAACACTGCGCGCATTCCGTGGTGCCAGCTCCAGATCAGGTTCAGCCCCAATTCCGGCAGGCGGCTCAGCTCCGGCGGCATCGCCGGGCGAACCAGGAACTCTTTAACAGGATGAATCGGAAATGACATGCGCTTGTGACCCACCACGTTACGGTCTTGCACGAGGATAGCATGCGGTCCGTGAAGCGGTTTACACCCTGCGCGCGATTCTCAATCGCGCCTGAGCCAGTCTGAAGGCCGGCCTCTAGACGGAGTCTGCTCCTTTTAGAATTGCAACCGCCCGATCAGCATGCCGCTGCGCTGCGCCCCCATGTTGACGCTGCCGGCGTCGAGATTGCCAAAGGAGCCCAAGCCGCCCGTCTAGTTACCCAGGGCGTTGGTGGTCGGATTCGCCGAGAAATTACGGCCGGCGCTCGAAGGATTCGGCAGCAACAGGCGGTTGAACAGGTTCTGCACCTCGGCGCGAACCTGCAAGCTCACGCGCCCTTCCCCAAAGCGGAAGTTGCGGCTGAAGTCAGTAATGGTGCCGTTCGCGGTTTGGGAGTAAAGCGAAGATGCACAGGAAAAAGTGCAATCGCAAGAAGGGAACGAAGACGCATACGACCCTCCCTTTCAGGCTGACCGATGCTTCGTCACGGAAGCTTGGAGAGGTATGTCCGGCTATCTGCGAATCTCGGCGTTCGGCAGCCGGAACGCGATAAACTCGGCGCCCTGCTGGCCCCCGACGGCGACCACGATGTACTGAACGCCGTTCAACATGTACGTCATGGGCCCGCCGGTCTGCTGCGCGGGCATGTACACGGCGCCCACCTCGCGGCCGGTCATCTTGTCATAGGCGCGCAGCATGGCGCCCACGCGGCCGTCCGGCAGCGTGAAGGTGCCCTTTTCGCCCGCGATCACCAGCGTCTTGGTCACCAGGCTTCCCGCCGTGCCCGGGCGCCCGGTGCGCGGAATGTTCAGCCCCTTCAGAGCCGGGTGATTGCGGACGTTGTCGGGCGTCTCGCCGTGGGGCGTCTGCCACAGGATCTCGCCCGTCTTAAGGTCGATCGCGCTGATTTGTCCGTAGGGCGGTTTTGCCAGCGGCAGGCCCTGGACGTTCAGGCCGCCGCGCCCGCCGCCGGCTCCCGGCGCCATGCCGGAGATGTAACCCACATCCGAGCGCGTCCCGGCCGGGATCACCGAGATGGCGCTGATGGTCGCCTGCGAGGAAACGTACACGATGCCCGTTTCCGGATCCACCGAGCCGCCGGGCCAGTTCGCTCCGCCGCCGGCCGTCGCCATCGTGAGCGTCGCCCAGGGGCCTTCCGGCTTGCTCTCCACGGGGGGCGTGAACATCGGACCCATCTTGTAATTTGCAACGATCTTCAGCGCTTCCTGACCGAGCGCGGGCGTGAAGTCAATCAACTCATTTTCCGAAACGCCCTGACGGTCAAAGGCGGGCGGCTTGGTGGGGAAGGGTTGCGTGGGCGAATACCACTCGCCCGGCACCGTGCCTTTTTCCACCGGCCGCTCCTCGATGGGCCAGATGGGCTGGCCGGTTTCCCGGTTCAAGACGTACAGGAACGCCTGTTTTGTGGGTTGCGCGACCACTTTCACCACACGGCCGTTCATCGGCACGTCGACCAGGATCGGCGGGCAGGGATTGTCGTGATCCCAGATGCCGTGATGAATGAACTGGTAATGCCACTTGCGGACGCCGGTCTCAATGTCCACGGCCACCAGGCTTTCGGCGAACAGGTTCGCTCCCGGGCGCGGTCCACCATAGAAATCCCCGGTGGGTGTTTCGACGCCCAAGTACACCAAGCCCAGCTCTTCATCGACCGAGATCTGTCCCCACACGCCGGTATTGCCGGTGTAGGACCAGGAATCATCCAGCCACGTGTCGAGGCCGAACTCGCCGGGGCGGGGAATTGTGTGGAAAATCCACTTGCGCTGCCCGGTGCGCACGTCGAAGCCGCGCACGTAGCCCTTCACGTTGGTCTTGCTGGTGGGCACGCCGCCGGGACGGTGCGCCGCTCCGACGATGATCGTGTTGCGCGCAATGACGGGAGCCGCATGCAAGCCGATCTCGCGGCTCATCAGATCGATTTCCTGATCGTTATTGGTCTTCAGATCGACCACGCCGTTCTGCCCGAAGGTCGGGATGCGCTGGCCGGTCTTGGCGTTCAGCGCGATCATGCGATAGCCGGGCGTCACATAGACGATGCGCTCTTCGGCGCCGTCGGACCAGTAGGCCAGGCCACGTCCGGAAAGCTGGCGCGGCGCAACGGTCCCGCGCTGCCCTTCATCCTCGCGGTAGATCCACAGCAGCTCGCCCGTGGCGGCATCGAGGGCGATCACGTCGCGACGTGAACCGGCAGTGGAGTAAAAAACTCCGTTGACCACCAGCGGCGTCGACTCCAGGTTCGTCTCGACGCTGGGGCCGAGGTTGCGCGTGCTGAAGCGCCAGCCGGCCTCGAGCTTGTAGAAGTTGCTCGCGTTAATCTGGTCGAGCGGCGAGTAGCGCGTGTTGCCGGTGTCGCCGCCGTAGGTGGGCCATTCGCCTTTCTGCGCGCCCCTCTGGGCGCGGGCCGAAACCGTTGCCAGCGCCAACATGCCGGCCGCCGCGGAGACGTATAAGAGAAATCGGGTGAAGGTCCGCATGGGTCTTCTCCTCAAGCTTCAAAAAGCCATCAGCGGGATTATATCCCATCGCGGCGGCCGTCCGCCCCAGGCCGCCGCAGGCCGCGCCGCTAACCACGAACCTCCGTGTTCCGTCTATAGTAGGGAAGTAGAGAGACATGGGACCCGTCACTCCATCTCAACCTGCTCAACCCGGGGGAGCCGGGAAGCTGGTCTCCGCGCGCGCCGGACTGTGCTGGATTCGCGATTTGAGCCTCAGCGTGCTGATCGCGCTGGTGGTGATCCTGTTTCTGTACCAGCCGGTCAAAGTCGAGGGCACCAGCATGATGCCCGCGCTGGTGGACCAGGAGCGCATCTTCATCAACAAGTTCGCCTACCGCTTCGGCATTTCCGACATCCGGCGGGGCGACACGGTGGTCTTTTATTTTCCCGGCGACACCAGCAAGTCCTATATCAAACGCGTCATCGGAATCCCGGGCGACACGATTGAAATCCGGCGCGGCGCCGTGATTCTGAACGGCACCGAACTCGAGGAACCTTACGTTCCGGAAGTTTTCCACGACCGCCTCTCACTGGACCGCATCGTGGTTCCCCCAGACGAGTATTTCGTCATGGGCGATCACCGCAGCGCCTCCAACGACAGCCGCAGTTGGGGAACCGTGCCCCGCCGTTACATTTACGGCCGGGCGGTTTGGGTCTACTGGCCCCTGGACCGGCTGGGTTCGGTAAACTGACTCATCGAAACTCGCGCTGCCGCCGGGCCCGCAACCCCGCGCGATCGACTTCCTAGCTGTGGAGATAGGCTTGATGGATCTGTCGCGAGTTGGCGATATTCTCCAGCGGATTCGCGTCGTGCACCGCGAGCGGTTTGGAATTGGGACACGGCGGGCTTCCTATTTGCCGTCGACGGAAAACGCCAGCAGTGCATTGCCGGGCATCGCGGTTCCGGAATAGCCGGAAGTGATGTAGAGCATCCCGCCCGCGATCACTGGAGCCATGGCGCTGATCGAGCCGCCGCGCGCCGTGCCGTTAATCGCCTTGAACTCCTGCGCCGTGTCGAAGTCCCAGAGGATCGCGCCGTTCTCCGTATCGTAAGCACGGACGTGGCCGTCCCAGGACCCGAGAAACGCGACGCCGGGAATCACGCTGACGGGCGCGGGCTGCGCGGCGCTGCATCCCGGCGTGCCGAGGCAGGCGGGCTTCGGCGCCGGGGTCAGCCATAGCCGCTCGCCCGTGGAAACCCGCAACGCAATCAAGCCTCCGCCCGCTTCCGGCTGGCCCGCGGTGAAATCGGAAATGCCGAGATAAGCGGCGCCCTGTTCGTCGCTCGCTCCACCCCACATGAATCCGCCGTTCAAACCGCCCGCGGCGACTTTCTGGCGCCAGAGAATCTTGCCTTGCTGGTCGGGGTCGAGGCCGTAAACGGTTCCCGATTTGTCGCTGGCGACCAGAACGCGCTTGCCGCCGCCGATGGAGCGCAGGATTCCGGAGTTGCCGAGATCGTAATCGATGAACGGATCGCGCGGGCAGTTGGTCTTGTTCTCATTCACGCAGGCGAAGTTGTAGGTGTCGGCTTCCGTGAACTGGCGCGTCCACAGGATGCGGCCCGTATCCATGTGAATGGCGATGATCGCGTCGCTGGTCTCCGTGGCGGGCTTCGAGTAATTGACGCCCGTGCCGATATAGAGAACGCGCTTGTCCAGATCGAGCGTGGGCGAAGACCACGGCACGGCCCCCGAGGGCCCCCAGGTTTTGGCGCCCGCGGCATTGCGGCCGGTTTCCTTGGGCGGCTCCTGAATCGTGTAGGCCTGCCACACTTTCCTGCCGCTGGAGGCATCCAGCGCGACCACGCTGCCGCGCAGCGTGCAACATTCATACATCGGATTGGTCGCGGCAATCGATTCGTCCCGCCCGGAAACGGGGACATAGAGGCGGTTCCGATCGAGCTTCGGCGAGCCGGTGATCACGGCCAGGGGATGATCTTCGGCGCGCACCTTCCAGCGCAGCATTCCGTTGCGCGCGCTGACGGCGTAAACATAACCGCGCAGGTCGCCGAAGTAGAGGCTCTGGCCGTCCGCGCCAATGACGGGTGCCACGCGCACACCCGCGGCCGCCGAATATGTCCAGTTCACGCAGCCCGTGCGGGCATCCAGCGAATAGACGGTCCCGTCGGCGGATCCCACAAAGAGGCGGCCGTTGTAGACCGTGGGCTGGCCGAAAGCCGTCGTGACGCCAGGAAAGGCGAAAGCCCACCGGAGCTTCAGATGTGGCGTTGTGGCCGGCGTGAGTCCTGCGGCCTTTGCCGGCAGGAAGCGCGTATTGGCGGGGTCGGCCCAGCCGTTCCAGGCGGAGGCGCCGGCGCGGCCGCCGAAGCCGGGGCAGACCGCGGCCGGCGGAACCGCCGGCGTCTCGGGCGCTCCAATGAATTTTGCGATGACTTCACGCTGCGCCGGCGTCAGGCTGCCGCCGATGCCCGCCATCTTGCCGGATTCGAGCGCGGTCAGAACCGTTTTCCAGGACATCTTGCGCAACGTATCCGGCAAAGGCGCATTCACCGTGTTGGAGCTGTTATGACAGGAGGCGCACTTGGAGAGGAAGAGTCCGTCCGGACTCTGGGCCAGGGCGGCCGCGGCCGCCCCCAGCGCGAACATCCATCCGATCCGCACGTCTATTTTTGAATCTCCACCAGCCCGACGATATTCATCGCGCTCTCGGCGATCACGATGCCTTTGCCGTCAGGCGTGGTCATCATGTTCCGCACCACTCCGCCGCCGGCCGGAATCGCCCAGCTCTGAAATTTTTCCGTCTTCGGATCGAAACGCACCAGGGTGTTCGGCTTTACATTCGACTCGTTGTACCAGACGGCCCCATCGGCGAAGGTGATGCCGTAAGGCTGCGAGTTTGGACCGCTGGGGGAGGGCCATTCCCGCACGGCGCCGGTCTTGGGGTCGAGGCGACCCAGGTAGCCGCGCGCATAGTCGGCGTAATAGATCATGTCGTCGGGCGTAATGGCGATGCGCCGCGGCCGCGCGCCCGGATTCGGCAGCGTCCACTCGCGGATCTCCATCGTGTCGGGATGGATCGCGGCAATCTTCGGCGCGGCGAAGGCGCAGTAGTAAGGCACGCCCTTGGAGTCGACCACCATGCCGTAGGGATTCGAGGGGCGCGTGGGCGTGTCGACGATCCGGATCTCGCCCGTTGCCGGATTCAAGCGGCCCACCTTCTGGGAATTCTGGACAGTGAAAAAGAGGATGTTGTTCGGAGTGAAGATGGGCGTGTGCGGGTCGCGCGCCTCCGGCGGCAGCTTGTATTCGGTGAAGGCGCCCGTCTCCGGATTCAGCTTGCCGATGTAGCCCTTGGAATTTGCCGTGAACCAGATGTTGCCGTCCTTGTCTTCCGCCAGCCCATGCGGGCCGGAGCCGGGCGTAGCCGCGCGGAACTCCGTGATCTCGCCCGTCTTGGTATTCACCCGGCCGAGCACATTCGCGTACTGGCCCGTGTACCACAGGTAACCGTCGCGCGTGGCCAGCGGATCGTGCGGGCGCGAGCCCGGCGTGGGGGATGTCCATTCCTTGAAAGTCACTTTGACATCGCCCGGCACGATCACCGCCTGAATGGCGTTGGTATCCGGGAAATTGCGCGCCAGGTAGCTGGTGACGGTGGCGACTTGATCGGCCGGTACCGGCGCGCCCGCCGCCAGCATGCGCTCCATTAACAGCTTCCACTCGGCGGCATCATGCGCGGCCCCGGTGATCAGGTTGAGCCCATGGCAGGCGCCGCAGGCCTGCTCGACGATGGACTTGCCGTTGCCTTCCGGCAGCACAACCGCCTGCTTGCCCTTCCCTTTTCCTTGCCCCTGGCCCCACAGGCCGAAACAGAACGCGAGAACGGTCGCGGTTGCGAGCAGAAAATTTCTGAACATGACGTGCTCCTTGATCACTGCTTGCGCGTGGTGCGCCAACCGGTATTCTATCCAAAAGGAGGCCCGCACAGATGTCACCCATTCGACGGCGCCGGTTCTTGCAGGGGCTGGCCGCGGCCCTGGGCTCTTCGCGCAAGCTGGGCGCGCAGACGCTGGCGGGCACGCGGCCCATGCGCCCTTTGCCCCCGCGCGGGCAGTATTTGATCCGCGATGCGTACGTGCTCACGATGGACCGCGGACTGGGCGACATCCCGGGCGGCAGCGTCCACATCCGCAATGGCGTGATCGAGGCTGTGGGCCGGGATCTGCGCGTTCCGGGCGCCACGGTGATCGACGGGCGCAGGTGCATTGTGCTGCCCGGTATGGTCGATACGCACTGGCACATGTGGACCACGTACCTGCGCTCCATGGCGGGCGATCAGGCCGAGGACGGATATTTTCCGCTGACCACGCGCTACGGTCAGGCCATGGAGCCGGTCGATATGTATCGCGGCACGAAACTGGCCGCCGCCGAGGCGATCAACGCGGGCATCACCACAGTGAGCGATAACTGCCACAACGTCCGCAGCCACGATCATGCCGTGTACGACATCCGCGCGATTCAGGAGACCGGCGTGCGCTGCCGCTGGTCCTATGGCCCGTTCCGGGGCATGCCCGCCACGCAGCGCATCGACATGGCCGACGTCGAAGGCTTTCACCGCGATTGGAGCAAATACGCAAACGAAGGCCTGATCACGCTCGGGTTCCTGTGGGGCGGGATTCCCGCCGGTGCGAATCCCAATCCCGCCGCGCTGGAGGCGGCCAAACGCGAGTTCGACATCGCCCGGCGGCTGAAGATTCCCATGTGCGTGCACTGGGCTTCGCGCGAGAACACCGCGCCCGGCCAAGTCGAGCCGATGGCCAAGGGCGGCTTCCTGGGCAAAGACGTGCTGCTGGTGCACATGCTGGCGGCCTCACCCGCCGAGATGAAGATGGTGGCCGAGGCCGGCTCGCCCATCAGCGCCTCGCCCGGATCGGAGCTGCGCATCGGCTACGGCCTGACCAAGGCCTGCGACTTCATGGATGCGGGCATCACCGTGGCGGTATCGGTCGATACCGTGCCCCTCACGGGCAACGCGAATTTCTTCGGCATCCTGAAGCTGCTGCGCAACGCGGAGAACGCGAAGGCGTTCAACGAGTTCAAACTCACCGCGCGCAGAGCGCTCGAGATGGGGACCATCGACGGCGCGCGCGCCTTAGGGCTGGAGGCGCAGATCGGATCGCTCACGCCGGGCAAGCGCGCCGACGTGATCATGGTTCGCACCGACAACCTCACGATGGGCGTCTTCACCGATCCGACGCACATGCTGGTGGAGGCGGCCGAGGAATCCGACGTCGATACGGTGATCATCGACGGGCGGATTCTCAAGCGCGGAGGCAAGTTGGCGGCGCTCGACGTGCCGCAGGTGATCGAGGATGCGGCGCGGACGCTGGTGGAAGTGGGCAGGCGAATCAAGTGATGAAGGGTTAGCGCGTGTGCGAGCCCGGCCCGGCCGGCTCCTTTGGCCGCCTCATGCCCGGTCAGCGGCAGCGCGTCGTAGAACGCCTTGCCGGATTCCTGAAACTATCGTGGCGCCGTGCTCGGTGACCAGCCCGCTTCCAGCCACTTCAGAACCCGCTCCTCGGACGGTACCCCGGACGGGCTTGCACCTTGTACCGCTTGCCCGCCTCCCCCAGCACTTCGACCGAGATTCTCCGAAAACCCTCGTTGGGGTTCATCTGCGGATAATACGTGACGGTGTAGGAATTGCCCAGATCCTCGCGGATGGCCTCGAAGGCCTCCACCTGTTTCTGCCAGGTTCCCGCAAAGTAGCTCCGGCCGCCGGTATTGCTGGAGATGCGCTTGAACACGTTGGCGGAAACGGGATCCTTGTTCACCTCGCTGGTCGAGATCACGTAAATCGGAATGCCTTCGTCCTCGGCCACTGCGCGCACGTCGTCGGGCGCCACCATGCTGGCGTTGTCCGGACCGTTGGAGAAGACGATCACTACTTTGCGCCCCACCACCTTGGCTGCGTCGCGCAGCGTCAGCAACAGCGCGTTGTATAGCGCCGAGTCGTCGCCCGCCACCGCGTTGCGGAGCCCGAAGATCGCCTGATTGTGATCCTTGCTCAGGCTGGAGGCCCGCGTCAGATTGCGGCTGTAGGTGTACACCGCCACCGAATCGGCCCGGTCCAGGCCGCGCACGAAATCGGCGATGGCGTCCGAGGCGTATACGAAAGAGCGGTACATGTAATTGCTCGTGTCAAACAAGACGAATACGTTCGTGCCGACGAACGCATCCGACCGCGACTCCGGCTTGGAGGCATCGACCAACACGGGACGCGTGGCGCCCGTGGGCGTGATCTCGACCGGAGGCAGGTTGCCTTCGGAAAACGTCGAAAGCGCCTGCGGGATGCCGTCTTCCAGAATCCGGAAATCCGTGTGCTTTAGACCGTTCACGTACTTGCCTTTGTTGTCAGTCACCGTGAAGCTGAGCACCACCATGTCCACCTTCACGCGGAAAACGGGCCGCTCCTGGGCCATCACGCCCGCCGCCGTGAGCGCGATCAGAACCAGACTGGCAAGAACCCACCAAACCTTCCTCACTGCGCGTCTCCTCCTGCCACAACCGCTGCCTGCAACTCCCGTCCCGCTTGTTGCAGAACCTGCTCGCCCACCGACCTGAGACTGCGCAGCAGCGCCGGCCAATCCTCCAAATGGGTGGCGAAAATGTTCTCCGTCGTCTTCTGCGTCCATTCCGGAACCAGGACGTTCAAATCCTCCGGGGCGGCGTGAATCTGATCGGCCAGAGCGCCGAAATACAACAGGTTCGATTCCCAGCTCTCGGCAAGGATGCGGCTGGAGTATCCCATCAAGGTCGGGAAGGTGCGCAGATTCAACAGCGCCGGCCGGTAGGAATTGGCCAGCGTCGGCTTGGGTGTGCCGAAGGCGCGCGAGATGGCTTCTTCACTCACTGCTTGCGGGGCTTCGGCGGCCACACGGCGGATTTCCGCGGCCAACGGATGCGCCGTATCGGCCGGACTCAGCTTGCGCGCCAGCAGGTACAACTCCGAAGGCATCACGTTGGCGCGGGCCGCGGCCACATCCCCGGCCCGCAAGGCGTCCTCCAGAATCTTGAGGCGGTAGGGCGACAGATACTGATCCAGAGAAGCGAGCACGGCGTCTCGCCGCGGAACGCTCAGCGCAGCCTCCGCCAGCAGTTGTTCCGCATAGGACATGTGCACGCCCACCCAGTGCGTCTGCACCGGCGAAACGCTCCACCAGCGCGGGATCACGGCGGTCAGCATCATCTGCGGCGCGAGATCCCCCCAGATCAACGACCCCTCCTCGGACGGAATCAGGAAATTTTGCTCGGCCTGGGCCAGCGTATACGGCAGCGATGCCAGCGATCCCACCAGCCGTCCGCCCGCGTTGCGCGGCCAGCCGGTTCCGTAAATGGTGGTCGCCTTCCAGGTCTGCTCGGAGCCGCTCAGGCCCACAAAATCGTGGCTGCGCACGAACAGCGGATTCGTCAGCAGGATTTGCGCACCCGGCGGCGCGTAATGCATGTAGTTGAAGCCCACCAGCGTGTCGCGCAAAAAAGGAGCGAGATCCCCGCGCAGATCGGACAGCTTTTTCGGATCGCTGCCGGCCCGTTCGATGTCCCGCCGCAAATTGATCCGGCGCTGCGCGTCGATGTGGCGCTCGGACCAGTAGCCAAAGGCGCCCGCGTTCTTCTCCGGACGCGTCAGGTCGGCTTGCGGCAGCTGGATCTCCGAGACGCGGTTGGCGAGGCGGCCCGCCAGTCCGGCATCCAGCGTCTGCCCGCGCGAGACGCTTTCCAGGTTGTCCGCCAAACTGAACAGCGTGTCGAGGTCCACCAGGCGCTGCGCCTCGAAAATGCGGATTAGCTCCTGCGCCAGCCGCTGATAGGCTTCCGAACCGGCGGGAGCGGCCGTTCCCGCCAGCAGATCGATCATGCGCTCCTGCAGCGTCGCGCCCTCCGGGCTGCTGGTCGCCTCGAGCAGCGCCAGTAGGCCGGCGCGGCCCGCGTCGAACAAATCCCGGTCGTTTTCGATCTTCTGGAACGGCGCCAGAATCGCGGCCAGAGCGCCGTCCGCGCGCTCTGGCGGCAGCGTGTTCTGGCGGACGAAAATCTGCCACAGCCCCGCCAGGCCCTGCATGATCCCGGCGGTGTCGGAGCGCCGCTGCTGGTTGCCGATATCACTGATTCGCTTGGCGGTGTCCAGGAAAGCGATGATCGTTGACCCGTTCAGCGCGGGCGTTTCCGCCAGCAGCGGGTACTGGGCGTTCATCTCCCGGTGTTCGCGCGCCAGGCGCTCGACCACGGCCGGTTCCAAAGGCCGCGCGCGGCCGCGATCCAGGTCGCTCAGCGCCATGAACATTTTCAAAGCTTCGTTATCGACCTGTTTGCGCGTCAGGCCGAACAGCGCCTCCAGCACGTCATCCGGCTCCTTCCAGCCCTGCGCGTCCTTCTTGATCTTGGAATCGTATTTTGTCCCTTCCGGTGGATTGGCAAATAACCGCTTCCAGGTCTCCAGCCCGCCCGGCAGGTGCGGCGTGCCGTCCGCGTCCAAACGCAGGCGCGTGGTCAGCAGCAGCATGTCGGTGTTGGCGCGGAATACGGGCCGCGCGGGTCCGGGGCTGGTGACCTTCCCGCGGATGGCCTCATAGAAACGCTTCAACCGCTGCGGTTCCACCAGGTAGCTCTGCACCGGGCCGTCGATGCGCGCCAGAGCGTCAAAGTAGCTCGCCAGCCAACCGTCATCCTGCATCAGCATGCGCTCAAAAAACTGCGCGCCTTTGTCCGGAGCGACACCGCCGTTCAAATCCGCCCAGGTCCGCTCGGCGCGCGCGCCGCCGGGCACCAGCGCCCTGCCGTCGCGGACGCGGAACATCGCGCCATAGAAATCCAGCACGTGCGCAAACAGTTTGAAGCGCTGCGCCGGCTGATTCTGGCGCATCAGCTCGGCCGTCTGCGGATCCATTTTCGAAATGCCGACGTACAGCCTCGCCAGCGAAGGATCGGAGACGAAGTAATCGATGAACGGACGCTCCATCTGATCCCGGGCCGGCTGCCAGTAATCGCGTCCGTAAAGAATCGGGACCTGCGACGGACGGTAGTCCATCTCGAACGGCCGATTGGTCCGCAACGCCAGCTCGAGCTGCGCCAGCGGGAAACCGGAATCCGTCGTCAGAAACGCGCGCGAGGCGTTGATGGTTTCCAGCACCACTTCCGCCCCGCAGCCGCCGCGCATGCGATACCCGATCACGCGCAGCAGCACGCCGGTTTCGGTCGATTCGCACTGCCCGATCCGGATCACCCGTTCCGGGCCGGCCAGCCGCTCGAGCTCACGCGCCTGGGAAAGATACCGCAGCAGCAGGCTTAAGTACTCGGTCTGTTCGAGCGCCTGATTCGTGCCGAAGGCGCGATAACCGTTGGTGACCACGTTGCGGGCCAGGGCCGGCAGCACATCGGCCGGATTCATGTCCGGAGCCAAGGCCGCCATGCGCGCGAAACTGCGGAGCGGCCCGGGAATCTCGATGGATTCCACGGGCGAGGCCGAAGGGAGCGCGCCCAGCGCCAGGCCCGTTCCGCCCGCGGCGTTATAGGCGTTCAGATCGCGTTGCACGGCGTCGCGGTCTCCCGCCAGCAGGTTCAGCACCGCCATGCGCCGCGCTACCGCCGCGCGCTCGGTGGCGGGCGCGTTCGAGCGCTCCAGCAATACCGCCAGTCGGGCGTATGCCTGGCGAGCTTCCGGACTCCCATGCTGTTCCAGGTACTCCGCCAAGGCCCGGATCACCGCCGGATCGTCGGGCGCGGCGGCGGCGGCATCGCTCACGCGCCGGGCGCTATCGGCTATCTGGCCGCTTCGCTCCAGCGTCCAGGCCACATCCAGGAGGCCGCGCGACGCGGCATCTTGCCCCGCCAAAGTCGCGGCGCACGCTAGGAATGCGATCGGAACTCCGCTGTGACTCCCGAAACGCTTTCCCGCTCGCCTGGTCCACCTCAACCCATGCCCCATGGTCTGAACCTCCCGGCCCCCGGGCCGCAAAACCATTTTGGCCCGCTTTAATGCATGACCGTAGCAGGGAACATGGTAGCAAAGGATTTTCTCGAAGGGAATGCCGCATCCGCGAGCCTCTCGCCTCACCAGTGCTGTGTTAAAGTGAGCACGATATGAAACGCTATCTTCATGTTTACGCCTTGATCACGGCGGCTTGTGCAGCCGTGCTGTTGGTCTGGCTCGGATCCGTTCGAGCCCAGGCGCCCGGCGCCGCCAAGGGCAAAGGCGCGCCCAAGCAGGAAGGCATGGAAAACGGCCTCACCTATTTCCAGACCCGCTGCATGAGCTGCCATTCCGAGCGCTCGACCAAAGCTCCCACCGCGCGACGCATCCGCGAGATGACGCCCGAGCAAATCTACGCCGCCGTCAGCAATCCCACTCGCCCCGAGCACGACCAGGGCCTGACGGACGCGCAGAAGCGCCGCATGGCGGAGTTCATGGGCGGCTACCGCCAAATCGGCAGCGCCGAGGCGGGCCATCCCCGCAACTTCCCGAATCAGTGCCCGTCAAATCCGCCGATGAAGGATCCTTCCAGCGGCCCGCTGTGGAGCGGCTGGGGTCCGGACATTTCCAACACGCGCTACCAGCCCACCGAGGTCGCGGGTCTCACGAAAGCCGACGTGCCGAAACTCAAGCTGAAGTGGGCCTTCGGATTCCCGCTCGGCATCAGCGCCTACGGAACTCCTGCGATCGCTTCCGGCCGCCTGTTCATCGGGACCGACGTCGGATGGGTGTACTCGCTCGACGCGAAGACGGGATGTGTGTACTGGGGCTATGAAACCGGCGTCACGGTTCGTCCGGCGATCAGCATCGGGCCGGTGACGGGGCAGGGGAATGCACGCTACGCGATCTATTTCGGGGACGCGAAGGCCAACGTGTACGCCCTCGACGCGCAGACCGGCCGTCTGTTGTGGAAGCGCAAGGTCGAGGAGTTTTTCCTGGCCCGCATCACCGCGGCCCCGAAGCTCTACGACGGGCGGCTGTATGTGCCCGTGTCTTCCTCGGAAGAATGGCAGAGCGGCAATCCGGATTACGAGTGCTGCACCTCGCGCGGCAGTGTGGTGGCGCTCGATGCCAACACCGGCGAGCAGATCTGGAAAACCTACGTCATGGATGAGCCGAAGCCCACGCAGAAGAATCCCAACGGCGTGCAACTCTACGCTCCCGCCGGCGGCTCGGTGTGGAATTCGCCCACCGTCGATCCCGTGCGCAAGGCCGTTTACTTTGGAACGGGAGACACCGAGACGTATCCGGCGCAGCCCCTGGGCGACGCGATCGTCGCGGTCGATATGGAGACCGGCAAGATCCTTTGGTCCTATCAGGCGCAGCCGAACGATGCTTTCATGGGCGGCTGCTTCGGGCAGAACAAGAGCCTGGCGTGTCCGGATCCGATGGGTCCGGATGCGGACATCGGCAACTCGCCGATCCTGCGCACGCTCGCCGACGGGCGGCGCGTGTTGATTGCCGGAACCAAGGACGGCGACGTCTTCGCGCTCGACCCGGATAATCGCGGCAGGCTCCGCTGGCGCGTGCAGGCCAACACCGGCGGAGGGCGCGGCGGCATCGTGTGGGGCGGCGCGGCCGATTTTGAGAATGTGTATTACGGCTTCGGCAGCGGCGGCATGGCGGCGCTGAAGATGGCGACCGGACAACAGGTGTGGTTCCAGCCGATCAACACGGGCGGAGCGCGCGGCGGTCACAACGCGGTGGCGACGGTGATTCCGGGCGTCGTGTTCGTTGCCGGCTCGAATGGAATCTTGAACGCTCTCTCTACCACCGACGGCGCGATCCTCTGGCAGTTCGAAACCGCCAAGGATTTCGAAACCGTCAACCAGGTCGCGGGGGCCAACGGCGGTGCGATCTCCTCGGTGGGTCCGGTGATTGCCGGCGGGATGCTATACATCGGCTCGGGCTACGGGGTCACGGGCGGAGATTTCGGGAACGTGTTGCTGGCCTTCGGCCCAGAATAATCGCTTGAGCGCGGGAGGGCGGCGCCTCGCGCCTCGCCTCCCTTCCAGGACGCCACCGGTTCTTAACCCGCCATCAGCCGGCTGGCGCCAGACGGGACCTTGCTGGTGCGCAGCAGCGGTTCCAGGTTCGGGGCAAGCCGCCGGAACAACTGCACCGGCAGCGCGCTCGTGAACCGGTAGCTGCCGGCGACCGGGCCCGGGACATAGGCCGTGACGGTTCCGAAGAAGCGGTCGCCGATCACGAACACAAACGTTGCCGTGCGATTGATCGCCCGCGAGTCGATCAGACGGCCCTGACGGTCCCGCACTTCGAGGCGGTTGTCTCCAGTGCCCGTCTTGCCGCCGATCTCCAAGACGGTTCGGTCTTCTGTAACGACTGATCCATACGCCCGCCGGCCCGTGCCGTGCTTGACCACATCGAACATGGCGTTCTTCACCACGCGGGCGAGCTCAGCCGGATAGACGCGCGTGCCGGCGCGCGGCAGCGGCGCAAGCCGCGTGTCGAACAAAGTTCCTTCGGCGAAATGCATCTCCTGGATGCGGATGTCCGGCTTGTGCACGCCGTCATTCAGTATGATTCCGGCCAGCTCCGCCAGTGCGGCCGGATTGTCGCCGGAGCTTCCCAGCGTGCTCGCATAGGATGGCACGATGTTGGCGAACGGATAGCCTTGCCGCTTCCAGGATTTCAGAATTTCCGCGAACGCGTCCTGTTCCAGCATCGTGCGGATGCGCAGGTTCTGCGCCTCGAAATTCCTGGCCTGGAAGAGCCACTGGTAGGCCTCTTGGCGCGCTTGTTTGGAAGCCGCCACCGCCTCGGAAAAGGACGCATCCGGATGCTCCATCCGGAAACTCAACAGCCACAGCTCGAGCGGATGCATGCGGCTCAAGGAGCCCCGTTCATTCCAGTTCAGCCGCTGGGGATCGTAGCCGCGATACAGATCCCGAATCCAGGCATCGCTCAGCGTCAGACGGCTATGGCGTCTCAGAAAATTTGCGAGCTCCGCTTGCGATGCACGCGGCTTCGCCGAACGGTAGATGATTGTCAACCGCCCCAGGTGCGACGGGGCGCGCGCGGCCGCGGCATCCAGCGCCTCTGCCGGCGTCTGACCGCGCTGCGCATTCCAGAACTGTTCGAGAAACTCGCGCCCTTCCGCGGCGGCGAAACGCTCGAGGTATGCTTTCCTGCGGGGATCACGGGGATCGGCGAGCATCGCCGGCGATCCGGCGGGAAGCCGCCAGGCAAAGTAACTCTCGATATCACGCATCAGGCGGATGAACACGAGGTTCACGGACTTGCCGAACGCCTCCCGTACCGTCAATATCTGGTGGTTGTCCTTGGCGTCGAAGTTTGAAAACGTGTGCAGCCCGCCGCCGGTGAAAAACTTTTCCGCCGGATTGGCGGAGTAGGAGCGGTCGAGCGCGGCCTCAAGCATGGCCGCGACAGTGGCGTCCGGCTTGGCGCGCAGGTAGTCCATCGCCCAGCGCGTGATCGGATCCGCGCCGCCTTCGGCGGCGCGCTGTGCATGCAGCGAGGCGACGATTTCCAGGTACGTCACCACGGTCCGCAGCTTGGCCGTCGAGCCCAGCTCCAAACGGGTCCCGCGGTTGATGCTCAGCGGCTGATCATAATTATCCGCCTCGACACGCAGCAGATTGCCTTGGGGCGTGCGCTCATAGAGGGTGAAGCTGAAGATCACTGAGCCGTCATGCGCCGGTCCCAGAAGATCCTGTAGACCAGCGCCCGCCGCATAGCCGGGATCCTTGAGCGCCCGCAACTCCTGCGTGATCCTGCGCTGCGCCTCGCCGTCGAAGGTGCTTTCGATCTTGAGGTCCATCCGGTCGAGCGCATATGTGTTCGGGACGCCCAGCGTTTCCAGGAGACTGGCGCGCAAGGAGAGCGTTCCCTTGTCGGAGAGCGGACCAAAATCCGGGCCATCGTACCGGTCTGGAATCTCCGGCGCCATCCGCAGCGCGGCTTGGCTCAAGCGTTTGGGCAGCAGGCCTTCGCGTTCCAGCAGTCTCAGGTAACGATCCGTGCGCGCCGCCAGAGCCGCCCGGTCAGTGCGCAAATAAAAGGTGGGGCGGTTCAAGGAAAGCAACAGGCTGAGGACCTGCCGGTAGGCGGCCGCTTGCTTCTCCAGGGTCTGCGGATCGCTGATTTCCTCCGGCGCCAGGCACAGAAGCCGGTTCACTTCCTCCGGATCGGCTCCGAACCATACCAGCAGACCTTCCGGCAAGCCGGCCACCTCCCCGTATCCCGGCAGCGCTCCGAGTGGGAACGAGTTGAGATAGTCGCGGACGATTTCCCGGCGCCTATCGGTGGTGTCCTCGCCGTTGCGGTAGGCGCGCAGGGATGCCGCGAGCATTTGGCGAAATTTTTCGGCGGTGGACTGGGTCCGCCCCTCGGGCGAGTGGCGGACTTTTTCGAGCTGCGTCGCCAGCGTGCTGCCGCCGCTGATCGGATGCCGCGGGTAAATCTTATTGAGGGCCAAATCGCCCGCCGCCTTCGCCAGCCGGTTCCATTCAACCGCCGGATTCTGATACCGACTCCCGTCATCCAGGATCTTACGGTTCTCAATGAACAACAGCGTCTGCACGACCAGCGGCGGGATGCTGTCAAAAGTTGGATAAACCTCCCGCGGATACCGGGCGGCGAACAAGGGAGTCCGGTGGCGGTCGAGGATGAGGAGGCCGGCCTGTGATTTTTCCGCATAGATGGGATATCCGCCGGCGGCGGTCAAAGCCATCAGGGACTCCGAACTGCGCGCCTGCTCGATCACATAGTAGGAACCCGCCGTGCGCTTGAGGATGCGTGGAAGCTCGGCGTAGCCGAGCCGCAGATCGTACGGGCCCGAGGGCGCGGCCGCGAAGGCCGGGCTCGGTCCCTTGCCGCGATAGAATTCCATGCGGGCCGAGGCCCTGGCGAGGATCCTGGACTGCAGCCAACTGAACCGCAGCTCCAGGCCCGCGAACGTGCCGCCAGCGCAAAGCACCCAGAAAAGCGGACGCCGGAGCAAGCCTCCAGACGCCGGCCACAGCCGGCGGGGACGCCTCACCTTCAGGACATATGGCCCCAGCCATCCCGGGACCCACGCACTCATCTCAAACCCCTTCTGCGTTGAGTTAGATGCATGCGAGGCCCTGGCCGTTGCAAGAATCCCGGGGTCACGTCGTCGGTCCGCGCGCCGATATGGACCATGTGCCTTCGTCCAAAGGACCCATCCGGATGCTCCTGATCTGCCCGCACGGGCGTATGCGAGCGGAATTCCAGGAGGTGTTCGGCAGGATTGACGGCGTCTCCATATGCCATGCGATGGAGGAGTATCCGCCCGCTGTAGTAACGGCCCGGCTCATCCGAATCCATGCGCCGGAAGCCGCCGTGCTCAGTTTCGAACATCCGGACCTGGCCGCAGCCGTCCTGCGCCAGCTCAAGCACGAAGTTCACGGGTTACCGGTGATGGGGATCCATCCCACCGGGGAAGCTTCGGTTCTGATGCAGGCGCTGCGCGCTGGAGCGCGCGACTTTCTGAGCATGCCGTTCGATCCGGAGGCACTGGCGGAGGCGGTGCAGCGCATCCGCGTCTGGCTGAACGAAACGCCTCCGGTGTACGCCGGCACAAAACACATTTATTCCTTTCTGCCGGCAAAGGCGGGCGTGGGGGCCACCACGCTGGCTATGAACATCAGCGCCGCCGTGGCGCGGCGGCGCGAAGTCCGCGTGCTGCTGGTGGATCTCGATCTTGCCTGCGGCATGATTCGTTTCCTGCTCAACCTTCCGGCGGGATCGATCATGGACGCCATCCAACGATCTCCGGACATGGATCTGGAACTGTGGCGGCAGACGGTGGTTCCGCGCGATGGCGTCGACGTGCTGCACTCCGGCGGCTTGAGTCCGCAAGCATATCTTGACCCGGCTCACGTGCAAGGCATGATTGATTTCGCCCGGCGGGATTACGGCTTCATGTGCTTCGATCTTTCCGGAAACATGGAACAGTACTCGCTCCACGTGATGAACGAGTCTAAGGAGGTCTTCCTGGTCTCGACGCCGGAGGAGTGCACTTTGCGGCTGGCGCGCGAAAAACTGGCCTGGCTCCAGAGCGCCGGTTTGCGGGATCGCGTATCAGTCCTCCTCAACCGGCACGACCGTGGCGGCGCCGTCCCGGCGGACCAAACGGCGCAACGGATCGTGGGAATCCCGGTGCGGGCCCTCTTCGGCAATCACTACAAACTGGTGGAGCGGGCGGTGCTGGCCGGAGGTTGGGTGGAGCCGCATTCCCGCCTCGGCAGGCAATGCGCGGAATTCGCCGCGCGATTGCTCACCTCAGCCGCGGTTCAGCCTTCCGAACCCAATCCGGAGGTCTCTCCGGTCACACTTGCGAACGTGCGCGCGCGCCGCGCTGTGCGCTCGCAACTTATCGAGCAAGTCTGAGGAGGCCAGCCCGGCAATGCTCCGAGCCTTGATCATCTGTCCGGATACCGAACTGGCCGGAGGTCTGACCCGGGCCTTGAGCAAATTTGCCGTCGACGTGTCGGTATGCCGCGTTCTTGACCGCTATCCGGAACCGGGCGAGTTGTCCCAATTGCTGAGGGTGCACGGACCCGGTGTGGTGTTCCTGGGTTTCCAGGATCCGGTTGGCGCCACAGCCGCGGCCCGCCTGATCGCCTCCGAAGTGCGCGAACTGCCGGTTGTAGCCCTCCACGCTACTTGCGCCCCCCAGGCGCTGCGGGACGCGATGCGGGCGGGCGTTCGCGAGTTCCTGACGCCGCCATTTAGCAACGCCGCCCTCAGTCAAGCCCTGGGAAGCGTTTTGTGTCTCCTCGATCAATGTCCCGTACGCTACGCGGCGACCGACCTGGTTGTCGCGTTTCTGCCCGCCAAGGCCGGCGTGGGCGCCAGCACTCTGGCCCTCCACGTCAGCGGCGCGCTGGCGGCCCAGGGCGCCGGCCGCGTCTTGCTGGCGGATTTTGACTTGAACTCCGGCACGCAGCGCTTCCTGCTTGGTTTGTCGAATCCGCTTTCGGCGGTGGAGGCAGTCGCACGGGCCCCCGACCTGGACGAGCGCAACTGGCCCGGCTTCGTTACGCCGTTCGGAAAACTGGACGTCTTGCATTCCGGTCCGGTCAATCCGGCGGTCCGGCTGGAGCAGGATCGCATCGAAGGGTTCCTTCAATTCCTGCGCCGCAATTACGGGGCGGTCACGTTCGATCTTTCAGGAAATTTGGAACGCTACTCCCTGGATGTCATGCAGCAGGCGCGGTACATCGTGCTGGTGTGCACGCCGGAGATTCCCTCGCTGTACCTGGCCCGTGAAAAAATCATGTTCTTGCGTGTTCTGGATTTGGAGAAGCGCATCCTGCTCGTGCTGAACCGCGTGGGCCGCAAAGCCGTTTTTCCCAAAGCCCAGGTCGAAGAGATGCTCCACATGCCGGTGCTTGCGGAATTCTCCAATCACTGGAAGGCGCTGTCCTGGCAAGCGGGCCGCCCGGACTGCCTGGAGCTGCCCCCAGCGCTCGCCGAAGAATGCCGGAAGTTCGCCGCGGCGCTCTTGCGGGGTCCCGAGACGCGGCCTCGCAACGCCCCTCCCAAGTTTCTCGAGCACTTCACGGTTCCGAGGTCATCCCAGGCGCCCTGGGCAAAATCAAAGGGCGGATAAGGTTACCGCGGACGCCGGTGTAGGGTCTGTGCCTGACGGCCAAACATCGGTAATCCGTGTACATTGAAGCCATGTTCCACTGGATCTGCCCGGAGTGTGGACGCGAGATCGCGCCGGGCGTCAAGGAATGCCCCGTCTGCGATCCTCAGCCCTCCCCGCAGGTCCCGGCCCATGAAGAGCTCGAGCAGGCCGTTCCCGTGCTGATCCCAGAAATCATTTCCTTCGATCCGGAAATCCGGCTGCGGGAAATCGTCGGAAGAATGCGGGGCATGAGGGAACCGCTGGCAAGCCGGACCGCGAAACCCCTGCTGGAACTGCGCAAAGAGGCTTCGCGCGAAACTGCGCCGAAGGCGCCGGCGATGGCCCAACGTCTGCACGATGCGGCGATGCGGGGGCCTGCTCCTGCCGCTCCGGGCCGCGCTCCGATTCGCGGACTGAGGCTCGATCCGCTTGGCGCCGGCGTTGCGCTGTTTTCGAAAATTCCCGCGCCCGGTTCTCCGAGTCGACAACGCAGCCTGCACGCCGCGCCGCTATCCAGCATTGCCGGGCCGATGTCCCGGCGGATCACGGCCGCCGCGCCTCCGGCCAGCACGATTCGTTCGGCGGCGGGGCCGGAGTGGCCGCTCGAAGGTCCGGTGCTCCCGCATGAGCTCGCCTCGCTTGAAGGCGCGGGCATCGCGCAGGTCATCGGCGTGGACCGCGCGCCGGAGCGGGTCACTGCCGGTTCCAGAATTCCCAGCTGGGTGATGACCGCACTGGTGGCGGCGACGATGGTGGCCGGAACGCTAAGTTTTGCCTTCTATGCGATGCCTGGACTCGCCAGCCCGAGATCCAGGCCGGCGGCGGTCCGGCCGGCTCCCGTGCTTCGTGGCTCGCCGGTGGTCGAGGTTACCGGGATCCGTTTCGTTGCCGCGAAGGAGACGTCGCCGGATGAGATCCGCTTCCTCGTGGTGAATCATTCCGCCGCGCCGCTGGATGGCAGGACGATTCACGTAACACTCCATTCGGGCGCCGGCGCGCCTGTATCGCGCTTCACCTTCACCGCCGCGGGCTTGGGCGCGTACGAATCACGGGAAATGGCGAGCCCGATCCAGAACCCGGTTCCGCCGGCGGCGCTCCCGGACTGGCGGGACGTGCGCGCCGTGGTGGACGCGGGGCCTTAGCTGCATCGGCGCACGCGGCGCCGTAGCGCCGTTATAATTGTTCTGTGCACAACCAGTATTTCCGTGAAGACCAGTGGTGGGTCAGCCCCTACAATGTTCTGCCCGAAGTCCGTAACACCTACCAGCTTCCCGAGCGCGTGAGCATCCACGACGCCACGCTGCGCGACGGCGAACAGACGCCCGGCGTGGTGATGAGCGTCGAGGACAAGATCGAGATCGCGCGCAAGCTGGACGAAGTCGGCGTCGAGCGCATCGAGGCCGGCATGCCCGCCGTCAGCGACCAGGATTTCGAGGCCATCAAGCGCATCTCGAAGCTGGGCCTGAAGTCGAAGATCTACACTTTCGCGCGCGCCCTCAACGCCGATATCGACAAGGCGCTCGAATGCGGCTGCCACGGCGTGATCATCGAGATCCCCATCGGCTTTCCCAAGCTGAAGTATCAGTTCAAGTGGACCTGGGAGGATGTGCTGCGCAAGAGCGTGGATGTGATCCATTACGCCAAGCAGCGCGGCATGCACGTGGTCTACTTTCCCTACGACACGACGCGCGCGCGGGAAGAAGATTTGCGGAATCTGCTGACGCGCCTGATGCAGGACGCTCCGCCCGACGCGGTGGGCGTGGTCGACACCATGGGTTGCATCTTGCCCGAGGCCATGAAGTACATGGTGCGGCTGGTCAAATCGATCACGCGTCTGCCGGTCGAGGCGCATACGCACAACGATTTCGGCATGGCGGTGGCGACCGAGCTGGCCGCGGTCGAGGCCGGAGCCGAAGTGGTGCACAGTTGCGCCAACGGCCTGGGCGAGCGCACCGGCAACGCGGCGCTTGAAGAGCTGATCGTCGCTCTGCACGTGCTCTACGGCTACGACTCGCAGTACAAGCTCGACAAGCTGCCGGAGCTGGGCGAGATCGTCAGCCGGATCGCCAACTTCCCCATCGCGGCCAACAAACCCATCCTCGGCGCGCGCAACTTCACGCGCGAATCAGGCATCGGCGTGGATCTGGTGGTGAAGGAACCGCTGGCCATGTTCGGCACGCACCCGGCGCTCACGGGACGGCAAGGCGAGGTCGTGCTTGGCAAAAAGAGCGGGAAGCTCTCGATCACCTACAACCTCGAAAAACTGGGCATCACCGGAGTCAGTGAGGAAGCCGTCGGCGAGATGCTCAAGCTCGTCAAGGACAAGGGCATCGCCAAGAAGGGGCTGCTGACCGGCCAGGAATTCCGCGAGATCGTGGACAACGTGCTGGCGGCGGCCAAGAAGTAGGCGGATGCGTTCGCGTCCCGCCCCGCCTGCGGGCGGGCCCGCGGCGTAGTCTCGCTGTTTGAAAACCTGGGTTCCTTTGGCTGCTTCGCGCCGCCGGCTGCCGTGTATACTGCGGAAGTGGGCAAGCTCACCCTGACCTTCGATAACGGGCCCGAGCCCGCGGTCACTCCTCTCGTCCTGGATTGCCTGGAGCAGCACCGCGTACACGCCACGTTTTTTGTGCTGGGCCAAAAAGCGTCGACGGGCGCCGGCGGGGAACTGGTGCGCGGCGCCAGCGCGGCAGGCCACCGCATCGGGAGTCACACCTGGTCCCACAGCGCGAGCCTGGGCACGTTGGATGCGGCCGCCGCTGTGGCCGAATTCGAGCGCGGGGCAGAAGCCGTGGCGCGCCTTGGCATCGAAGAACGGCTGTTCCGTCCGCCGGGCCGCGCGCGCATCGGGGCACATCTTTTGCATCGGGCCGTCATCCCGAAGCTCGAGCAGGGGCGCTACAGTTGCGTGTTATGGAATTCGGTTCCGGGCGACTACCGCGATCCTGACGGCTGGATGGACCGCGCGCTCGCCGACATCCGTCGCCGGAACTGGACGCTGCTGGTGTTGCACGATCTTCCGAACGGCGCCATGGCGCATCTGGATGCATTCCTTCGGGGCGTGCGTAACGAAGGCTATTCCTTCACATCCGAGTATCCGCCGGAGTGTCTGCCCATAATCGACGGCCGCATCGTGCAGCCGCTAGAGCCCTACCTGGCGGCGGGCTGATCTTGCAGGATGGAGAGCAACGCGTCGCTTCCATCCAGATGGCCGCGAGGTTTCAGCCGCAGCAGACGCGCGATCACGGGATAGACGTCGACATTTTCAAACGGCTCCAGCACCAGTCCGCTTTTGAGATCCGGCCCGCGCGCGTAGAAGATGCCTTGCATCTGGGGAAAGCGGCGCGGATCGTATCCGTGAGCGCCGCTGCCGAGCGTTTCCGAGCTCAGTCCGTCGATATACAGAATCACGGGGGCCGTCGCCAGCACGACGACATCGCCGATGCGCCAGTTGTCGCGGTAATGCAGCAGCTCCGGCATCGACTGGCGCACATGCGCCGTGTAGCGCGGGTCGCGGGACTGTAAGCGTTCCGCAACCGCGCGAACGCGGACCGGGTCCGCGGAATAGAGCATGATCTGCGAGCCGCCTTCGGGCGCGATTTCGAAACCGGCGAAATCCGCCGCCGCGCCCACCGAAACCGTGCCCTGGACTTCCAGCATGCCGTGGTCGGAGACGATGAATACATTGACTGGAACGCCAGTAGCCTCCAGTCCCCGCAGCAGGCTCCCGATGGTTTGGTCCAACTCCGCGACGGCCTGTTCGGTTTCCGTCGCCGAGGGTCCGTAACGGTGTCCTGCGGTGTCCACATCGGAAAAATACAAGGTGACCAGATGCGGCCGCTCTGGCTCGGGCTTGGCGAACCACGCGATCACCTGGCGCACGCGTTCGGCGTTGGGAACCGAGGCGTCGTAGTGGCGATACTCGGAAGGACGGACGCCCTGGATCTCAGCATCCGAGCCGGGCCAGAAGAAGGTCGCGGTGCGCACGCCCTGCTGCTCGGCCAGGACCCACAGCGGCGTACCGCCGTACCAGGAACCGTCGCCACCCGTCGCGGGTTCCGCATAATGATAGCGGCGGTTGCGCTGCGGATCGAAGAACGTGTTATCCACGATGCCGTGGTGCTCCGGATACAGCCCCGTGACGATCGAATAATGATTCGGGAAGGTCGAAGAAGGGTAGACCGGGATGAGGCCCTTCGCACGCACGCCTTGTTCTCCGAGGCGTTTCAGGTGGAGTGCTCCGTAGAGGTTCACGTAGTCGTAGCGGAAGCCGTCGAGCGACACCAGGAGCACGTAAGGCAGCGGGGAAGCGGAGGGCGGGCGGGAGCATGCGGAGGCGGCCAGGAGGATTGCCGCGATCAGCCACCGGCGCATGGGGAAGACTATAGCATGCCTGCCAACCGCCGGCCGGCTTTGCTGTGGCGGCCCAACGCCACAGTGTATACTTCAAATAAGATTCCCGGACACCGAAATCCAAGTTGCGCCAGTGCCCTTTCTTCTGGCCGGCGCTAGGGCCCGTCCGGATTCAGGAGAACATCACAGATGAGTGAAGCGCTCAGTGGAGCTGAGTTTAAGAAACAACTGCGCGAAGGCCGCCCCAAGTTAGGGCTGTTTGTGAATTCGCACAGTCCCACGGTCGCCGAGCAGTTGGCGCACAGCGGCTACGACTGGCTGCTGATCGACACGCAGCACGGACCGATGAGCTATGAGAGGCTTTCGGCCATGCTGGCCGCGGTCGCCAGCGGAGGCGCGCAGTCGCTGGTGCGCGTGGGCGGTTATAGCGATCGTTCCGGCATTCAGCAGTCGCTCGATATGGGAGCCGACGGGGTGCTGGTTCCCTACATTAACACCGCTGAGGAAGCGCGCCAGGCGGTGAGCTGCTGCCGGTATCCGACGGCCGGAACGCGCTCGGTGTACTTCCCCCAGCGCAGCATGAATAAGGCCGGACTGCTGGGCTATGCTGGAGCCGCCAACGAAAACGTCATTGTAGCGCTGCAAGTGGAGACCGCCGATTGCATCAAGAACATCGACGAAATCGCCGCGGTGCCGGGCGTGGATCTGCTGTTCCTGGGCCAGAACGATCTGTGCATGTCCATGGGCCTGTATGAGAAATACAAGTTCCCCGATATGTATTTTTCGCCGGAGCTGAAGGACGCCACCGACAAACTGATCGCGGCCGCCCGCCGCAACAACGTCATCCTGGGCCTGTTCCTGTTCGGGACCGCGCGCGTCGGCGAGTTCCTGGAGAAAGGTTTCCCGTTGATCAGCGTGGGCAACGACCTGCACCACATGCTGACGCAGGCCAACGCATACGTGAAGGACGTGGAGGCGATTAGCAAGGAGAAGGGATGCACGGCCTGGACGCGCCGTCCGAGCGCCCTGATTTCCTAGGGGCAACCGAAGAAAATGCAACTGATTCCAGCAATGGCCGGCCTCGGCGCCGAGTCGGCTTTCGAGGTATTGGCAAAGGCGCGCGCCCTGGAAGCCAAGGGCAAACACATCATCCACCTGCAAATTGGCGAACCGGATTTTCCGACGCCCAGGCACGTGGTCGAGGCTGGGTGCAAAGCCATGTTCGATGGCTACACCAAGTACGGGCCCACGCAGGGGCTGCCGGAGTGCCGCGCCGCGATTGCGCGCTACGTTTCCCGCACGCGCGGCATTCCGGTGAGTCCGGAGAACGTATGCGTGGTTCCGGGAGGCAAGCCGATCATGTATTTCGCCATGATCGCGCTGCTCGGGCCGGGCGATGAAGCGATTTATCCCAACCCCGGGTTCCCGATTTACGAGTCGATGATCAAGTTCCTAGGCGCCAAAGGCGAGCCGATTCCGCTGGTGGAGCAGAAGGGCTTCACGCTGGATCTGGATCTGCTGGAATCCAAGCTCACGCCGAAGACCAAACTGGTGATTTTGAATTCGCCGCAGAACCCTACCGGCGGCGTCATTCCCAGGTCCGACATCGAGCGTCTGGCGAATATGTTGCGCGACCGCGACGTGATGGTGCTGAGCGACGAGATTTATTCGCGCATTGTCTACGATGGCAACGAAGCGGTTTCCATCGCGTCGTTTCCCGGGATGCAGGAAAAGACGATCATCCTGGACGGATTTTCGAAAACGTACTCGATGACCGGGTGGCGGCTGGGCTACGGCGTGATGAACGCGCAGATGGTGGCGGCGACCGTGCAGTTGATGGGCAACTCGAACTCGTGCACGGCGACCTTCACCCAGATCGCGGGCATTGCGGCGCTGGAAGGTCCGCAGGACGGCGTGGAGATGATGGTCCGCAAGTTCGACGAACGCCGCCGCGCGATCGTGAACGGGCTCAACGAAATTCCCGGTTTCCGGTGCAGCATGCCGTCGGGCGCGTTTTATGCGTTTCCGAACGTGCGGGGCACGGGCATCCCATCGAAGGAACTCGCCGATCTGATTCTGAACGAGGCCGGCGTGGCGTGCCTGGATGGACGCGGTTTCGGCGAGTACGGCGACGGCTACCTGCGCTTCAGCTACGCCAATTCTCTGGAGAACATTCTGGAGGCGCTGCGGCGCATCAGGGAATTGTCGGCGCGCTGGGCCGGGTAGGCGCACACTGCGGCCGCGGATGCGGCCACGGAGCGACACAGATCCGGTTCATCCGTGTTTCTCCGTGGCGCCTTTTTCTTGAGGATCCTCATAGCCGGTGTTTACCAGACCGGCGACGGTGCAGGTTGTTTCGCCACCGCGGTCGCCATCGCACGCAGGCCGCAACGGCGTTGCCTAGGACGCCGCTGTTCGCATCAGCTCGACCGGTCCAGGCTCTCCGAATGGACCCGACAATTCTCGGGGTGAGCGCCTGAACTCCTGGCCCAGATATACAACACGGCGGCAAGCAAAGCGCGGCAACGTTTCGGCAAGTGATTGGAAGCGAAGCAAAAATAATTTACGCGGTATAATCACGGAGAAGAGACAATCATGAAATCGGTTCTGATGGCGCTTCTGATAGCGCTGCTGCGGGCCGGCGGCGTTGCGGCCGCGGACATCCCGCGGACGAAATCCGGGAAGCCTGACTTTTCCGGTTTCTGGAACATCCCCTACACGCCGAATCTGGCGCGCGACACGCCGGAGGAGCAGATCCCGTACACGCCGGCGGGGTTGAAGGCCTTCCAGGAGCACGACGCAAAGGACGATCCCACGTCGTTCTGCCTGTACCCGGGCGTGCCGCGCATCATGCAGTCGCCGTATCCGGTGCAATTCATTCAGACCGACGAGTATCTGGTGATGGCCTTCGAGTACATGCGCCTGTGGCGCGTGATCCCGATCGGCAAGCCGCATCCGCAGCGCGTCGAGCCGAGTTTCATGGGCGATTCGGTGGCGCACTGGGAAGGCGACACGCTGGTGGTCGAGACGATCGGCTTGAACGACCGCACCTGGCTGGACACGGCCGGGCATCAGCACAGCGATCAGTTGCGCGTGATCGAGCGCTTCAGGCGCACGCCGGACAGCATCATTATGAATTACGACATCATCGATCCGGTGATGTATGAAAAACCGTGGAACCTGGAGCGTTCGCTGACGCCGCTGGAGGCCGTGCACGGATTGCCGGAACTGATCGAGTATTCGTGCAATGAGAACAACCGCGACCTCGAGCACCTGGTCAGCACCAAGCCGGCGGCGGGACGATAGCTACCGCGCCAGGTCGATGCCGAGCTTCTTCAGTTCCTCGGCGTAATAGCGCTTGTGGAGCAGATCCCACTCCTCGGTGCCTTCGCCGATTTCGCGTTTCATGGTGCGGATCTTGGCGCGCGCGGCGCGGTCGACCTTCTCCTCGGTCTGCAACAGCTCGGTGATGAGCCTGACCATCTCGAGGCGCACGTCGTTGGGATCGCGCTTCAGCCGGAAATCGCGATTCTTCCGGAGGGCGGCGACGATCTTGTGCGACAAGTCGTTGATCTTGTCGCGCGAGAGCTTCATCGGATCTCCGGTATCGCGGCCGGAGGCGCGGATCACTTTGCGCTGGGTCACCAGCGTGTTCTTGATGCGGCGGAACATCTCCTGGTAACTGACGCCCTCGCGCCGCATGTAGTCGCTGTACTGGCTGAGCAGGTCGCGGACCTCGTCGTTGAGGCGGTCTTCGATGCTCAAATCCTCCTCGATGAGGGCGGAAACGAAACCGGCAGCGGCCTGGCTGTTGGAGGTCTCGATCCATTGGGGTGTCAATTTGGCGACGAGCTGGCGTGAAATGTAGTCGACGAACTCTCGAGCGAGCAGCATCCTCTTGATTTCAGGATATCGGCCGGCGGGAAGAAGTGTCAATGCGGCGCGGCGGTTCCGGGGCCGGCGCGGTGGTTCCTGCGAAAGTCTTCATCGATCGGTTTCCGCCCGCGGAAGCCCTCTTGGGCGCCGTGCCAGAAGCGAATCGCGTCTTCGCCGAGCTTCCAGCACAGGCACACGTCCTGGGAACGGTAGCGCGTCATGAAGTCCAGCAGGCCGATGTCGAGATCCTTGACCAGAGCTCCGGTTTCCTGAATCGCCGCAAGCGCCTTTTGCAGCGCCTTGACGCTTTTGTCGCGGCGGGCCCGCAGATCCAGTTGCCGTGCCGGATTCAGGCGCGCGCCGCCGGAAACGCGCACGCGCTCCACCATGCGCTCCAGCTCCTGGCTCGCCTGCTGCATCTCGGCTTTGTGGAATAGCGCATCGCGCACGTGGCGCTCGACTTCCGGGATCAATTGTTGGGCCTCATCGAGCGTGAAGTAGCGCATGCCATTATTTTACGGCTGAAAAAGGACTGTTCCGCCCAGAGGTGGTCTGTGGGGCTACACTGAGAGGGTACGGATATGAGTGATTCCGGTTTTCCGATACCGCCCCCGACGTTTGAGTTTCTGGTTCTTTCTCTGAAGATGCAGGCCGAAGTACGACTGGGCTTGATTCCGCTGGGCGAGAACGAGGACACCAAGCCGGATCTCCCCGCGGCCCGGCACGCCATCGACTTGCTTGCCATGATCAGCGAAAAGACGAAGGGCAACTTGTCGCTGAAGGAACAGAGGCTGGTGGAAAATTCTCTGACCGAGCTGCGGTTCCGGTACGTGCAAGTCAGCCAGACGGATACGGCCGCGAGCCAGTAGGGGATGGCGGAAACAGTCAAGATCACGGTGCTCGGCTCGGGCACCAGCTCGGGCGTGCCCACCATCGGGTGCACCTGCGAGGTGTGCCTGTCGCCCGATCCGCGCGACAAGCGGCTGCGGCCCTCCGTCCTGTTGCAGTATGGCGGGCGCAACGTGCTGATCGACACCACGCCGGATTTCCGGGCGCAGATCTTGCGTGCCGGGGTCCGCCGGCTGGACGCGGTGCTGTACACGCACGCGCATGCCGACCACATCCTTGGTTTGGACGACGTGCGTCCCTTCAACTATTTTCAGAAGGATACGATCCCGCTCTACGCCACCGAGGAAACCTTCGCCGTGATCCGCCGCGTGTTCTGCTACGCTTTCGAGGCGCCCGGCGAATCCTCGGCGCCGAAGCTGGAGCTGCGCGTCATGGACGGCGCGGCGTTCGAGCTGTTTGGCATGCGGTTCACGCCCGTTCGGCTGGACCATGGCAAAGGCGTGAGCCACGGCTTCCGTTTCGGCCGCGCTGCATATCTGACGGATCACAGTCATGTGCCGGAGGAAGCGAAGGCGCAATTGCGCGGTCTGGACGTGCTGTTTCTGGATGCGCTGCGGCGCCGCCCGCATCCCACGCACACGACCTTGGATGAAGCGATCGCGCTCGCGCAGGAACTGCACGCGGAGCGGACGTTTTTCACTCACATGTGCCACGACCTGCACCATGAGCGCACCGAAGCTCTGCTGCCCGCCGATATCCGGCTGGCCTACGACGGACTGGAGATCGAAGTGGCGGCATGATCCTCCGGAATCCTGAAGAGGCCGCCGCACTCGGCCCGACGGCGGTAACCATCGGCAACTTCGACGGCGTGCATCTGGGACATCAGGCTCTGCTGCGTGCCACGGTGGAGGCGGCGCGGGAGCGCGGCTTGCGCGCGGTGGCGATGATATTTGATCCGCATCCGATGTGCATCGTGGCCCCGCAGCGGGCGCCGCGTCTGCTGACTTCGATCGAGGAGCGCTGTGCGCTGCTGGGCGATCTGGGCATTGACCACGTACTGGTTGTCCCTTTCACACGCGGACTTTCGCAACTGAGCCCGGAGCAGTTCGCCGCCCGGTTCCTGCGCGATACGCTGCACGCCCGGGTGGTGCTGGTGGGAAGGAGATTTCACTTTGGCCATAAGCAGGCGGGCAATGCGGCCGTGCTGGAAGCGCTGGGTGCGCATCTGGGCTACGCGACGCAGTTCGTCGCGGAAGTGGTCTGGCGCGGGCGCACGGTATCGGCCAGCGCGGTGCGCAAATGCGTGCTGGGGGGCGACGTCGCTACCGCGTGCCGCCTGCTCGGCCGGCCGCACGCGGTGGCCGGCCAGATCGTGCGCGGCCACGGTATTGGTTCGAAGCAGACCGTGCCGACGCTGAACTTGCGCACGGAGGCGCAGGTGTTGCCCGCGCGGGGCGTGTATATCACGCGCACGGCGGATTTCGCGGATGGACGCCGCTGGCCTTCCCTCACGAATCTCGGCTACCGGCCGACGTTCGGCGGCGACGAGCAGTTATCGATTGAAACCTACTTGCTGGATCCGCTGGAGGGTGCGGCGCCCGCGGCCATCCGGCTGGAATTTCTTCGCCGCCTGCGCGATGAGAAAAAGTTCGAGACGGCCGGGGGATTGAAGGCGCAGATCCTGCTGGACGCGCGGCGGGCGCGCAGCTACTTCCGCCGTCTGGAGTCGTTCCGACGCTACACTGAAGGAATACGATCATGACACTTTCGCCGGGAAAACTGAAACATTTGAAGTCCCTGTCCACCCAGGACGGCATCATCGCGGCCGCGGCCATGGACCAGCGCGGCAGTTTGAAGAAGGCCATCGCGTCGGCCAAGGGCGCCGATCCCAAAACGGTCACCGACGAGATGATGAGCGAGTTCAAGACCGCTGTGACGCGCATCCTGACGCCTTACGCTTCGGCGATTCTGCTCGATCCCGAGTGGGGCTTGGAGGCCGCCAAGGCCCGCGCGGCGAATGCGGGACTGTTGCTGGCCTACGAGGAATCGGGCTACGACAACACGCGGCCCGGCCGCCTGCCGGATTTGCTGCCGCACGTTTCCGTGAAGCGCATCGCCGATTGGGGCGCGGACGCCGTCAAGGTCCTGATCTACTACACGCCTTTCGAAGATCCGGACGTGAACGACATCAAGCATGCTTTCATCGAGCGCATCGGCGCCGAATGCGAGTTCCATCAGATTCCCTTCTTTCTGGAGTTTGTCGGCTACGATCCCAAAGGCGGCGATGAGAAAGGATTCGAGTTTGCCAAAATCAAGCCGCAAGTTGTGATTGGCAGCATGAGGGAATTCTCCAAGCCGCAGTACCACGTGGATGTGCTGAAGGTGGAGGTGCCGGTGAACGCGGTCTATGTGGAAGGCAGTTCCGTCTACAAGGGCGAGAAGGCCTATACGCGCGCCGAGGCGCTCCAGTATTTCCGCCAGGCGGCTGAAGCGGCGGCGAAACCCTTCATTTACCTGAGCGCGGGCGTCGGCAACGCGCAGTTTGTCGAGAGCCTGAAGATGGCCCAGGAAGCCGGCACCGATTTTTCGGGCGTCCTGTGCGGGCGCGCGACCTGGAAGGACGGCATGCCGATCTATGCGACCAAGGGCGTGAAGGCTCTGGAGGACTGGCTTTCGACCGAAGGCGTCAAGAACATCAATGCCGTCAACGCGGCGCTGGCGGGCGCCACGCCGTGGATGAAGAAGATGGGCGTGGCCGCCTGAACGCCCGGGCGGAATCCTGAAAAGTTCTCCGCATGCCGCATCCCAGAAAGATCGTCGCCGTGCTCGACGACCTCATGTTCACCGTCAAGATTTCGGAGGCAGCCAAGCGCGCCGGCTTGGCGGCGGAGTTCGTCAAGAGCGAAACCGACGCACTGCTCAAGGCGCGCGAGGAGCCCGCGCTCATGATTCTGGATTTGAATTGCGCCGCTGTGGATGCGGTTCACCTGATCCGGCAATTGAAGAGCCGCGAGGAGACGCGCGGCGTCCGGCTAGTCGCTTATGTATCGCACGTGCACGGCGAACTGAAGCAGCGGGCGCAGCAGGCCGGCTGCGACATCGTACTGGCGCGCTCGGCGTTCACGCAGAATCTGCCGCAGATTTTGAAGCGTCGGGCGTAGCCAGCCGGGGTGTTGTTCGAAAGCGGCGCGCGGGAGCCCGTGTTTATGCCTCCGCGCCTGCCGGCTCCACGCCGGGGAGCCGGTAATTCTTGAACTGCTCCCGCAGCGCGCGCTTGTTGAATTTGCCCACGCTGGTCTTCGGCACCTCGTCGAGGAACACGACGTCATCCGGCAGCCACCACTTGGCCACGCGGCCCTTCAGGAAATCGAGGATCTCCTGCTTGCCCACCTGCCCGCGATACTCCTCGAGGGGCACGACGCAGGCGAGCGGCCGCTCATGCCAGTTCGGGTGAAAAACGGCGATCACGGCGGCTTCCTTTACCTTGGGATGCTCCATGATGATGTTTTCGAGATCGACGCTGGAAATCCATTCGCCGCCGCTCTTCACCAGGTCCTTGGCGCGGTCGGTGATCTCGATGTAACCCTCCGCGTCGATCGTGGCGATGTCGCCCGTGCGCAGCCATCCGTCGGCAAAAGCGTCCTGCCCCTGGTCCGTCTTATAATAGGCGGAGCACACCCACGGCCCGTGCACCTGCAACTCGCCCATTGTGGCCCCATCCCAGGGCGCCTCGTGACCCGTGTGGTCGCCCCCATCGTGGATGAGGCGCAGATCCACGCCGGGAAGAGGAATGCCGTGCCGGGCCATGATCTTGAAGCGCTCGGCATCAGGCAGCTCCGCGAGGCGCTTTTTCAGCGTGGTGACGGTAGCGATCGGCGTAGTTTCCGTCATGCCCCAGGCCAGCAGGATGTGCACTCCGTGACGCTGCTCGAATAATTCGATGAAGCGCTGCGGCATGGCCGAGCCCGCGACCACCACGCGTTTCAAGCTCGACAGATCGCAGGGGTGCGATTCCAGGTACGTGCACAGATTCATCCACAGCGTGGGAACGCCCGCGCTGAACGTGGGGCGCTCATGCTCGATCAGCCAGGTGATGTCGGAGGGCTGGAGATTGCGGCCGCTGAAGACCAATCGCGATCCCGTCATCACGCCAGCGAACGGAACGCCCCATCCGTTGGCGTGAAACATCGGGACGACTTGCATGATCGTGTCGCGCTCGCTTAAGGCGAACGCGTCGGCCATGCAGATCCCGTAGCTGTGCAGGAAAATCGAGCGATGATCGTAGAGCACGCCCTTGGGATTGCCGGTGGTGCCCGAGGTGTAACACATCGCCGCCGCGGCCCGTTCATCGAGCCTCGGCCAAGCAAACGGCGTGGCCGGCGCGCCGGCCAGCAGAGCCTCGTATTCCAGGGAGCCAGCCGCGAGCTGCTGGCCAGTATCGTTCATGACCACGACGTGCCGCACGGAAGTGAGGCGCGGGCGGACCGCCTCCAGAATTGGAAGCAGAGAGGCGTCCACGAAGAGCACTGCATCCTCGGCGTGATTCATCACATAGGCCAGTTGCTCGGGCGCCAGGCGCAAGTTCAGCGTGTGCAGCACGCCGCCGGAGCAGGGGACGGCGAAGTACAGCTCCAGGTGGCGGAAGCTGTTCCAACAGAGGGTCGCGACGCGCTCGCCGGGCTGGAGGCCAAGGCCGCGCAGCGCGTGCGCCAGCCGGTGAGTGCGCGCATGGAAGTCGCGATACGTGTAGCGATGCATCGAGCCGTCCAGGCCGCGGCTGGCGATTTCCTGACGGGCGTACAATTTCGCGGAGCGCTCCAGGATATGCGGGAGCGTCAGCGGGTCATCCATCATCAGGCCGCGGAGCATGGGGTTCGTACACCTCGCCTACTACACATGTGTTGTTCGTGATATCGCCAGTACCATGTCGTTTCGATCCGGAACTGAAGCGACGCGTCCAGCGTATCGCGAAACGGAAACGGTGCGCCACTTCCCTCGCGAGCGGGGGGATCCAGAACCCCGCCGTAACCGGGGACTCGCCGGGACGCCGGACGGCGCCGTGAGATTCCCGCAGGTGTCTCCGGATGGCCGCCAGGTGGTATTCGAGGCCCTGGAATCCACCGGCGAGGTTCGCGCTCTGGAGAATTTCTTACCGCAGCAGCAGCCGCAGGACGCTCGATCCCGCCACACCCGTCAAGGCGGGCACCAGCGCGGGCGACGCTCCGCTGCGCCGGAATTCGCCGTGCACCGCGTGCCAGCCGAGATAGAGGAAGCTGCCGCCCGCGACCGCCAGCAAGAGGTACAGGCCCTGGGCGCCGAAATACGGGGCGAGCACGGATTCAAGCGCCGCTCCCAGAAGCGTCGCGCATTGCACAATCGCGGAGGACGCCAGCGCCGACCGGCGCGACCGCAATGCCGCCCGTCCGATCACACCCAGCGCCAGGCCCTCGGGAATTTTGTGCGCCGCGATCCCGGCCAGGAACCCAAGGCTCAAATGAACGTCCGTGTCCGCCGCCGCGGCGCTCCAGCCGTCGAGCGCTGCGTGCAGTCCCGCGGCTAGCAACAGAGGCGTCGCGAATCCGTGCAACTGCGCCGGGCAATGATCGTGATCGTGCCCGGGCGAGCAGGCCGGGCACACCGGGTAAACAAAGCGGTCAATCGCGGCAAGCGCGGCTACTCCACCGAGGATCCACAGCAGCGCTCCGTTCCAGCGCAGGAATGCGGCCATCTCCGGCAACACCCAAAAGATCGCAACGCCGACCAGTGCTCCTCCGCCGAAGGGCACCAGCTTTCGCGCCAAGCCGTAAATGCTCGTCAGCCACACGCCGGCGGCGGCGCTGACGATGGCGATCGCGGTGATGAGAATGGGGGATGCGGACACGGCAGGTCTCTTTCATTCTAGCGGTTCGCGAAGTGATCGTAGCCGCGCGGCTCCAGCGGCGCGCCTTGGAAGCGAACGAATCCGCGCTTCCCGCGCACGATGGCGCCAATGCGCGTGCAGCCCGCCGGCGCGCGCGCGCCCTCGGGCATCGTGAACAGCAGCTCGTAATCCTCGCCCCCATGCAGTGCGCGTTCGAGCGTCGAACCCTTGGCCACCGGGACGCGATCCACTTCCGCGGCGACACCCGAGGCGGAGCAGATGCGGTGCAGGTCAAGCGCCAGCCCGTCGCTCAAATCGATGCAAGAGGTCGCGCGGCCGCGCAACGCTTTCCCCAGCGCCAGGCGCGGCCGGATGGGTCTTGCCCAACTTTTTCCGAGCGTTCCCGAGACATACAGCGCGTCGCCCGCGCGGGCTCCGTCACGCCGCAGAGCCTTGCCGCGCGGCACGGCGCCGCAGACCGTCACGTCCACGTGCGTCTTGTCGTCATGCGACAGATCGCCGCCCGCCAGAACCGTGCCCGTGCGGTTCGCCAGCTTCAGCAGGCCGCGGAAGAAATCTTTGATCCAGCGCTCATTGCGCCCGCGGCCCGCCGAAAGCGACACCAGACAGAAGCGCGGATCGCCCCCCATGGCCGCGATGTCGCTCAGGCTGCGCGCCAGCGCCCGCTCGCCGACGGCGGCCGCCGACAGGTCCGCAGTGAAGTGCACGCCCTCGATCAGGGGATCGATCTTGAACAGCAAATCCTCGCCCGGCCGCGCGCGGAAAACCGTGCAGTCGTCCCCGATGCCGAGGATCACATCCCGGCTGCGGCCGTTCCGCTTTTTGAGCCACGCGACCAGATCCAGTTCATTCATGGAACACGAGTCCCGGCGGTAATTCTTCGCCGAAGATGCGGCCCATGGCGGCCAGCGGATCCTCAGGCTCGCGCGCGAGATCCAGCGCTGGGAAGGCCCCGCGCACCGCATGGAGCGCCGGCGCGGGCAAATCGCGCGTGGCATCGCCGGTGTGCTTCGCCATGGCGGCCACGGCGTCGGCGGCTTTCGGGACTTTCAAAAGCTGCTCCACCCATCGCGCCGTGACGTTCGGCGGAATCACCTGATGGATCGGGCCATAGAACAGCTTGCGCGCGCCCAAGCGGCCCAGGCACCACAGGCCCGGATCGACAAAATCGCCTTTGATGACGCCTGGCAGCAGTTCTTCGCCCAGTTGCTGTTTGGTCTGGACCGGCAACAGCTCCAGGCTGGCGGCGCAGCGCCACATTTCCCGCAGCAAGCTGGAATTCACGCGCGGGGCTTTGCCGGAGCGCGGCAGCAGCACGGGCGACAACCGCTGGAAAATATCGGTCTGTTGATTCTTGTTCAATCCGCCCGCCACGCGGCCCCAAAAGATCCACCACTCGATTTCATTCTGCACCTGATTGGCGAAGCGCAGGCCTTCGGCGTACACACGCCGCGCCTTCTCGATGCGGAAGTCGTCGCCCGGGAAGCCGAAGCCGGGGCGCAGGCAGAATCCGCACAGATTCAGCCAGCGGAATTCGTGCGCGGCGCTGCGCTTGCGGCCTTCGGCGAGCTCCAGCATGCGATCGGCGAGTCCGCGGATGGCCGGCACGGGCCACGCCCCGCGCCCCAGCGCAAGCGCCTGCTCCAGGCGCGCGGGAAGTTGTTCGGGTTCGAGATCGCCGGATGCGAACACTTGCGGCAACAAGGCCTCGGCCGCGGCTGCCGCTTCCTTGCTGACCACCGCCGCGGGCCGCGACGGCGCCTGCTCCAGCCGTTTTCGCAGCTCGAACTGCAAGCGCCAGCGGTGATCGGTTTCCTTGGAGTCCGCCCAGATTTCGAGTGTTCCGACCTCCGTCAGGTGCGCGCCGAGTTTGACGGGCACCAGCCGTTCACCTGCCTTGCCGAACCGCAACACGGCATTCAGCGGCGCGTGCAAATGCAACTCTTGCTGTTCCGCGGCGGTGAAGGCGACGATTTCGCCGGGCCTGTCATCGGCCCGCGTACGCGAGCTGTACAAGCGAAAGGCCACTGGTTTGTTCGCGACCAATCGCAGATTCCCAGGGTCGATCTCGACCTCGGAGCCCTCTTCGGCGCCGCGCGGCACCAGACAGAGAGCGCGCAGCGCGTCCTCGCCCCCTCCGGCCAGGCCGATGAAATACGAACGCGGCAGGCCGCCGCGCACCAGCAGGCCCGCGCCCGTCGAGCGGACGTAGGAATAATATGCCGCGCCGACCGCCACCGCCAGATCCAGATCGCGGTTCTCGAACACCACTGGAGGCGTGCCGTACCAGTGTTCCAGCACATCGGCGACGCGCTGGCGCAGCATCTCGGGGATGAAGAAGCCGCCGTTAAACAGAATCGCATCCGGACGCACGCCGCCCGCTCCGGCGAGAAACTCCGCCAGATGTTTCGTTACCGCCGGATCGGACACGTACGGCAGGCCGACTTCGCGGTACGGGCTGTTCTCCTCATGCTGCGGTCGGTCGGTCAGCTCGCAAACCGGAAGGAATCCTTCGATGGCCAGTTCCAGCACTTCCTCGCGCGTGACCTCGGTGCGCAGCGTTCCTCCCACCAGCGACGAGCCGCCGCCGAGCACGGTGATCTCGACACTGCTGAGGGTTTCTTCGGAAAGCAGGCGCTCCTTGGCCGCGGCGCATTGACGCCGCAGGGCGCTGCGCTGCCGCAAAGAAAGCTGCTTGCCGAGTTTCGATTCCACCAGCCATGCCAGAGTCAGATCCAGATTGTCGCCGCCCAGCAGCAGGTGTTTGCCCACGGCGGTGCGCGTGAACTCGATGCGGTCGTTCTGGCGCGAGACTTTGATCAGCGTGAAATCGCTGGTGCCGCCGCCGACGTCGCAAATCAGCACCGTCTGGCCGTCGAAGAGATTCTTTTGCGAGCGCGCCAGGTCGTTCGCGATCCAGGAATAGAACGCCGCCGCTGGTTCTTCGAGCAGCGTGACCCTCTCGATGCCCGCCTGGCGCGCCGCCTCGACGGTCAACTCACGGGCCTCTTCGTCAAAACTCGCGGGCACCGTGAGCACTACCGGATGCTCGCCGAGCTCCGAGTGCTGCCGGCCTTTCCATGCTCCGGCCAGATGCCTCAGAATACGCGCCGAAACGTCCACGGGCGAATAGACGCGCCCGGCCTCTTGGGCATCCCAGGGCAGGATCTTCGCCGTGCGGTCCACCGCCGGATTCGACAGCCAGCTTTTGGCGGAATGGATGCTTTTGGTAGGCACGAGCGCGCCCTGCTCGCGCGCGTACACGCCCACATATTCCTGATCACCCAAATGCAAAAACGACGGCAGCGTGCGTCGGGCCTCCACGCGGCCTTCCGCCACCTGTTGCGGGATTTCGAGAACGTGGATGACGGGCGTGGTTTCCTCCCCGCCCGTTGGCGCGTCGATATAGGCCAGCGCGGAGTTGGTTGTGCCCAGGTCGATGCCGATGTTCACTCGACTTCGATCTCCGCCGGAACAAGCACGGTTTGGTTCGGCTTCGGCGCCGGGAGATCCACGCGCGCGGCCCTCCAGCCTTTGTGGCGCAACACTCCGCTGGCCGCCGTGCCGCTGGCCGGGAGGTTGCCGACCAGTTTGAATGCGTCCGCATCGAGCCCGGCGGTCTTCACGACCGTGTCTTCGACGCCGTCGATCACCGGTTCGAGCTTCATGTAACGCTCGAGCGCCTGGCGCGATTGCGACTGCACGTCGCGCACCGCCGCGCCCACTTGATCGTCGGAATACGCGCTAATGTCTTCCATCAGGAAATCCACCAGCCGGGCCTCGCGCTGGAGAATGCCCAGGATTTGCACCGCCCCATCGGCGGGCGACGTCTGGGGCTTGGGCGGTGCGGCAGGAGGCGCGGCTTTCACCGGCACGGTCTTGCTGTAGCCGAAGGCGACGGCGATATCTGCCGGAAACGTCCCGCGGAACAGAATGGAGAAGAAACTGCGAACAGCCAGGGAAATGCGATTCATGGATTGGGGGAAACTCTTTCAGGATACAACGGCCCGGGCCGCCCTATAATTGGAATACCGATGCGCAAGCGCCACGTCTTCGTTTTTTCGGTGGTTCTGCTGACCATTCTCGTCACGCTCATCCTGTGGCAGCAATCCTTCACGTTCGGCGATTACGGTCCTGCGAATCCAGTGCAGACAATTGTGTTCTGGGCCGTTTCGACGCTGATTTTTCTGCTGGCCGTCACGCTGGGATTCATGCTTTTCCGGACCGGAGTGAACCTGTATCTGGAGCGGCAGAGGAACCGGGAAGGCTCGCGCCTCCAGGCCAAGCTGGTGCTGGGAGCGGTCGCGCTGAGCGCGCTCCCGGTGATCTTCCTCGTGGCCTTCAGCTACGACATCCTGAACCGCAACGTGGAGAAGTGGTTCCAGAGGCCGGTCGACAACACGCACATCGCGCTGGAGGCGGTCTCCGCCTCCTTTGATGAAGAGATCCAGGGCCGCGCCCGGGCGCTGGCCGACCGGCTGGCGCTGGGGCAGGCTTCCATCGATTTGTCGCGCGTGTGCGAGGCGGAGCGCATCGCAGAGCTGTGGCTTGAGGATCTGCAAGGCACGACGCGCAAGCTGTGTTCCGGCGAACGGCGCGAGGCGAGAACCTACAGCGCCCGCGCGCCCGCGCTCGGGCTCGGCATCCTGATTGTGAACTTGCAGCCGCGAGCCGATTTGCTCGCCACGCAGGACCGCATGAACGAATTCCAACACGAGTACGCACAGCTGGCCGCCGAAAAACGTTCCATCCGGAACACCTACCTCATGTTCATTCTGCTGATCGCGCTGTTCATTCTGTTTGTCGCCACTTGGATCGCGTTGAAACTCGCGCGCCAGATCAGCGGGCCCATCTCGGCGCTGCTGGAAGCCGCGGGCCAGATCCGCCGCGGGAACCTGGCACACCGCGTGGAGGCGGCGGCCACCGATGAAATGGCGTCGCTGGTGCGCGCCTTCAACGAGATGACCCAGGGCCTGGAGGTGAACCGCCGCGAGCTCGAAAGCCGGCGCCGTTTCACCGAAGCGATTCTCGAAAGCATCCCGACCGGTGTCATGTCCCTGGCAACCGACGGACGCATCCAGCGCGTGAACCGCGCTCTGAGCAGCCTGTTTTCCGGGCAGCAACTGGCAACCGCCCAGACCGTCGGGGATCTGTTGCCGCCCGATCACGCCGCCGAAATCCGCTACCTGATGAAACGGGCCCGCCGCACCGGCGCGGCCTCCACGCAGATGGAGTTTGAACAATCCGGGCAGGTTCGCCATCTGGCCGTCACGGTCTCGGCGCTCCCCGCGCACGAGCCCGTCGCGCCGGCCTATGTGGTCGTGTGGGAAGATACCAGCGAGCTTCTGCGCGCGCAGAAAGCCGAGGCCTGGCACGAAGTCGCCCGGCGCATCGCGCACGAGTTGAAGAACCCGCTCACGCCGATCGCTCTTTCGGCGGAACGCATCGCGCGCCAGTTGGACCGCGCGCAGCTGCCTCCCGAAGCCGAGCGTGTCCTGCGGCAGTGCTCCCGCATCATCACCCGCGAGGTCGAATCAGTAAAAGCTCTGGCGGATGAATTTTCACAACTGTCGCGTTTTCCGGCCGCGCGGCTGGTTCCCAGTGATTTGAACGAAGTCGTTCGCAACGGGCTCGAACTGTTCGCGGGCCGCCTGGACGGGATCCAGGTCGAGACCGACCTGGACCCGGAGCTGCCGCACGTGAATCTCGATCCGGAACAGTTCCGGCGCGTGGTGGTCAATCTGGTGGACAATGCCGCCGAAGCCATGCGGGATTCCATGGTCAAGCGCCTGCGAATCGCCACGCGAGCCACGGCGCCTGACACGGCCGAACTGCTCGTGGCCGATACGGGCTGCGGGGTTTCCGCGGGCGACAAGGAAAAGTTGTTCCTCCCCTATTTCTCCACCAAGCACCGCGGGACCGGGCTCGGCCTGGCGATTGTGAGCCATATCCTCGCCGAGCATGGCGCGCGCATCCGTGTCGAAGACAATCTTCCCGCCGGTGCGCGCTTCTATGTGGAGATCCCGGCCGCGGTCGTGGAGACCGCCGGGGTTGAGGCCCCCGTCACGGAGGCTGGAGCCCGCGTTTGAAAAATACCCGCGTATTGATTGTGGACGACGAGCCCGGCATTCGGGAATCGCTGCGCGGAGTGCTTGAGGACGAGGGCTGTATGTGCGCCACGGCGGCCACGGGCGAGGAATGCCTGGATGCGCTGCGGCGCCAGCCTTTCGACGTGATTCTGCTGGATGTGTGGCTGCCGGGCATCGACGGCCTGGAAACGCTCAACCGCGTTCAGGAGATCCCTTTCGAGGAGCGGCCCGAGGTGGTGGTGATCTCCGGGCACGGCACCATCGAGACCGCCGTGCGCGCAACCAAGCTCGGCGCTTTCGATTTTCTCGAGAAGCCGCTGACCATCGAGAAAGTCAGCGTGGTGGTGCACAACGCAGCCGAGCAGCGCCGCCTGCAACTGGAGCTCAACCGTCTTAAGGAAACCGGCCAAAGCCCTCGCATCATCGGCGAAAGCGTGCCGATGAAGGCGTTGCGCCAGCAACTGGCGCTGATGGCCGCCACCAACGGACGCGTGTTAATTTACGGGGAAAGCGGCACGGGCAAGGAACTGATCGCCCACGCGATTCACGCCGCGAGTCGCCGCGCGGCTGAGCCGTTCGTTGAAGTGAATTGCGCGGCGATCCCCGAAGAATGGATTGAAAGCGAGCTGTTCGGCCACCGTAAAGGCAGCTTCTCGGGCGCCTCCGAGGACAAAATCGGCAAGATCCAGAAGGCCGACGGCGGGACATTGTTTCTCGACGAAGTCGGCGACATGTCGCTCAAGACCCAGGCCAAGGTCCTGCGCGCGCTGGACGAGCAGCGGCTGGAGCCCGTGGGGGCGCATGAATCGATCCGCGTGGACGTGCGGGTAATCGCTTCCACCAATAAAAACCTGGAGGAGGAAATCGAGCGCGGCAATTTCCGTGAGGACTTGTTCTACCGTTTGAACGTGATTCCGTTTCACGTGCCGCCGCTGCGCGAGCGCATCGAGGATGTGCGCCTGCTGGCCGAACATTTCTTGAAGGAGTTCACCACCGCATATGGCCGCAAGCCCAAGGAACTGACCAGGGACGCTCTGCGTGCGCTGGAGGAGTATCCCTGGCCGGGCAACGTGCGCGAGCTGCGCAACCTGATGGAGCGCATCGTGATCATGAATCCGCAGACGCGCATCGACGCGCGCCACATCCCGCTCGATCCGGCGCGGCGTGCGGTATTTTTCAAGCCCGGCGAGCGGTTCGGCAGTTTGCAGGAGGTCCGGGAAGCCGCCGAGCGCGACTACATCCTGAAGAAGATCGAGGAAACCAAGGGCAACGTCACGCGCGCGGCCGAGATGCTGGGCCTTGAGCGCAGCCACCTGTACCGCAAGATGAAAGCGCTCGGCATCGCGGCCAAGGAGTGACCGCCGCCCCGAATCCGCCCCCGAACGCGCCGCCAGCGCGCAACAGCGATCAGAACGTGAAGCGTGCGACCAACTGGCCGTTGCGCGGGTTCGAGCCGGCGCCGTTAATGGTGTTCACGAAACCGAAGCCGGCCGTCAGCGCGTTGGACGTGAACGGGTTGTTGGTGACTCCGTTGAACGTCGTATTCGCCGCAGGGTTGGTGTTGGACGGAGAGTTCAGGAAGAGCCGGTTGAAGGCATTCTGGATGAACTCGCCGCGGACCTGCAGGACATAGCGTTCTTCCGGCCCGATGCGGAAATTCCGCGCGAGACTTAACGCTTCGCTGGGTTGCCGCTGCCAGCGGTAATCATTCAGGTAAGGGGCAGTCGCGCCAAAGGTTCCCGGCGCGGCGTCCACCCACGCGTCCCTGTTCAGCACCAACTGCCGTGCCGGATCGAAACACTTGCAATTCGGGTTGAGTGGTTTCCCATCGGGACCAAGTGCGAAGAAAGACTGGCCCGCCACCAGATTGTATGTGGTCGCGGTGGAGAAAAACCCGTTGCTCTGTACGAGCTGCGTAAACAAGGCATTATTCGAGTTCGGCACCTTGATCATGGCGCCACTCTGGTAGCGCAAGACTGCTCCAATTTGCCAGTCGCGAGCAATCCAGGAGAGCAGCGGCCTGGACGTCCAGACCATGGGAGTAGCGCTTGATGGCCTTGACTTGGAGCGAGTCATACCAGTTCACACCCAGCGGTGGCCCTAGGAACGGATTGAGCTGGTTAAACTGCGGGAACGGCCGGAGTTGCTGCCGGACGGTCTGTGTGAGCGGCATTCCCTCATAGGCGGGAGTGGCGAAGCCGCGGCTGCGCGCCGTACTGGAATTGATTTGCGCCACCAGCAAATTGCGGTCCGCCGCAAGGCCGATGTCAATGTTGTAGTGGGACTTCAGGAACTGCGGCTGCAAGGCATTGTAGTTCATGTCCTGCAACGACGGGGCGGTCCACCACACTCCACGATTACCCACATAGGCGGCCTCGACGACGAGATTGCGTGCAACCTCCTGTTGCAAGCCGAAGCTCCAGGAAAGAATCCGTGGCGGGCGTCCGGCATTCCGGTCCTGCGCGATGAACGGCTGGTTGGGAGGCATACCCGCGGGCGTGCGGAAGGGGTACTGGCCCGGGTCGAAGTTCGGCCACACGACTTCGGGCAAGCCGTACGGGTTGCCCTTCACCGCCGGATTGCCGGCTTGCAGGCCATCCGGCAGAACAGAGTAACCGTAGCCGGCCGCGGGCAGGTTGTAGAATGTGCCGACGTTGTAGGAAAGCTGCGCGTTTTCCGCGTTCGTCCCATAGGATAGGCCGATACCAGTCCGCAGAACAGTCTTGCTGGTGATCTGATACGCCATCGAAAGACCGGGCCCGACGGCATAGGGATAATTTGATCCAAACATGCACTGGCACCGCCCCGGGCCGTAGCCCTCAAAGATTGTCGCGCCGAGACGCCCGCCGACGGTCGGATTGGGAGTGCTCATCGAAGCGTTCTGCATTCTTCCGTACGTCTGGCGCAGATAGGTCTGATAGTCATAGCGCAGGCCGTACTCGAGCGTCAGTTTTCTCGTCACTTTCCAGGTGTCCTGAATGAACATGCCGATGCCCCGGTTGCCCAGGCGCGTGTACCACGGCTGGGAAACCGACAGGCTGTTGACGTGCCCCAGGAAAAAACTCGCGTATCCAAATCCCGTAGTGGCGTTCAGATTCTGGCCGTTTTCCCAAGGAAGAGAAGTCTGCTGTGCCGAAAAACCGAAGTTTCCATGCCCGTAGGCCAGGTTACGAGACGGGAAGCCTTCCAGCATCATCTCGCCGCCGAGCCTGAAGGTGTGGTTGTTCTTCACCCAAGTGATGCTTGCATTGGCCGTCGGTTTTTGATCCCAGAGGATGCGAGGAAAGCCGCCGCCAACCCCTAACGCGATTGAGTTGCCGCCGCGCGTGCCGGAGCCGATACCCGTGATGTTTGGGAACAGATCCGCGTAAAACCCGCGCAACCCGATGGTAAAGTTTTGGCAGAAGAACCGGCCCGCCGAACGTGAATCCATAGTCGATCCGGCGCTGCTTGTTTCGGATGTGCTGTCCGGTTTTCAAGCTGTTCGTGATGCCCGCATCGGTATAGGGGGTTCCGGCGTGCAGAAACTCGTTGACGAAGTATGTATAAGCGCTCCCGTGAAACTGGTTGGTGCCCGACTTCATGGTCATGTTGACATATCGGCCGCCGGCCTGCCCGAACTCCGCCGCGAAGTTGCTGGTCTGAATCGCGACCTCCTCGATGGCGTCCACGCCGGATTGGGCGATCTGCGTCTGCTGCTTCCAGATACCGTTGGTGGCATCCTGCCCCTCGATCCGAATCGCTTGCGTGTTGGCCGGCATTCCGTTGATCCGAAAGATGGTGTCGTTGGCGAACTGCGCGCCTGGCAGGAGGGTGACCACTTGCAGCGGGTTGCGGATATTGGCGCCGTTCAAAGCCAGCACGGGGAGCTGATTGGCCCGCTCGGTTTTCACGCTGTAACTGATCTCTCCGGTTTCCGTCTTCAGCAAGGGCGCTGCGTCGGTGACCGTGATCGTCTCGGTGTTCGAGCCCACCTCGAGGCTCACGTCCAATCGAACAGCCGTGGCCACGGGCACTTCCACGTTCTGCCGCACGTACCTCTTGAAACCCGTAACACTCACTGTCAGCTCATAGTTTCCGACGGGAACGGAGATCACGTAATTGCCCGTGGCGGAAGTGCCGCCCTGGAACAACGCGCCCGTGTTGACGTTGCGGACTTCGACGGGCGCGTTGGCCACCACGGTCCCGGCGGGATCCACGATGGTGCCAGTAATCGTGGACCGGTCCGTCTGTGCGAGCGCGGATCCCGAGATTACAAAAGAGACAGATTACGGAGCTGGCGAAGCGAGCGAACCGCATGGCGTGGACCCTCCTGGCGTGGAACGTTTTCATCTCCACATGAAGCTTGGGCCAGTATATGCTCGATGACACATGGGGTCAAGCCTAACCCGGCAGAGCCCTGGAACTTCGCATGACGGTCTGGAGAGGACTTCCTCCAGGAAAAGGTCCGAGCGCCGCGAGAATGAGGGGGCAGGGGCAAAGGAGCGTTAACATTTCTTTGCGGGTTTGCTAAATCAGCAAAGTCAAGCACTCGATGTTTCCGTTTTTGTGTTCGTTACAAAACCGTTGACACTCTCCTGAGCTGTTTGTTAATTTGCGTTGGTCTGCTCATGGCCCTTCGTTCGACTCCCTCGACATCTTCCCGTGGACACATCCTTCTGGTGGATGGCAATTCCAGCGGCTTGGCCGCGCGCAAAGCCGTGCTGGAAGAGGCGGGCCACAAGACCCAGTGTGTGGCGAGCGCCGCCGATGCGTTCGATCAGCTCATTAGCCAGAAATTCGATTTGGTGGTCACCGATCACAAACCGCCGCGCATGGACGGCATCGAACTCATCCGCCGCATGCGCGGCCGGGTCGAGTATACGCCGATCGTGCTCTTATCAGGCCTGGCCGACGCGCTCGGGCTTGACGAAAAGAACACTGGGGCCGACGCAGTGATCCAGAAGAGCGCCAATGAGGTGACGCACCTGCTGCGCGCCGTCTCACGCCTTCTGCGCCGGAAGAAGCCGCCGGCTCGCGCTGTGCCCAAAGTCAAGGGCAAGGCAGTGTGAGAGTGACAGAGTCCACCCCTGTCGCCATCCGCACGGATCCAGGATCTACTTCGCGGCGGCCGTCGCCGGAGCCGGTGTCCCCTTGCGGACTTCCTGGAAGTAACGTTCGATAAAGGGTTGATGCACCAGCGGGATCTCGTCGCGGTGGATTTCGCTGCCCGCCTCGCCGTGTCCGGCCTGCTGCTGGGTGAACGCGGTCCGCAATTGCTGCTTGGTGTTGCCGACCTCGATCGTTACCTGCCCGCTGATCTCACTGGCGCGTCGGCCCAGCAACTCGCTTAACTTCCCCATCGCCTCCAGCATTTTGGCATCTCGGATCGTCTTCTCCCCTTCGTTCTCGCCCGCTCCACTCTTAGCGTTTTCGTCCGGCCGTTGTTGCCCCGGCGATTGGGCGTTCTTGGCGTCCTGTTCTTCGCTCTGCTGGCCTTGCTCGCCGGAGGCCGTCTGCGGCTCGCCCTCGGAACTCTCGCCCTTTTCGTCGCCTTTCTGGCCCTTTTCGCCCTTCTGTGCCTTCTGCTGGCGGTTCGAATTCTTGGCGTTCTGCTGGTTGCCTTCCTTGGGGTTCATCTTGTTCAAGAGGTTTTCTACCGCATCCCGCAGCTTGTCCAGCATGCTGCGTTGATCCTGGCTGTTTTCCGAGGAGTCCTGCCCGTCCTTGGGATCGCCTTGCTTGTCACCCTGCTTGGCCTGCGGATCGCCCCGTTTGTCGCTCTCGCCGGCATCCTCCTGAGCCGCGTTATCCGGACCCTTTTCTCCCTCGTCGTTCTTCCCGCCGGCCTTCTGTTGGTCGTCGCCCTTCATCAGGTCGCTAGCGTCCTGGGCATCCTCCGGGATCTGAAACGCCGGATCGTCCGGCGGCGCCGGCGCGTCCGGCTGCGCGGGATCGAAGGCCTGCGGCGTCAGGTTCAAGCGGGGAGCTTTCACGCGCGCCTCTTCGGCCGGCGCGGCAAAGAAGTTGTCCACAGCCATCTCAATGAGGGATGGCTTCAGGTCCAGCGTGCCAAGCACAGCGAAACGCAGCGCGAACAGCCCCGCGGCTATGAGCAACAGGCCCAAGGCGGGATAAACATATCGCGAGCGCTCCAGTGGCAGCGCGGCCTCTAAGTCCACGCGACCGGCCATGCCTTCGGCCTCGCGCCGCTGCACGGCGCACACGGCCTCGTAGCCGCGCTTGGGGTGCTCGCCGAAATACGTGGCCGTCGAGAGCGTATCAGCCAGTTCCAGGCGGCGGTCGATGCGTTGCGCAAGCTGATACCGGGAAGGGACATGCTTGTGCATCTGGTAGACACCGACGCCTAGGCTGACTGCGGCGAGACCCGCAACCCAATACCAGTCCAGGACTTGCGTTCCCGCGAGCAGCAGCAGAACGGTTCCGCCCAGGCCCACGGTAACCGCAAGCGCTCCCTTGTCCAGAAGGAGGTGAGTCACAACGCGGCGGCGGGCTAGATGGAGGAGTGCGCTCAGGGTCACGAGGTCTTCGCGATGTCTCCTCTATTATGGCAAACGGTACAGGAAGTCGCGAACGCGGAAATACCACTCGGGATTGTCCGCAGGCGGCGGCGCGTCGCAGGCGCCGAACTTGGCTTGTAGCTCGGTGCGCGGCGCCTGCACGGCCAGCGCCCGGTCCTGCTGCGCATTCCGGAATTGCAGCGCCGCGATCGTGATCCCGGTATCCGCTCCGGCCGCCGGCTTGGCGCTGGCAGCTGGGGGTGCGCCGCAAAGGAATTCGCGCATCACCTCAGCGGGGGCCGTTGTCCGCGTCCCATCGGCGGAAACGCCGTCGGGAATCGTGGCCGGCATGATGCGCACTTCCATGGGGTAGATCACCCAGTCATTATTGATGTTCAATTGAGGTTCGACTTTGATGCGCCGCGCGGGAGCGCCCTTGTCCGGCCAAAGGTCCATCCAGAAGATCTGGGTCCCGGTTCCCCGCGCGGGCTGCATGACGGGTTCCAGGCGATTGCCGTTCTCCCGGTACAGCGTCACCCGCACGGCGTTTTCGGGATTTTGCGCCACGTACAGATTCCACGGAGTGGCCGCGGGCACCTTGACCACGACCTGGAAGGAAGTGAATCCGTTGCGCGCCACGGCGGGAGACAGAATCTCACGTGGCATGGCGGGTGCGATCACATCGCCGTTCGCGCCAATGCGCGCAAATTCGGAGTAAACCAACAGCGGCTGCGCCCAGACAATGCCGGCGAACAGAAAACTGACGAATACGAGTCTCACTCCCCGCCATTGTACTCCGGCGATAGGCCGGGCACGCGCGACCCTGCTCGCACGGCCATGCGGACCGTCCCACCCCGGCGGGCAGACTGGGGTACTGTGTATTACATGTACTCCCGGCGCAGATTCTCGCAAGTAGCTTTGGCCGGAGCAGCCTCGCTTCCGCTGCTGGCCCAGAAGAAGATCGACTCGAATATCAACGGAGTCCTGTTAGGCGCGCAGTCCTACAGCTTCCGCGAAAAGCCGCTCGATGGCGTCATTGAAGCCATGGTGGAGATCGGGCTGGGGGAATGTGAGTTGTTTTCGCCCCACGTCGAACCGCGGCTTCCCCGCGAAGAGCTGCGAAAGTGGCGCCTCTCGGTCGCGCTGGAGGAATTCCGCGCCGTGCGGAAGAAGTTCGACGACGCCGGCATTCACCTGTACGCCTACAACCTGAGTTTCAACGACAGCTTCACCGACGAAGAGATCGACCGAGGCTTTGAAATGGCCAAGGCGCTTGGTGTGGAGGTCATCACCGCGTCGGCAACGTTGACGGCGGCCAGGCGCGTGGCGCCTTTCGCGGACCGGCACCGGCTGACGGTGGCCTTTCACGGGCACTCCGACGTCCGGAACCCGAACGAGTTCGCCACGCCGCAGAGCTTCGCGGCTGCGCTCGCCATGTCGTCCCGCTTCGCGATCAACCTGGACATCGGACATTTCACGGCCGCCAACTATGATCCGGTGCAATACATCCGCGAGAACCACGCCAAAATTCTGGTGCTGCATTTGAAGGATCGCAAGCGCGATCAAGGACCGAACACGCCGTGGGGAGAGGGCGACACGCCCATCCGCGAGGTGTTGCAGTTGTTGAAGCGCGAAAAGTACCCCATGCGGGCGCTGATCGAATACGAGTACCGCGGAGCGGCGGATTCGGTGACCGAAGTCCGGAAGTGTTTCGCGTATTGCAAGGAGGCGCTGGCGTGAACCCGGCTCCGGAGCTCGTGCCTCCTCCTTTGCCGTCCGGCAAATCCTCTGACGTCCCGCGGATGAGCGAGTTGGGCCGCTTGATCGGGACTTTCGTCTCGCCCGGAGAGGCGTTCCGGGATATTGTGCAGCGGCCGCACTGGTGGGTTCCTCTGCTGGCCAGCGTGGTCGTGATCACAGCCTATGTTTACGCTATTTCGGAGCGCGTCGGCTGGGAAGAGGTGATCCGGCGCAATTTGGACGCCACGGCGGCGGGCCGCAACCTGTCGGCCCAGCAGCGCCAGGCGGCCATTCAGACGCAATTGCGGTTCCTGCCTTACTTTCAGTACGGTGCCGCCTTGGTCACCAGCCTGGTGAGCCTGGTGGTGGTCGCGGGCGTGTTGCGATTCCTGGCCGATGTAGTTTTGGGCGCGGGCATCGGCTTCAAGCGGATGATGGGGATCGCGGCCTACGGACTCTTGCCGAACACGCTCATGGCCGGGCTGTCGATGGCCGTGCTGTATCTGGTGCCGCCGGACGAATTCGACATGCAGAATCCGTTGATGTTCAATGCCGGCGCGTTTATGGATCCGGATGCGCCGCTGTGGCTGCGGACGCTGGGAGCTTCCTTCGACCTGTTTTCCTTTTGGTCGATGCTTCTGCTGGCCATCGGAATGTCAAAGGCCTCGCGGCATCTGCGCGCGGGCAAAGCGTTTGTCTTGCTGTTGTTCCCCTGGACGCTGATCGTGACCCTGCGCGTGGGCGCCGCGGCAATTTTCGGTTGAGGCCGTGGTTGCGAAATGGGACTTTATCAGTCCGGTATTTTGTGCTACCGTGAAGACCAGCCTGAAAGGAACAGGCAATCTGGCACAAGGAGATCTGTAATCCACATGAAGCGCAAAGATGCAATTCGCGCGATTCTGGTTCTGACGGCCGCCGCGCTGGTGAGTGCTTCCCTCATGTTGGCCGCCGCCATCCCGGCCGTGGGAAGCGCGGCCCCGGCATTCAGTTTGCCTTCGCAGGAAGGCAAGATGGTCAGCCTGAAGGATTTCGCGGGTAAATGGGTGGTGCTGTACTTCTACCCGAAAGATTTCACCCAGGGCTGCACCATTGAAGCGCACAATTTCCAGGAGGATCAACCCAAGTACACGGCTCTGAACGCCGCCATCGTGGGCGTGAGCGCGGACACGGTCGATTCGCACCGGGAGTTCTGCACCAAGGAGAATCTCACGTTCAAGACGCTGGCCGATCCCGAGGGCAAGGTGATCGACGCCTACGGCTCGCTGACCAAGCTCGAAGGCGCGCTCAAGGAGCGTTTCAAGCAGGATCACATCGCCGCGCGTAACACGTTCCTGATCGACCCGCAGGGCAAGATCCGCAAGGTGTACGAGAAAGTCGATCCGAACCCGCACAGCAAGCAGGTCCTGGCGGACCTGGCGGCGTTACAAAAGTAGTTACGGTTCTTCGATAATCTCGAAAGTCGGCACAATTTCCGCGGTGGGCCGCAGGGTTGCGGCCACGCCGCAGTACTTGTTTGTGGACAACTCAATCGCGCGCGCCACAGCCTCCGGGGAGACGCCGCGCCCGCGCACGATGTGGTGGATTTCGAATCGCTCGAAGCTGCGCGGATATTGCTCGCGGCGCTTGCCGCGGATCTCGATGCGGTAGCCGGTCAGCTGCTGGCGCTTCTTGCGTAAGATCGAAAGCACGTCCGCGCCGGTGCAGCCTCCCAAGGCGAGGTACAAGAGGTCTAACGGGCCGGTGGCGGCCGAGCGCTCGCCGCGCATATCGATCACCTGGGCGTGCCCGCCGGGCGTGACCCCCACAAAAAAGTCGTCTCCTGCATATTCCACGCTCGCGTAGGGGAATTTCATACGCTTGGCATGGTAGCAACAGATCTGGGCAGTCTGCTGGCCCTGCCGATTACACTGATAGGTCATGGCGGAAACGGTTACCCTCTCCGGCGTTCAGCGTGCCCGGCAGCGTGTGGCGTCCTGCGTCCGCCGGACTCCTCTGGTGGTCAGTGCAGCGCTCAGCGAGCGGCTCAAGACCAACGTCTATGTGAAACTGGAGTTGTTCCAAAAGTCCGGCTCCTTCAAAGTCCGCGGCGTGTTCAACAAGATTCTCGGACTCACGCCCGAGGGCCGCCAGCAAGGCGTCGTGGCCGTCAGCGGGGGGAATCATGCGCTGGCGGTCGCCTACGCCGCGCGCGCCCTGGACCTGAACGCGAAAGTGTGGATGCCGGAGGGCTCGCCCGATCCTGTGGTGGATGCGGTCAAGGGCTACGGCGCCGAAGTCCAGTTCGCTTCCTCCGCCGAGCAAGCCTTCGCGGCCACCGAGGCGCTGGAAGACGAGGGCTGGACCTACATCCACCCGTTCGACGATCCGGCCGTGATCGCCGGGCAGGGGACGCTGGGCCTGGAACTGCTCGAAGACACACCCCAGTTGACGGACGTGATCCTGGGGATCGGCGGCGGCGGACTGGCGGCGGGCGTTGCGACGGCCATCAAAAGTCTCAAGCCTTCCGTGCGAGTCTGGGGCGTGGAGACCGAAGGCGCCGACTGCATGTCGCAATCCCTGGCGGCGGGCAAGGTTGTTTCGCTGAAAGAGATCGGCTCCGTGGCGCGCTCGCTGGGGGCGCCGGCTCCCTCTGAGGCCACGCTCGAAGCCGCGCAGAAACTCCTGGAGGGCGTGACCGTGGTTTCCGATGCGGAGGCCTTGGCGGCGCTGCGATTTATTCTGGAGCGCTTGAAGGTCCTGTCCGAGCCGGCTGCGGCTTGCACGCTGGCGGCGGCCGGCAAACTGAAGGCGCAGTTTTCCCCGGAGCATCATGTGGTGCTGCTGCTCGGCGGAGGAAACGCGAACCTCGATGTGCTGTGGCCGCAGGCTCCACTGTAAGCCGCCGCATTCCGGTGCTTGCAAGGGACCGTGAAAGATCGAGCCGGGGAAGGTGTGCTAGTCTGACCTATCCATGTCCGCCCCGCCGGCCCGCATCTCCACTCCTGTCAAATGGACGATCTGCATCGTCGCTGCGCTGGGCTTTCTGTTCGACATTTATGAAGTGCTCGTCGCCCCCCTGATCGTGCAGCCCGCGCTGATCGAACTCGGCCGCTTCGCCCCCGGCACTCCCGAATATCGCCACTGGGCCGGATTGCTCTACTGGATCCCGCCGCTGATGGGCGGCTTCTGCGGACTCTGGGGCGGCTACTTGGCGGACCGTCTGGGCCGCCGCCGCATTCTGGTTTGGAGCATTCTCCTTTACACGCTCTCGGCCGTGGCGGCGGGATTTTCGGCGCGTCTGGAAACGCTGCTGTTGTTCCGCACGCTCTGTTTCGCGGGCGTCTGCGTCGAGTTCGTCGCCGCCGTGGCGTGGTTGGCCGAATTGTTCCCGGAACCGAAGATGCGGGAGGCGGTGCTGGGCTACACGCAGGCGTTCTCTTCGCTTGGCGGATTGCTGGTGGCGGGGGCGTTTTACTATGCCAGCCGCTATGGAGCCGATCTACCCGCCATTTACGGCGGCCACTCGGCGTGGCGCTACACGCTGATCTCCGGAGTCGCGCCTGCGTTTCCGCTGATGATCATACGGCCGTTTCTTCCGGAATCGCCGCAGTGGGCCCGGAAACGCGCCGAGGGGACGCTGAAACGTCCGAGCGTCGCCGAATTGTTCCGCCCCGCCTTCCGCAACACCACCATCGTGACCACGCTGATGTTCGCCTGCGCCTACGGAGCCGCCTTTGGGACGATCCAGCAATCGCCCCAGATCGCCGCGGGCCTGCCCGAGGTCGCGAATCTCGGGCCAGCGGAAAAAGGACAGGCCACTTCGAGCGTCCAGGCGATGCAGGAATTCGGCGGATTGGCGGGCCGGATTGCGATGGCGAGTCTGGCCCTGGTGGTCGTGAGCCGCCGGAAGTTGCTGCGTCTGTTCCTGATCCCCGGCCTGGTGATAACTCCGTGGGTTTTCTTTTACACGGGTGCGCACAGCCTGGAGCTGTTCCGCGCCGGGATTTTCATCGCCGGGTTCACCACCGTGGGCCAACTGACGTTCTGGGGCAATTATCTGCCGCGCGTGTATCCGGTCTACCTGCGCGGCACCGGAGAAGGCTTCGCAGCCAACGTCGGCGGGCGGATGTGCGGCACATCCGCCGCTTACCTTGTTGCGCAACTTGCGGGATGGATGCCGGCCGGACTCCCCGGCGCGCAACTTTCCTACGCGGCGGCGATCGTGGGGATCTGCGTATACTCGGCGGCGCTGCTTCTGACGTTCTGGCTCCCGGAGCCTCCAGAGAGGCTGCCGGAGTAGTGCGAAAACGGCGTATACTCGGCGGCGCCGCAGGTTTGGAAGTCCGCGCCGGGACGGTTGACTGCTAACCTGAAGCTTCATGTTCAGAAAGCGATTCGAATGGAAGATCCGCGGCGCCACGCTCCAGCTTGGCGAGCGGACTCTGATTGCCGGCGTGCTGAACGTCACGCCCGATTCTTTCTCCGATGGCGGCAAATATCTCGATCCCGACCGGGCCTTCGCACACGCGATTGAGCTGGAGGACGCCGGCGCGGACCTCCTCGACATCGGCGCCGAATCCACGCGCCCCGGCTCGACGCGCATCTCCGAGGCCGAGGAATTGCGCCGTCTTGTCCCAGTCCTTAAACGCTTGCGCGGCAAGACCGGCATTCCGATTTCGGTCGATACGTATAAGGCCGCGGTGGCGGAGAAAGCTCTGGAACTGGGCGCGCAGATCATCAACGATCCGAGCGGCGGCACGTTCGATCCGGCCCTGGCGCGCGCCGTCGCGCAGGGTGATGCGGGCCTGATCCTGAACCACATGCGTGGCACGCCCGACACGTGGACCAAGCTCCCTCCGCTCAAATTTGTCATGGAAACCATCGGGAGGGAACTGGGCGCGGCGATGCACCGGGCCGTGCGGGCCGGGCTTGACCGGCGCTGCATCGTGGTGGATCCGGGACTCGGTTTCGGCAAGCGCAAGGAACAGAACGCCGAGATCCTGGCCAACCTCGAAGTGCTGCATCAACTGGAAGCGCCCTTAATGGTGGGCCCTTCGCGCAAACATTTCCTGGTGCAAGGATCGGCCGAGCACACCGAGCTCGCTACGGCCGCCGCCGTTACGGCCTCCATCCTGAAGGGAACGCACATCGTCCGCGTGCACGACGTGAAGGCCATGAAGCCCGTGGTGGACGTGGCGGACGAAATCCTGCGGGCGGCGGCACAGCCCTCTAGCGCCGCTGGCAGCGCGGACAAAAGTGCGTCCCGCGCTGTGCGGCGAGGATCTTCCGCACCGCGCCGCCGCAGGTAGCGCACGGCTCGCCTTCGCGGCCGTAAACCCGGTGCTCCATCTGGAACCAACCGCGTTCGCCTTCGGCGTTTACATAATCTGAAATCGAGGAACCGCCCAGTTCGATGGCGTGTGTGAGGACGCTGCGGATGGCGGTATAGAGCCGTTCGGCGCGCCTGCGGCTCAGGCGTCCGGCTACGGCCAGCGGATGGATTCCGGCCGCGAACAGGCTTTCGTCGGCGTAGATATTCCCCAAGCCGGCGAGAAAACTCTGATTCAACAGGAGCGCTTTCAGGCGAGCCCGGCGGCGGAGGCGCTCGCGGAATTCCTCGAAGCTGATTTCCAGCGGCTCCGGGCCGAGGCGCGCCACGCGCGGCGAGCCCTCGGCGCTCCACTCAATCGAGCCGAACTGGCGCGGGTCGTCATAGAGCAGCACGCCGTCGTCGAGCGTGAAGACGGCGTGCGTGTGTTCGCCGGCAGCGCCGGAGACGAGCAATTTTCCCGTCATACCCAGGTGGATGGTGAGCGTTCCCTGGTCGAGCGCGACCAGGATGAACTTGCCGCGGCGGCCGATGGATTCGATTCGCCGTCCGGCCAGGCGCTCAGCCAGGCGCGCGCGATTGCCCGGCGTCAGGCGGCGCGACGTGAATGTCACCGCCAGGATGCGTTTGCCGGCCAGATGCGGCCGCAGCGAGCGCACCACGGTTTCGACTTCGGGGAGCTCTGGCATGGGAACCTAGCCCTATCACGACCCCACGTCGACCAACACGTCCTCGCCTTCGATGGGTCGCTCACGCCGAACGGCGTTGATCGCCA
>CAZTKA010000001.1:0-69080 GCA_964614015.1 uncultured Bordetella sp. | reverse complement strand
GGCGAATCCGCTGGCCTTCATCGCCGAGCAGGCCGGCGGCGGCGCGACCTCCGGCACGCAGCGCATCATGGACATCGAGCCCAAGGCGATCCACCAGCGCACGCCGCTGATCATCGGCAGCCGCGCGGAGGTGGAAGAATTCTGCAAAATACAGGCGGCAGCCTGACAGTCCGGCCCCTGGCCTCCTGGTCCCGGCTGCCTCTGTCCATTCGGCGAGTTCAGGAAACTGCGCAGACGCCGATCCCCGGCGTGTTCAACTGGCCGGCTCCGCCCTTCCCCTGAGCTTGCGCAACCAGTTGGGGCGCGCCGCACAGTTTGGGAGCCAGCGTCAAGGCCGGCCTTCGTCCCCCTAGAATACGCGGCGCCGCAGCCGCGCGACGTTGAATTTCGCCGTCTCCGCAACGGCCATCACCGTCATCACGCCTGCCTGCACGGGATCGGTCACCACCAGATCAGCCACATCCGGCACGCTGCCCGCCATGTTCAGGCTGACGACCAGAAGTCCCATGGCGCGGACCTCCTGGACGGCCTTTGTGATATCGCCGCCCATCAAGGCGCCGGCCAGCACGATGGCGCACACGCGCGGCAGCCGCGCCGCGGCCCGCACCGCGGCCGCCAGATTCTCTTCGCCCACCAGCGGGATCGTATCCACCGAGATGTGCTCGCCGCGGATGTTGTGGCGGTCGGCTTCGAGAATCGCGCCCAGGCATACCTGGCCCACCTGTGCGCCGCCGCCCACCACAATGATGCGCTTCCCGTAAATCTTCTGGAGAGTTTCCACCCGCTGGGCATCGTGCACCACGGGCAGCTTGCGCAGGTCCTCGTTCAGCGCCGCCGGATCGCCCGGCAATTCGATCTCGAAATAGACGCGGTCCTCGACGCCCGTGACGATCTGCACTGTGAGGATATTGCCCTGGTGCGCGGCGATGACGCCCGTCATCTGGTGCAGGATGCCGGGGCCGGAATCGGTGATCACTTGCACGCCAATGTGCTCGTTCACTCAGTCCACCTCGTATTTCTTCAGGATACTCACCCAGTGGCCGTGCGCTTCCAGCAGCATCTCGGCGATTTCGCGGACGGCGCCCGATCCGCCGGAGGCGCGAGTGACGTAGTGCGCCGCGCGCTTCACCTCGGCACGGGCGTTCGCCGTGGCGATGGCCAGCCCCACGCGCCGCATGACAACGATGTCGGTCAGATCGTCGCCCGCGTACGCCATCTCCTCGAGGCCGACGCCGCTCTCGGAGGCGATCTGCTCCAGGACCGGAATCTTTTCGATGTGCCCCTGGTAGACATAACGTATCTTCACCTGCCGCGCGCGCTCTTCGGTGGCGGGCGAAACGCGCCCGCTGATCACGCCGGTGGCGATGCCGTACCAGGAAAGCCACTGCAGCGCGATCCCGTCCTGCGAGCCAAAGGCTTTCGTTTCGACCATGCGCCCGTCCGGCCCCGGGACATTGTACAAATGGCCGTCGGTGAGCACACCGTCCACATCCATCAGCAGGAGCCGCGTGCGCGCGAAGCGCCGTCTCAGATCCTCAGTCATGCGCCTGCGCCATAAAGTTTTTCATAGAGTGCATGCCGTTCCCATCGTAAACGCTCGAAGGCGGCCCGGTATTGCGCGCGCGGCTCGAACACCGCTCCCGTTGAGGCCGGAAGCGCGCGCAGATTCCCGATCATTCCCAGGCGCTCCATCGCCCACAGCGCGGCCCCCCGGCAGGATGGCTCCGGTTCCGTGCATGCTGTCACCGGACACCCAATCGCGTCGGCCATCATCTGCGTCCAGCCTGGCGAGCGCAGCAGCGCGCCTCCGGATGCGATGACTTCGGCCGGCGTCCCCCAACCCGCGGCCAGCAGCTTGTAGATCTCCGCGAATCCCAGCGCAACGGCTTCCAGCCCCGCGCGCAAGATGTCGAACGCATCCGTCGAAAAGCTCAAACCGGCGATCGCCGCGCGCAGATCGGCGCGCCAATAGGGCGTCCGCTCGCCCGAAAAAAACGGCAGGAAGGTCAGCTTGTGGCTGCCCGGTTCGGCCGCCTCCAGCCGCGCCTCCTGATCCTTGGGAAGCTGCAACGTGCGTTTGGCCCAGGCGAAAACCTCGCCGCCATTGGAAAGCGCGCCGCCAGTGACGAAGCGCTTCTGATCCACGCGGTAACACCACAACCCGCGCGGGATTTCGACCGAGGGCGCTTGCACCACCAGCCGCATCGCGCCGGTGGTGCCGGCCATCAGCGAGGCGCGCGCCGCATCCACGCAGCCGCTGCCGAGGTTGTTGCAGGCGCCGTCGCCGAGCGCGGGAAACCACTGCGCGCCGGCGAAAGCCGGCCACATGGATTTGTACTCCACCCTGAGTTCACACTCCGGCTGGTCGAAGCTCGCCGGATCGGGCAGTTGGTCGCGCCGGATGGGCAGTGCAGCCAGCGTTTCCTCGTCATAATCGCCCGCGTTTTGATTCCACAGCCCCGTGGCCGAGATCATGGAAATCGATGCGCCCGCGCGCCCGAACAACTTTTCGAACAGGAACTCCGGGAAACTCAGCCAGCGCTTGGTCGCGCGCATCTCCTCGCTGCGATGTTCGGCCAGCCACAGCAGTCGCGCCGGCCAATAACTGGAATGCGGCATGCATCCGGTGCGGGCGTGCGCGTCCGGTACGCGGCTCACTTGACCGGCGCAGCGCGTGTCGAGCAGGTGCAGAATCGGCAGCGTCGGCTTGCCGTTTTCGTCGACTCCGAGAAAGCTGTGCCAGAACGCGCTGCCCGCCACCGCGGCGATCTTGATTCCAGCGTTGTTCACCTGGCGGTGCAGCTCGTCGAGGCAGTCGATCGCGAGTTGCGCCAGCTCCTCCGGATCCACTTCGGCGCCGCCGTCCGGTGTCGTCTGGATCCGGTAGCTGGCATGCGCGCCGAAGCCTTCCATCTGCCGCGCTTGCGCATCGAACAGCAGCGCGCGGACGGACGAACTTCCGGCATCCAGGCTGACGATGAAGCGTTCGCTCGACACGGGGAGTTTTTGTTATAGCACGCATCGCGCTCCGGCCGGGGCGTAGAATGACGGTGTGCTGGACCGCGTCCGCTCAACTCTCCGCCGCCATGCCATGCTCCCGCCCGGCGCGCGCGTGATCGCGGCCGTGTCGGGAGGCCCCGATTCCGTCTGCCTGTTCCATGTTCTGCGCGAGCTTGCGCCCCAGGAGGGATTCACGCTGGCCGGCCTCGCCCACTTCAATCACAAGCTGCGCGGCGAGGCGTCGGAGGAAGACGAGCGCTTCGTCGCCCGCATCGCTGCCGATGCAGGCCTGCCCTTCTTTCGCCAGCAAGCCCCGCGGGACAGAGTTCCCGGCAACCTGGAGCAATCGCTCCGGCGCTCCCGGCACGCCTTTTTCGCTGGCCTCTTGCAGCAGGACCTGGCCGGCCGCATCGCGCTCGGCCACACGCTCGACGATCAGGCCGAAACCGTGCTGTTCCGCCTGCTGCGCGGATCGGGCCTGGCCGGACTCGCTGGCATCCTGCCGGTCACCGCCGACGGCCTGGTCCGGCCTCTGCTCGGTGTCCGCCGCAGCGAGATCGAAGCGTTCCTGCGCGCCCGCAGGATAGAGTGGCGGCAGGATGAGTCCAATTTTCATCCCGCCTTCGCCCGCAACCGCATCCGGCAATTCCTGCTGCCGCAATTGGCGCGCGAATGGAATCCGCGCATCGCCGAGAATCTGGCGCAATTGGCCGACCTGGCGCATGAAGAAGAGCGCTGGTGGGCAGGCCAGGCGCCGCCGCTCGAACGGGACCGCGAGGGCGCGGTCGAGCTTCAAGCGGTGATGCTGACGAACCTGCCCCGGGCCCTCGCCCGCCGCGTCGTGCGCCAGGCGATCCGGCTTGCGCGTGGCAAGCTTGAGGGCGTCGAATTCCAGCACGTCGAGCAAGTGCTCGCCTTGGCGGCCCGCGTCGAAGGAGAAGGCCAGGTCACCTTACCGGGTCTCGCCGTCCAGCGGTCCTTCGGCTGGATTCGTTTCGCCAAATCCGCAGCCCCCGGGCAGGTGAAGGCGGTGCACGTGAAAGCGCCCGGCGTGTATCCCTCCCCGGATGGCAAATCCTTGATTCAATTGGAAGTGGTTGAGCGGCCCCAAGCCGCGCCCTCCATGGCGGGGGCCTGTGATACGCTGAAAGTGGAACCAAACTTGGACCTGGGCGCGGAGGCGCTGGAACTCCGCGGTTGGAGGCCGGGAGACCGCTACCGGCCGGCGGGCCGGGTGCGAGTGCGGAAGCTCCGCGATCTTTTTCAAGAGGCGCGCGTGCCCTCTTGGAGGCGGCCCGGATGGCCGATTCTATTGAGAGGCGGCAGGATCCTGTGGGTGAAACAGTTTGGCCCGGCGGCGGAAGTCGCTGGCGGAGATGGCCCCGCTTTGCGGATTCGGGAGACACAGGCGGAATGAATCTTTTTTGTCCCCGGGATCGTCTTTACAATTGAGGGGTTTTCACTGGATAGTCGAGACAGATCATGAATTCTAACGTCAGAACCGCCGTGCTGTGGCTGATCGTGGCGTGTTTGTTCGTCCTCGGATGGACTGTGCTGACCGGCCAGAAGGAGAGGGGCGCTTCACCGCAGTTCTCCGACTTGTACCGCGATGTCCAGCAAGACAAGGTCGCCAGGATGACGGTGAATCGCGTCACGGGCGAGGCTCAGGGCGAGTACAAGAACGGCGACAAGTTCACCTCCACGATTCCTCCGCAGTTCGACGATTTCACCAAGCTGATGCTCGAGCACGGTGTGGTGGTCACCTGGAAGGAAGACAACGGCGGCAACTGGGTGAACGTCATGAGCACTCTGATCCCCATCGCGCTGGTGGTGGGCTTCTGGTTCTTCATGATCCGCCAGATGCAGAGCGGCGGAAACAAGGCTCTGAGCTTTGGCAAGAGCCGCGCGCGGCTGCATTCCTCGCAGCAGAAGAAAGTCACATTCAAAGACGTCGCGGGCGTCGAAGAAGCCAAGGAAGAGCTGCAGGAAATCATTGAATTCCTGCGCGAGCCGCAGAAATTCCAGAAACTGGGCGGACGCATTCCCAAGGGCGTGCTGCTGATCGGATCTCCCGGCACCGGCAAAACGCTGCTGGCGCGCGCCATCGCGGGCGAAGCCAACGTGCCGTTCTTCTCCATCTCCGGTTCGGATTTTGTGGAAATGTTCGTGGGCGTGGGGGCGAGCCGCGTGCGCGACCTGTTCGAGCAGGGCAAGAAGAATGCTCCCTGCATCATCTTCATTGACGAAATCGACGCGGTCGGCCGCCATCGCGGCGCGGGCCTCGGCGGCGGACACGATGAGCGCGAGCAAACGCTCAACCAGTTGCTGGTCGAAATGGACGGCTTCGAATCCAACGAAGGCGTGATCCTGGTGGCCGCGACCAACCGTCCGGACGTGCTGGATCCGGCGTTGTTGCGCCCCGGACGCTTCGACCGGCGCGTGGTGGTCAGCCGGCCCGACGTGAAGGGCCGCGAGCAAATCCTGAAGGTCCACACCAAGAAGACGCCCCTGGCCGACGATGTCGACCTGGCCGTAATCGCGCGCGGGACCCCCGGTTTCGCGGGCGCCGATCTGGCCAATCTGGTCAACGAGGCGGCCCTGGTTGCCGCGCGCCAGAATCGCAAGGTGGTCACGCAGTATGACTTTGAGCTGGCCAAGGACAAAGTCATGATGGGCGTCGAGCGCAAGAGCATGATCATCAGCGAGGAGGAGAAGAAAAACACCGCCTACCATGAAGCCGGACATGCTCTGGTGGCAGCGCTGACCCCGCACGCCGATCCCGTGCACAAGGTCACGATCATTCCGCGCGGCATGGCGTTAGGCTTGACGATGCAGCTTCCGCTCGATGACAAGCACAGCTACAACAAGGACTATCTCGAAGCGCAGCTCGCCATCCTGATGGGCGGCCGCGTCGCCGAAGAGATCTTCATGCACCACATCACGACCGGGGCGGGCAACGACATCGAGCGCGCCACCGACATGGCCCGCAAGATGGTCTGCGAGTGGGGCATGAGTGAACTCGGCCCCCTGAGCTTCGGGAAACGCGAAGAGCAGATTTTCCTGGGCCGCGAAATCGCTCAGCATCGCGATTACAGCGAAGCCACCGCCATCCGCATCGATGAGCAGGTCAAGAAACTCGTGCAGACCGGCTACGACCGCGCGCGCAGGATCATCGAAGAGCGCAAGGAAGCGCTGGAGCGCATCGCCCTCGCGCTGCTCGAGCGCGAAGTGCTGGACGGCGGCGAAGTGCGCCAGTTGATCGAGGGCGTCCCGCTTGCCGCGCTGCACACGCCGGCAGCCAAGCCTCCGGGCGACGGCACGCAGCAAGTGATCAAGCCGGAAGTGCCTCCCCGCGTGCCCAGCATCCTGCCCGAGGGCGGACCACAGCCCGCCTGAAGAAAGAATGCAGCAGCCCGGAGTCAGCCTGAGGGCGTGGAATCCACTGAGCGCCTGCGCGTCGTTGCGCGAAAATTCGCTCGCCTACAAGCCGGTTCCTTCCTCGGTCTTCTTGTCCGCCTCCGCATCGGCCCCGGCCGGCTCCGCCGCGGGCACCGGCTCTTCTTTGGGCGTGTAGTAGGAGTGATAGTAGGTGTACTTGCTGTAAAGCTCGCCGCGCCGCGCGCCGTTCACAACGATTCCCAGCACGTTGTTGTTGCACAGGCTCTGCATGGCGCGCGTCACCGAGTCGATGGTGGTATGCCCGATCCGCACCACCAGCAGCGTGCCGTGGCTCAGCGTCGAAAGCAGGTTGGCGTCGGCCGCGAACAGCAGCGGCGGCGTGTCCATGATCACCCACTGAAACAACGAGGGCAGCCGGTCCAGCAACTGCTTCACTTCGCGCAGATTCAGCAGCTCCAGGGGATTGATGACCGCTTCGCCGGCCGGCATCAGGTACAAATCCATACCGGCCACTTTGCGCATCGCCTCGTGGAGCTGGCATTTCCCGGTTAAATAATCCGTGATACCAGGACTCCGGTCGATGCCGAACAGCGTGTGCACAATCGGGCGGCGGAAATCAAAATCGGCCAGTAGCGTCGTGTTCCCCGCCAGGTGCGATTGCGCCAGCGCCAGGTTGGCCGCTGAAAGCGATTTCCCTTCTGCCGGGGAAGCGCTGGTCACCACCACGTTGTGAATCGGCTGCAGGCTCTTCATGTGATTCAGCCGCGTGCGCAGCGTGCGGAACTCCTCCATGGGAGCCTCATGCGGCCGCGTCGCGTCGATCAGCAGCGAGTCGGCACTGGCCCGGAAGGGGATCTCCCGCACCATCTCCAGCAGGCCGGACAGATTCGGCCCCGAGTCCATCAGCGCCGCGGTGGCCCTGGGCTCTGCGGCCGGGCGCGGTGTGCTGCTGAACACACCCGTCCGCTCCGCGCGGCGTAATGCGTCGTGTACTCGGCTCACTCCGGTTTCCCCCTTTTGTCCCCGTTTCTATCCGACGGTCGGCAGCGTCAGGTAGTAATAGACGATCGCTCCGGCCATCACCAAGCCGGCCAGCAGGCAGGCGACTGTCCACCCCAGCCACGCCAAACGCCTGCGCCGGCGCACGACGAAGTCGTTTTCCAGCAGCGGAATACTCCCCAGGATCGCCATCTGCGTATACACGCGGACATCCTTCAGATTCTTGAGCGAAGTGTCCTTCATCTCGCGGGCGCCCGCGATCACGATTCCGAGCAGCAGCCCGAACCCGGCGCCGACTGAAATCACAAGCGGCCGGTTCGGTTCCTCCACTTCGTTGGGCAGCGTCGCCGCATCCAGCAGCGCCAGCGATTCGCCCTGGTTGCGCCCTTCCATTTCGGCTGCGATCTGGGCCTTGTTCAACGCTTCCACGCGGTTCTGATACTTCTCGCGAGCCAGGGCCTCTTCCCGCAGCAGAGAGGCGTATTCTTGTTCGGCAACAGGAATGGCGCTGATCCGCTGCTCGTAGCCGCCGATTCTCCGCTGCGCCTCCCGGAACTGGTTGGTGTAGTCCTCGATCTCTTTCTCCTTCTGTGCGATCTGGGCCTGCAACAACACAATGCGGGCCCTAGTCTCCTCGATTTCCCTTCGCACGTTGGCCGGCAGCGCCGGCTCGTCTTCGGCGGAATTGGTCTTCTTGGCGGCCTCCTCGGCAAGAATCGTCTCCTTGTTCTGGCGGAGCACCTCCAGGCGGTTCCGCAGATCGCGGACATCGGGGCTCTTTTCGGTGTAGCGTTGCAGCGCCAGTTGCAGGGATCTCTCCAGCGATTCGATCTCACGATTCACGTCGGCCAGCCGCGGACTTACCGTTTCCACCGGCGCAGGGGCCTTCTCCCGCTGGAGCGCTTCGAGATGGCTTTGGAGCACTTCGATGTTGGTCTGGGCGACATCCTTTTCCGAATTGGCTCGGGAGATCGACGCTTGCAGCATGCTCACGCTCTGCTGCAAGGTGAGCAATTGCTGCGTGGCCGAGTTCAACTGGTCCGGCAAGCGGCCCGCGTTGGCGGCCCGGTACGCCGTCAGCCGGTTGCCTTTCTCTTCCAGTTCCAGCCGTGCCCGGTCCACTTCATCCTGCAACAACTGCCGTGTCTGCACCGTCGATTCGCTGCGCAGGGTCGTGTGCTGGCTCAGGAATTTCCCCACCAGGTCCTGCACCACTTTTTGCGCGTCGTACTTGTTTTCGTACTTGAAGGAAACCGAAAACGCGGCGATGCTGCGGGCGCCTGTCGTGGTCACTGACTGCGTCACCGGCGCTACCACGATGTTGCTTTGCATGGTCTGAATGACGTCCTCCAGGGGACGCCGCGCCAGATCCCGCTTGTACAGGTCGAAGTTCCGGATGATACTGGTCAACACGGAGCGGCTCTTGATGTAGTTCGTCATCGTGTTGATCTGGTCCAGCAGATCCTGATTCACGACTGACTGCACGAGATTTTGAGGAACCTGTTGCGGTTTGACTTGAATGACGGCCTCCGACTTGTACTGGTCCGGCCACAGATAAACCCCCACTACGCTGGCCACCAGAGTCAGCAGAAACGGTCCCAAAATCCATCCCTTGTGCCGCCGCAGGATGTCGATATAATCCTCGACATCCAGCGGCCGGCGGGGTACGCTCAAGCCTTCGGTAGGTTGCATCCCGTGCCGCTCCTCCTATTCCTCTACAAACACCGTATCGCCGTTTTGCAGGTAGATGTTCTTCTCCAGGTTCTTGCCTTTGATGTAATCCTCGTAGTTGAATACGAAGCGGTCCGGGCTGTTCTCCCGGATGATGATGATCTTCTTCTTGTTGGCGAAGCTGTTGGGCGGGAAACCGCCAGCGTTATTGATGGCATCGAACACTCGGATCGGATTGGGCATCGGATAGGTTCCCGGCTTGGCGATGGCTCCCGCCATCTTGTAAGTCTTGCTCTGCACGTCCAGCACGCTCACGCTCACCACCGGCTCATTGACGTACTCCGCCAGGGCCTCCTTCAACTGCGCACCCAGCCGCTCCGGCGACAGGCCCGAGGCCTGCACGTCGCCCACCAGCGGAATCGTGATCTTGCCGTCCGGCCGCACCCGGTGCTGGCGTGTGAACTCCTCATGTTTCCACACGTCCACGAAAAGCAAGTCCTGCGGACCAATCTCGTAGGTGGCCGTGTTCACCGCCAAGGGCCGGTTGGCGTCGGGAGCCGAGGGGGCGGGAACATCCGGCGGCGCGGCTTGGTTGGGCCCATTCTGCGCCCACGCAACCGCACTCAATCCCATGAGTACCAAGGCCGTTCTCCATGCAGTCAGCATAGCGGATCCTCCTTGACAGGCCTCCTTAATATATTCTACTGTACTGCGCGGTTTTGTACAGAAACGCGCGTACCAGGACCTTCGGATCCCGGAAGCCCTGCGCAATGAATGACTACCTTGCCAAGACCGACCCGGAAACATCTTCCTTCGACGATGGCGAGCGGGAGCGCCGCACCGTCTGGCGTGGCGTGACCAATCCGCAACCCGTACGCGCGATGGCGAGACGAGGCGGTGGTCTCTGGCGACCAGCCAACGGCGGAATGTGTATACTACGAAACGCAGGAGGCGTCACATGAAGCTCGCTGCTATCGTGCTCATGTCAGCCGCGGCGTTCGCGCTCCCATTGCACGCCCAATGGAAGCTCCCGCGCACCGCCGGCAGCCAACCCGATCTCCAAGGTGTGTGGACCAACGCCACCATCACTCCGTTCGAGCGCCCCCCGGATCAAGCGGCGAAGCCGATGCTCACGCCGGAGGAAGCGGCCGAGGCGGAACGGCGCGCCGCGGCCAACCGCGTCGATCGCGCCCCGGCGGCGGGCGATGTCGGAACCTACAACCAGGTGTGGTTTGACTCCGGCACGAAAGTCCTCTCGACAAGGCAGACTTCGCTGGTCGTCGATCCGCCCGATGGCCGCGTGCCCGTGCAAGCCTGGGCCGAGGAAAAACGCGCCTACGATCTGGCGCATGCGGCCGACTCCTGGGAACACATGAGCGTGTGGGACCGCTGCATCACGCGCGGCGTTCCGGGCGGCATGTTTCCGGCCGGCTACAACAACGCCTACCAGATCGTGCAGATTCCGGGCTACGTTGTGATCTTTCACGAGATGATTCACGAGGCTCGCATCATTCCCGTCGACGGGCGCCCGCACATGCCCGAGTCCGTGCGCTTCTGGAACGGCGATTCTGTGGGACGCTGGGACGGCGACACGCTGGTGGTCGATACGACGAACTTCAACGGACTTGGCTGGATCGCCACCAGCGCGGCCACCGGGCGCATCAAGGGCATCCCCCAGAGCCAGAAGCTGCACCTGGTGGAGCGCTTCACGCGCGTCGATGAATCCACCATTCACTACGAAGTTACCGTGGACGATCCCGACGTATACACACGCCCATGGAAGGTTGCAATGCCGCTGACGCGCGACCCCGAGTATCAGATCTACGAATACGCCTGCCACGAAGGCAACCTGGCCGTGGCGAACGTCCTCAGCGGCGGGCGGGCCGCGGAAGGGAAATAGGAGACACGATGCGCACCCTAGTTGCGGTTGGATTCCTCTGCTTGCTCGCCGGATGCTCCAGGCGGCCCTCCGCGCCTGGACCCGACGGCGCGATCCTGTTTGAAGGCGCGACGCTGATCCCGGAAGGCAACGGCGAGCCCATCGAGAACTCCGCGTTCTTCATTCGCAATGGCGAATTCGTCGCAGTGGGTAAGAAGGGAGAAGTGCAGGCGCCCGATGATGTCTTCCGCGTGGATCTCACCGGCAAGACGGTCATCCCCGCGCTGGTCGACGACCACGCGCATCCGGGCTGGGCGATCCTTTCCACCGGACAAATCGATGCGGGCACATACACGCGCGAGAACCTGGATGACCATCTGCACCGCTGCGCTTACTACGGCATCGCGGCGGTGATGAGCATGGGCATCGACCCCGGCGAGACCGGATATCAGGCGCGCGCGAACGCCGCTTTCGGAGCGGCGCTGTATCGCCTCGCGGGCCGCGGCATCGGCCGGCCGAACGCGGGTCCGGGGCAGGCCTACTGGCGGCCGGTCGCCTATGGCATCGACACGGAAAAACAAGCCCGCGAAGCAGCGCAGGAACTGGCCGTCAAGAACGTGGACATGATCAAGATCTGGGTGGATGACCGCAACGGCACGGTGCCGAAACTGACGCCGCCGCTCTACCGGGCCATCATCGACGAAGCGCACAAGAACAACATCCGCGTGGCGGCGCACATTTACTATCTGGCGGACGCGAAGGAGCTGCTGCGTGCGGGCATCGACGGCTTCGCCCACGGCGTGCGGGATAAAGATATCGACGATGAGTTCGTGACGATGATGCAGGCGCGTCCCAACGTTTTCGTCATTCCGAATCTTCCGGACCGCGGCACGAGCGAGGCCGATTACGCGCTCGCCGCCGAAAGCCTCCCGCCTGCGCGCGTTCAGGCGATGCGCGACGCGGCGGCGGCCCGCACGCCGGAAGCGAAGAGGGCCGCCGAGGAGTTTTTCGGCGTTCAGGCGCGCAACCTGGCGAAATTGAGCGCAGCGGGCGTGACCATCGGATTCGGCACCGACTCGGGGACGGCAGTCGGATGGAACGCGCATCAGGAGCTCGCCGACATGGTCGCGGCGGGCATGACGCCCGCGCAAGTGCTGCGCGCCGCGACGACCACGGCGGCGGAGATCTTGAAGCTCGATAAGCTTGGCTCGATTGCGGCGGGCAAGAGCGCGGATTTTGTGGTGCTGGATGCGAATCCGCTTCAGGATATCGGCAACACGCGCAAGATTTCGCAAGTCTACTTGCGCGGCTCGCAGGTGGACCGCGCGGAGTTGCGGGCGAAGTGGACCGCGCCGTAAGCCGGCATCGAGAGCCTCCGGCGGCTGAGGGCAGGCGGATTCACGGAATACGCAATTCCGCGAGTGAATTCTTTCACGCTGGTGTTGGACTGGATGGTGGGGCTGAAGTAAGCTCGACCCATTCCCGCACCCGGGTGCGGATGTCGGCCGCGAAAAGGTCCGCGACCACGGCCACGGAATCGGCGCCCGCGGCAAGAACCCCAAGCACATTCGCACGGTCGATGCCGCCGATGGCGACCAGGGGCCTGGCCCTGGCGATGGGCCGCAGGCGGCGCAACTCCGCGAGGCCCACGGCTGCGTCGGGATTTTCCTTCGTCGCCGTGCGGAAAATCGGCCCGAGGGCGAGGTAATCGGCGGGCTCCTCAAGGGCCGCGCGTAACTGCGCCTCGTTGTGCGTGGAGTAGCCGATGATCGCGTCCGCCCCCGCGACGCGCCGCGCGATCGAAGGCGACAAGTCATCTTGCCCGAGATGCAGCGCCGCACCGAAAAGTTTCGCGAAATCCGCGCGGTCGTTCACGACGAACATCGCGCCGGCTTGCCGCGCGAGCCCCGCGATCTGTTCGAGCCACGCGAACGCCTCGCGCGAAAGGAACGCCTTGTGGCGGAACTGCAAGATGCGCGCGCCGCCCTCGAGGATGTCCGCGGCGACGCGCACCGGATCGAGGCCGCGCGCACGCGCCACTCCGGTATCGAGGACCGGGTAAAAGCGCGGGAGCGTCAGCATGCCGCCGCCAATACATCCGCCGGGGCGGGCTTGCCGCGCCGCGCAAAGCGGACCACGCCGTCGGGTCCGATCAAATACACGGTGCGTTTCGGCAGAAATCTTCCGGCGGCGCGGTACAGCTTGCCCACCTTCTGCCCTTGGTCATACAGCAGCGGAAACGGAAACCGGTAGCGCTCGCGAAATGTATCATGCCGCCGCGCGGGGTTCACGCCGAATACGACTGTGTTCTTCGCCTGCACGGCCGCCCAGCTGTCGCGAAATTCGCACAATTGTTTCGTGCACACGCTGGTGTTGTCCGCGGGGTAGAACACGAGCACCACGTTCTTCCCGCGTAAGGACGACAGCGTGACGCGCGAGCCATCCTGGTCGGGGACCGAAAAATCAGGCGCGGACGAGCCCACCGGCAGCGGAGGCTCGAACAGCCAGTCAAACATGCCCGCCGGCCTCATCCAGCTTGAGCAGCTTGCGAAAGCGCTCGATTTCGCGTGGCGTCAGATGCCGCCAGCGGCCCGGCGGCAGATCGAGCTCGAGAAAACCGATCTTCACCCGCCGCAGTTTCTCGACCAGCCTTCCGAAATGCTTGAACATCGTGCGGATCTGGTTCTGGCGGCCTTCGGTGATGCGCACTTCGTACCAGGGATTCATGCCCGGCTTAATCATTTTCAATTGTGCGGGAGCGGTCTTTTTTCCATGCAGCGGCACGCCTTCACGGAATTGCTTTTCCTGCTCTTCGGTCAGCGGGCCGTTCACCTTGACGGCGTACGTCTTCATCACGTGGTTGGAGGGATGCGTGATACGGTGCGTGAACTCGCCATCGTTGGTCAGCAGCAGCAAACCTTCGCTCGAATAATCGAGGCGCCCAACGGGATAGACGCGCTCCTTCAGGCCGCGCAGCAGGTGCATCACGGTCCGGCGCCCTTGCGGATCGGATACGGTGGTCACGCACTCGCGCGGCTTGTTCAGCGCGATGTAGACGTGTTGGCGCCGAGCATGCAGCAGGCGGCCATCCACCTTGATGTGGTCACGCTTGATGTCGGCCTTCGAGCCGAGCTGGGTGATCACCGCGCCGTTGACGGTGACGCGGCCCTCGAGGATCATCTGCTCGGCCTTGCGGCGGCTGGCGATGCCGGCTTGTGAAAGAATTTTTTGCAGCCGTTCTTCAGGCATTTTCAAACGCCGGCGCCTTCAGAGGGAGGGTCGGCGGGGTCCGCCGGAGCGGCGGCGGAGGCAACCTCGGCTTCCTCGCCCACGCCTTCTTCCACCAGTTCCAGCCGGCCGAGCTCCTCGAACTCCTTGAGCGTCGGCAGCTCGCTCAAATCCTTCAAGCCGAACTGCACGAGAAATTCCTTGGTCGTGCGGTAGAGAATGGGACGGCCGACGACGTTTTTGCGTCCCGCTTCGTGGATCAGCTTGCGGTCGAGCAGGGTTTTCAGCACGCCCGCCCCCTGCACGCCGCGAATTTCCATGATCTCGGGGGCCGTCACCGGCTGCTTGTAGGCGATTACGGCGAGTGTTTCCAGAGCAGGCAGCGACAGCTTCAGCGGGGGCGTGAGTTTCTTCACAAACGCGCGCACGGCCTCGTGATGCTCGGGCTTGGTGGCCATCGTATAGCCGCCGGCGACCTCGCGCACGCTCAGGCCGCGTTCGGGTTTGGCGTATTCGGCGACCAGATCGTCGAGAAGGGTCTTGATCTTATCGATCGGCTGCTCCAGCGCCGCGGCGATCTGCTGCGCGGTCAGCGGCTCATCGGTCACGTAAATGATCGCTTCCAGGATGGCGCGCAGCGTTTTGTCCTGTGCCTGCGGCGTCAAATCCATTTCTTCCATCAGTTGTATCCTTCTTCAATGGCCGCGATGGTTTCGCCCGCGGAGAACGCCGTCTCGAATCCCTTCATTCGCTTCAGCGCGATTTCGCCAAAGGATTCCGGCTGCGTCAGGCCGAGGGCTTGCAGCTTCACCAGCTCGAGCATCGCCAGAAACAGGCAGATCATCGCGCGGCGGCTGCGCTGGCTCTCGAATAGTTCGCGCACGGAGACCGGCCCTGTTTCGTGCTCGAACACATGGCGCAAGTAGCGGATCATGTCCGGCACGGAAATGTCGTCGCCGCTGACTTCGTACGCAGGCCGGTGCTTGGCGCGCTCCAGCACGGCTTGCAGCGTCTTCACCAGGTCGAACAGGGTCACGGCCAGGCCCGGCTCGGTGTCTTCGGCGCGGAACTGCGCAATCTGGGGGTTCGACCACACCGCCTCCTCGATGACGCGCCTCTGATGCAGCATCTCGGCCGCATTCTTGAAGCGTTCGTGCTCGAGCAGGCGCTCGACCAGCTCCTGGCGCGGATCTTCCTCCGGCGCGAGTTTCTCGAGCTCGGGGTCGCGCGGCAGCAGCGTCCTGCTTTTGATGTGGATGAGCGTCGCGGCCATGTACACGAACTCGGCGCTGAGCTCGATGTTCATCTCGGCGGCGTGATGCATATATTCGAGGTACTGCTGCGTGATGCGGGCGATGGGGATGTCGTAAATGTTGATCTCCTGCTTGCGGATCAAGTCGAGCAGCAGATCCAGCGGGCCTTCATACTGTTCCAGGTGAAACTTCAGCGGCGGCGGCACTGGTATCCAGGATAGCAGTGCGGGTGTCGGGATGGCCGGTGGGCACACGATGTTCGCCGCTCTTCATCGCGGGCTTCATCATGCAGAGAGGGATCGCATGGGGGTGGAAGAGCCGGGGGAGTCAGAAGGCCAACTTGTGGGCCGCCATGAAAACTCGGGTCTCCCTTGCCGGTACACTGAAAGGCGCATGTCACCTGAAGAATTTCGCGCTGCCGCGCACCAGACCGTCGACTGGATCGCTGATTATCTGCGCGACGCCGGCACGTGTCCGGTCTCGCCGGATGTGCGGCCCGGCGCGCTGATCGACAGGCTGCCCGCCTCCGCGCCCGAGCACGGCGAACCGATGGATGCGATTCTGCGCGATTTCCGCGAGCGGATCGTGCCCGGCATTACGCATTGGAATCACCCGCGGTTTTTGGCTTACTTCGCCATCTCGGCGTCGGGGCCGGGGATTCTGGGCGAGATGCTCGCGGCCGCGCTCAACGTCAATCACATGCTGTGGGCGACGTCGCCCGCGGCAACCGAGCTCGAGCAGGTCTCGCTCGGCTGGCTGCGGCAGTGGCTGGGCTTGCCGGAGGAGTTTTTTGGGATCATCCACGACACGGCCTCCACCGGGACGCTGCACGCGATTCTGGCCGCGCGCGAGCAGGCCGCTCCGGAGGCCCGCCGCACGGGGCGGCTTCCGGCGCTGCGGCTGTATTGTTCCGAGCACGCGCATTCGTCGGTGGACAAGGGCGCGCTCGCGCTCGGCGTAGGGCTGGACAACGTGCGCCACGTTCCCGCCGACGCGCAGTTCCGAATGCAGACGGAGGCTCTGCACACAATGATCCGCGAGGATCTGGCGGGGGGGAAGAAACCTTTCTGCGTGGTGGCCACAGTGGGAACCACCTCGGCGGCGAGCGTCGATCCCGTGCCCGAGATCGCGGCGATCGCGCGGGAGCACGGATTGTGGCTGCATGTGGATGCGGCCTACGCCGGTTCGGCCGCGGTGCTCGAGGAACACCGCCACATCTTGAACGGCGCGGCCCTGGCGGACTCGCTGGTGGTGAATCCGCACAAGTGGCTCTTTGCGCCGATGGACATCAGCGCGCTGTACACGCGCCGGCCGGAGGTGATGCGGCGCGCGCTGTCGCTCGAAGACGCTCCGCCGTATCTGACCGCGTCCGCGCAGCACCGGGCGGTGAATCTGGCGGATTACAGCCTTGCCCTCGGGCGGCGGTTCCGGTCGCTGAAGTTGTGGTTTGTGCTGCGCGCCTACGGCCGCCAGGGGATCGCGGAGGTGCTGCGCCGCCATATCCGCATCGCCAAGGAAATCGGAGCCGAGATCGCGCGGCATCCGGATTTCGAGCTTGCGGCCCCGGTTGATTTTTCGCTGGTGTGCTTCCGCTACCGTGGCTCGGATGAAGAGAATCGGGCACTGCTGCGGAAGATCAACGCATCCGGAAAGGCGCTGCTGTCTTCCACGGCGCTGCAAGGGCGCTTTGTGTTGCGCATGGCCATCGGGAACCTGGCCACGGGGGAAGAGGACCTGCGGCAGGTGTGGGAATTGATCCAGCGGGAGGCTGGCGGCAGGCAAGCCCCACTATAATGAGGGGCATGATGCTGCGCCTGGCGTTCGCTGCGGCGGTGCTGGCGGCTGGAGCCGCCGACGCGCATGACATCATCACCACTCCCGTCACCTGGTCGCGCGAGATTTCGCGCATCGTCTATGCCCGCTGCGCATCCTGCCATCGCGAGGGCGGCAGCGCCTTCTCGCTTATGAGTTACAAGGAAGCGCGCCCGTGGGCGGTCGCGATCAAAGAGGAAATTCTGCGCCGCAGCATGCCGCCGTGGGGCGCCGTGAAGGGCTTTGGCGAGTTCCGCAACGATCAGGCGCTGACGCCGGAAGAGATAGAACTCATCGTTAGCTGGACCGAGGGGGGCGTGCCCGAGGGCGAGCCGATGGATCTGCCGGAGCCTCCGAAGTTGGACGCGCCCGCGCCGCCCGATTCGGCGCCGGGCGAGATGGTGATCTCCGGCGACACGCAGCTCACGCGAGCTTTCACGCTGGGCGCGATCGTGCCGCGCAAGGTCATCGACAAGGCTTCGTTTCAAATGGTCGCGGAGCTGCCTGATGGGCGGCTGCTGCCGCTGCTCTGGCTCCAGGATTACCGGCCCGCCTTCGCGCACCCGTTCATTCTGCGGAAGGATCTCGAGCTTCCCGCGCGCACGGTCATTCGCGGCGTGCCGGCGGGAACGAGCGTGGCGCTACTTCCGCACGTGGAGTGAGCGGGCAGCTCCAGCGAATGCCGCCCGCGGAGGACCCGTCCCGCAGCTTCTAGTTGCCCTTGCCCTTCGGCGCAGCGCCGCCGCCCGCGTAACTCACACGCCAGATCGAACGCGAGCCGTCATCGGTCACATACAACGCGCCGTCGTTGCCCATCGCTACGCTGGCCGGACGGCCCCACAACTGGCCCTGCGCGTCGGTGAATCCGGTGAGGAAATCCTGATACACCCCGCTGGCCTTGCCGTTGGCGTCTATCGGAATGCGAATCACTTCTGCGCCGGAGCGGTTCGCGCGATTCCACGAGCCGTGCTGGGCCACGAACATGTCGCCACGATATTCGGCCGGGAAGGCCGTGCCGGTGTACCAGGTGAAACCGAGCGACGCGCTGTGGGGCTGGATCAGCACGTCGGGCACAATAACCTTGCTTTTGAGCTCGGGATGCGGCTCGCCCAGGCGCGCATCCAGGTTGCCGCCGATATAATAATATGGCCAGCCGTAAAAGCCGCCCTTTTGCACGCTGGTGACGTAGTCGGGAACCAGGTTGTCCCCGAGGCCGTCGCGCTCATTGACGGAGACCCACACTTCGCCGGTTTGCGGGTGGACGCCCATGCCCACCGGATTGCGGATGCCCGAGGCGTATACGCCCACGAACGTCCCATCAGGCCGGTATTCGAGCACCGCGGCGCGGTTCTTCTCGGCCGGGACCTTGTCGGGATCGTCGATGTTGGAGCCCGAGCCCACGGCGACGAAGATGCTGTTGCCGTCCCTGGAAACCGCCAGCTCGCGCGTGTCGTGGAAGTCGCCGGGGCCGGTCTTGATCGGCAGATCGGCCATCTTCTGGGCCGCGCCCGTAGCCTTCAGGTCTCCGGCCTTATACGGGAAGCGCACCATCGAGCCGGCGTTGCCCACATACACCCACTGGGGATTCGCGGGGGGATAAAACGCGATGCCCCAGGGCCGGTCGAGGCCCGTGGCGAACACGGAAATCGATTCGGCTTTGCCGCCGGCGTAGCCGCGGGCAATCTTCAGCTCGCCGGAGCGTTTCTCGGTGAAGAAGAGATCGCCGTTGGGAGCCGTCTTGATGTTGCGTGGCTCGACCAGGTCGGAGGCATACAGTTCGACAAGGAAACCAGCGGGCGCTTTGGGCATCGCCTCGCCGCGCGGAATCATCTTTGGAAAATTGGTGGCCGATTTGGTGGCGCCGGGCGCGGGGAGATCCTGTGCGGTGATCTTACGGGCCTTGCCGGGAGCCGCATCCACAGCGTTGAAGAAAGCATTCTGTCCGGTCTGCACGGTGGCGGGATCGATCTTGTTGGTCTGAGCGACCACCCAGCCGGCGGCCAGCGCCATTGCGGCGGCGCTCATCACACTGAGTCTGTTCATGGGGAGAACCTCTGTAAGAAAAGTGTATCAACGGCCTGTGCGCGGCACAAATGCGGGTAGATCAAACATTGGCCCATCGCGCAGTGTCCGCGGCGCCGCGCACCGTTGCCCGCCTTATGATACGTTGAACGGGTGCGATGCAATTCGCTGGTTTCCATTTTTGTGTTTCTGACGGCGGGGATCGCGTTTTTGACGCTCGCGCCCGCGGGCGCGCAGAACCAGGGCCAGGCCAAACAGGCCGCCAAAGCGGCGCCGAAGGGTGGGGGCGGCGGGAATACCTATCCCCAAAGACCGCCGGCTCCGGCCGATGTACTCGCTCGCGGCAAGGCTCTGTTTGAAAAAGAGTGCGGCTTCTGCCACGGCGAGGATGCGCGCGGCGGGGAGATGGGCGGCAACCTGATCCGCTCACAGATCGTGTTGAACGACGATTCAGGCGAGCGGCTTGCTCCCGTTCTGCGCGGCGAAGGCGTCGAGGGCACGCTGATGCCCAAGTTCGATCTCGCTCCAGAGCAGGTTTCCGACATCGCCGCGTATCTGCACAGTTTCCGCGTGAGCGGCTACGACGTCTCCCGCATGCGGCCCGAGACGATCGTGGTGGGAAACGCGGGCGAGGGCCAGGCGTTCTTCGCAGCCCGCTGCGCGGGCTGCCACTCCGCCAGCGGGGATTTGCGGGGAATCGCCGCGCGCTTCCCCGATCCGCGAACGCTGCAACAACGCTGGCTTATGCCAACCGGGGGCGGGCGCGGCGGAGCCGCGCCTCCGGCGGCCACGGTCACGGTGACGCCGCCCGGCGGAGCGGCCCTCAGCGGGCGCCTGGTGCGCATCGACGACTTCATCGTGACGCTCGCGCTGGCCGATGGCTCACAGCGGACCTTCGCGCGCGAGGGCGATGTGCCGAAGGTCGAGATTCACGATCCGGTCCAGGCGCATCGCGAATTGCTGCGCGTTTACAGCGACAAGAATATTCATGACGTGACAGCGTATCTGGTGACGTTGCAATGAAGCATTCAGGGTTCAGGCGCCGGAATTCAGAATGGCTGCGGCGGACGGCGGGTGGTCTGTTGACAGCTTGCGTGGTATTCGCACAAGGGCTGACTCCACAGCAGATCCACCTGCCGCTCAAGGATTCCTGGCCGACGTATTCAGGCGATTATTCCGGCAAGCGCTACAGCGCGCTGACGCAGATTCACCAGGGCAACGTGAAGAATCTGACGCTGGCCTGGACCACGCGAATAAACGCCGGTCCGGGCGGGAACGCCATCGTGGGCGGGGAGGCCGATGGCTCGATCACGATGGGCGGCGGCAACACCATCAAAGGCTCGATTCTTCAAGTGAACGGCGTTCTGTATGTTTCGACGCCCGATAACGCCTGGGCCATCGACGCGCGCGACGGGCACATCCTCTGGCATTACTTCTGGCGCACCAAGGGCGGAACGCACATCGGCAACCGCGGCATGGGCATGTACGGCGACTGGCTGTTCTTCGAAACGCCGGACAACTATCTGGTGTCGCTCGACGCCAAGACCGGCCAGGAGCGCTGGCACAGGCCGATCGCGAGCTTCGAGGAACAATACTTTTCGACAGCCGCGCCGGTGGTGATCGACAACCACGTGATCGTGGGCACCGGCAACGATCTGGATGAGCCAGGCGTGCTGCAATCCTTCGATCCGGAGACGGGCGAGGTGCAGTGGAAGTTTTACGCGACGCCGCAGAAGGCCGGCGACCCGGGACTGGAGACCTGGGCGAATCTCGATGCCGCGAAACACGGCGGCGGGCAGATGTGGGTGCCCGGTTCGTACGATCCCGAGACGCGGCTGTACATCGTGGGCACGGGCAATCCAACGCCCGCCTATACTTCAGCCAGCCGCGGCGAAGGCGACAATTTGTACACCTGCGCGATCGTGGCGATCCACGTCGACACAGGCAAGATGGCCTGGTATTTCCAGAACTCGCCGCACGATACCCATGACTGGGACAGCGCGCAGACGCCGGTTCTGGTGGACGCCGAGTTCGGCGGGCGCATGCGCAAGCTGGTGATGACGGCGGCCCGCAACGGATACTTTTTCGTGCTCGATCGCGTCACGGGCGAGCGGCTGGTCTCGAGCAAATACTCCGAAACCGCCAACTGGGCCTTCCCCGGCTTCAACGCCAAGGGGCAGCCGGTGCGGGATCCGGCCAAAGATTTTCACATCGGCGGCTCGCTGGTTTCGCCCGCGAACGCAGGCGTGACGAACTGGCCCCCGCCATCTTTCAATCCGGACACTGGCCTGTTTTACGTGCCGCAGAACGACAGCTACGCGATGTATTACCTGACAGAAACCGATCCACGCGGAGCGATGGGGCTGGGCGGCAAGGAAGAGGTGGGCCTGGGGTCGCTCGGCAGCTACATTACGGCGATCGATTACAAGATGGGCAACGTGGTGTGGCGGCACCGGTTTCCGGGGCTTGGGGGCGGGTCGGCCATGGGGCTGCTGAGCACGGCGGGGCGGCTGCTGTTCGGCGGCGACCTGGGCGGCAACATCGTGGCCTACGATCCGGCCAATGGGAAGCCGCTGTGGCATTCGCGCATCGGGCAGGTGACGAATGCTCCGGAGACGTACATGCTGGATGGGAAACAATATTTGCTGGTGGCGGCAGGGGATGCGCTGTTCGCCTTCACGTTGTACCGTTGAGCACCCTCACAACCATGCCGGGGCCCAGCCGCGTGCCCATCGCGGTCCATACAGGACCTGGTGGCCGTTCGGGTTGACGCCTGTAATGGAACCGACTGAAATCCCGGAAATTTTCGCTGGTGACGTGGCGCGGCGCGGTGCGTCTAATTAGCTGGAGGTTCCTCATTGAGGAACTTCCGGCGGGCAGCCGGATTGAGTCTGCGGTCGCAAGGCGCCGGCTTCTGGCGCGCAGCTTCTCAGATGCGCACACGCCCGCTTCCCTTAAACAAAACAGTTCGGAGGCAGAACCATGAGGGAACTGAATTTTCGAAAATTTCGTTGCTGGACGGCCCTGACCGCTTCCACCCTGATGTTGGCAGGCACAACCGGGCTGTTGGCGGCGCATGTGATCGATCCGCTCGAGGCCTTGTTTGCCACCGGAGTGTGTGCGATTGCGGCTGTGCTGCTGGCGCTGCTTCCCTGGGATGGACCGGAGGCTCGCGCGCTGTCGATCTGGCAGCAGCCCGCCCAGCGAGAGCAACAGGCTCGGCGCCGGGACAGCCGGCCCATGTTGCCGCGGCGGCTGGGAGACCTGCGCAATGCCGCGTGACGTTTCCGCCTACGATGCGCCTCGCAGCCGGGAGACATCTGATCCGGAGCGGGCCGGTCCGCGAACCGGATCAAGAATATATGAAACAAAAGGAGGTTCAACTATGTTCACAAAATCGATCTGGGAAGAAATGAATGATTTCCGCCGGTCGTTCGATCAATGGTTTGACACCTTGACAACCTACAGCCCGTCCCGGCCGGACGGCGACTACGCATTCTCGCCGGGAGTCGAGACAGGGTGGACGGACGAGGCCTTGAATCTGCGCTTCATCATTCCGGGCGTATCCGAGAAGGATCTCAAGATCACGATTCAAGGCAACCAGCTTCAACTTCAGGGCGAGCGGAGAACTCCACAGAACTTCGCCAAGGAAGGCAACGCGTATTGGCGGCTTGCCTACGGCAAGTTCGAGAGGGTTTTCGATCTGCCAAACGGCCTGGACGTGGACCAGCTGAAGGCTCACCTGCATGACGGTGTACTCGACATCCAGATTCCGCTGGCCGAAGCCATGAAACCGCGTCCGGTCCAGATCCAGATTGGACCATCCTCGGAACCGCGGCAGTTGCAGTCGGTTGCGGCCTAACCACCGCCTGTCGCGCCGGGCGGCCCCGGGCATGAGCCGGGATGGCGCAACGGAATTCCTCCGGCCGGCCGGCAGGCCGCCCTCAGCGCCGCAGGGCTTTCTCCACGGCGTCCACCAACGTTTGCGGCAGAAACGGCTTTTGCAAAAAACTCACGCCCGCCAGCCTGGGAACGTAGGGATATCCGCTGGTGATCACGGCGGGAAGCGTTGCATTCCGGGCCCGGGCGCGCTCGACCAGCTCGGCGCCGCTGATGCCATCCAGAGTCAGATCGGCGATCAGCATCGCGAAGCCGTGCGGATCTTCGGCGAAACGCTCCCAGGCCGCGGCGGAACTGGCGCAGGCGACCACCTGAAAGCCCCGCCGCTCGAGGAAGCGGCGGAGAAGCTCGAGCAGGTTCTCTTCGTCGTCGACAACGAGCAGCCGCGCCGCGCTCATGCCGTCTGCCTAACGGAACGAAATCGGGACGTTGCCCGGACTGAAATAGATGCTCACTACCGTGCGCGAGCTGTTGCGCCGGAATGTCGTCAAGTTTACCTCCTGGTGGCGGGCCAGGTAACCGCCGCCGATTTGAAGGAAATCGGTGATTCTAAACGCGACGTCACCGCCGCCGCTGACTACCGTATACGGCGCCAGGCCCTGGCCGAGCGTCCGCAGGGAACTGTAACTAACGTTGGCCGAGAGGCTCCAGCGCCGGATCCCCGTGTAGCTGAAGGTGGAGGCAGCGCTTTCTTGCCGGGAAGTTAAATAGACTCCGTTGCCGGGCATGATTGAGCGCTGGTAGTTTACGTTCCAGACGGCGTTGCGGAAGCTGCGCGTCAGGCCCACGCCTCCATACGGAACATAGTTGGAAGCGTAAAAGGGAACGCTCACCTGCTGGATGCCCAGAAGCGCCGCAAAAAGCGGGTCCAGGTTCACCCGCGTAACGCCTTCGACCTGCGAATGGTAGACGCCAGCGGAAAGGGACAGAATCCATGCCCGTCCGAACTGACGGGAGTAAAATCCGCTGAACATGTCCATATCGGACCCGCCGAACAGGCCTGGAAAATCGTAATGCGAGTGCTGGTAGGAGACCCCCAAGGTGGTTCGCGCGGAGGTGCGGTGCTGCATGTGGCCGCGCAGTGAGTAGCCGCGCACGCCCACCAGCGCCTTGGACCTGCGGAAGATTCCGGTCCAATCGCCGCCGATCGTGTAGGAGGTCCGTTGGGAGGCGATGTAGGTCATATCCACGCTGGACTGCAAAGCGTCGGTGCGGTTGTCGAAAAGCAAAGAGGTCTGATCCACGGGGCCGGCGGTAGGCAGGCCCAGTGCGAGGGAACTTGCAAAGGGCGTCGTGCTCGCCGATTGACGGAAATCGAAGACGATCCGGCGGGATTTCTGCCAGGTATAGCCGACGGTCAATTGCTGGTTGGTGCCGCTGTAGAAAGGGTTTTCGATGTAGTGACGGTAGAAGCTCTGATAATCGATCCCCAGCATTCCTCGCCGGAAGTTCTTCTTTCCGTAGAGGCCCAAGTTCACTTCCACTCCAAAGATTCCGCCCACTCTCACCAGGCTGCCGCGTTCGTCCACCGACACCGGATTGAGACCGTTGTCGTAAACGGCGGATGCGCCGGCGTACAGCCGGAGATCGACGTCCTGGCCGGCGCGTCTGCCGATTTCCCGCGCGCCGCGGGAAAGCACACCTGGGCCCAGGTAGTCGGCGACGGAGCTCTGCCGGTCTTGGCCCCAGGCCACCTGGCAGCACAGGCAGGCGAACGCAAGAAAAAGTCGTTTCAAATGAAATCTCCCATTGGATGGAATCTGCGATTCCGCCAACCTTCGAGTCTGACGGCTTGCCTTCCACCGTGTCAAGAGCGGAGGGCGTCGAGGGCCTTTTTCAAGCGGTCGTAAGTGGTCTCCAGATCCTCCGGCAGGACGCGGGTTTCGCCGACGGTGGTGATGAAACTCGCGTCGCCGGTCCAGCGCGGCAGCACGTGCATGTGAATATGGCCGGCCACGCCGGCGCCCGCGCATTCGCCGAGATTCATGCCGATGTTGATGCCCCCGGGGTTATACAATTCGCGCAGCGCCTGTTCGGAGCGGCGCGTCAGCGCCATCATTTCGGCAAGCGTCTCCGGATTCGCTTCGTTGAGGGTCGCGACGTGTTCGTAGGGCGCAATCATCAGATGGCCGTTGGTATAGGGGTACAGATTGAGCAGCAGGAAATTCCGCTCCGCGCGCAAGACTAGGTAATTGCCCCGATCGTCGGAGGAAGCGGCCTTGGTGCAGAAGATGCACTCCTGCGAAGCGCCCGCCGTGGTGACGTAGCGGTACCTCCAGGGGCTCCACAGACGGTCCATGGCTTACAGGCCCCCGCGCCGGCTAGTGGCTGGGGGCTCCGGCGGCATTCACCAGGTCCTTGAGTTCCTTGCTGGGTTTGAAATAGGGAATCTTCTTGGCGGGCACGTCCACGCGCGCGCCGGTTTTCGGGTTGCGGCCCACGCGGGGCTGGCGGCTGCGCGTCCGAAAACTGCCGAACCCGCGGATTTCAATCTTGTCGCCGCTGCGCAACGCTCGCACCACGCTGCCCAAGATCGCCTCGACGATCACTTCCGAATCCTTGCGCGTCATTTCGACGACGCGAGAGACCTCTTCGATCAACTCTGCCTTGGTCATAAAATTTTCAACGATCCCCTTTTCGCATGTTCATGGCTTCTTCGATGGTCATCGTGGCGGCCGCGGCCTGCCGCTGGTAATCTTCCAGGCGCGTCCGCTCTTCATCCTCGGCTACGGCGCGCAAACTCAACCCGATCTTCTTTTCTGCTTCGTTCATCTTCACGATCTTGAAATCGTACTCTTCTCCGATGGGCAGCAGCGCGCCGCCGTCTTCCTCGCGGGCCGGCATGGCCGGGATTTCCGATTTGTGACACAGCGCTTCGACGCCCGGCGCAAGCTCCACGAACACGCCGAACGCCGCCGCCCGGATGACCTTGCCCCGCACCAGGTCTCCCACTTCGTGAGAGCGAAAGAAGCTCTCCCAGGCATCCGGCTGCAGTTGCTTGATCCCGAGCGACAGGCGCCGGTTGGGCGCGTCGATACTGAGAATCACAGCCTGCATCACCTGGCCCTTGCGCAGCATCTCGGAAGGGTGTTTGATGTGCTTGGTCCAGGAAATATCGGACACATGCACCAATCCGTCGATGCCTTCCTCGATCTCCAGGAAAGCCCCGAAATCCGTCAGCTTGCGGACGCGGCCTTCCACCACGCTGCCGATGCTATAACGGTCGGCGACCGTCGTCCAGGGATCCGGCTCCAGTTGTTTGATGCCGAGAGAAACACGGCGCTCCCTGGGCTTTACTTCGAGCACCACCGCCTCGACCTGATCTCCTACTTTGACGACCTTGGAGGGATGCTTCATTCTGCGGCTCCAGGTCATCTCGGAGACGTGAATCAGTCCCTCGACGCCCGGCTCGATTTCGACGAAGGCTCCGTAGTCGGTAATGCTCATCACGCGGCCCACGATGCGGGATCCGGCCGGCAGCCGCTCCGCCAGACTCTCCCACGGGTCCGGGATCATCTGCCGCAATCCCAGCGAGACCCGCTCCCGCTCGCGGTCGAATTTCAAGACCTTGGCGGTGATCTCCTGGCCGGGCTGCACGACCTCGGAAGGATGGCTCACCCGGCCGTGCGACATGTCGCTGACGTGCAGCAAGCCGTCGATGCCGCCCAAATCCACGAAGGCGCCGTAGTCGGTCAGGTTTTTCACCACGCCCGTGACGATGGCGCCCTCGCTCAGATGCTCCAGCGCGATGCTCTTGCGAGCTTTCAACTCCTCTTCGAGGGCCAGTTTCCGCGAAACCACTACATTTCCGCGGCGGCGGTTCACTTTCAGGACTTTGACCGGAATATCCTGCCCGATGAACTGGTCGAGGTCATGCAGGGGACGCACATCGACCTGCGAGCTGGGCATGAACGCTTCCGTGCCCACGTCGACCAGGAGCCCTCCTTTGGTGCGCCCCGTTACGCGCCCGGATACCAGCAACTGCTCGCGCATGGCCCGCTCCAGCGTATCCCAGACCCTCAGCTTGGCCGCCTTCGAGTAACTCAGCAGGACGTAGCCTTCCTGGGGCGGCCCACCGCGTTCGACCATGACATCGACGGCGTCGCCGGGCTTGATTGAGATCGACCCATCCGGCTGCCGGAATTGCTCGAGTGGAACAATCCCCTCCAGTTTGTACCCGAAATCGACAATTACGTCGCTTCCGGTGATCGAAACAACGTGGCCTTGCAGGAGTTCACCCGCGGCCGGAGGAGCCAGATGGCTATAGTCCTCCATCAGGTGTTCCAGGTCGCTCTCGCCTGGGACGCCAGCTTCAAATTCGCGGAATTCGGTGTCGTTCATCATCTCGCTGGGCGTCTCCATCAATTCAGCGACAACCTATTGATAGGACAGCACTTTAGACTATAGCGAAGAGGTCTCGAGTTGTCAACCCGAGCGCTTGGGGGTGATGGGCGTGACTTGGCTCAGGTCCCGGCGGCCGCGATCTGCCGCAAGATTTCCCTTGCCGCCTTCTGTCCAGCCTCCTTCTTGGACGGCCCCTGCGCGCGAGCCACCCAAGCCGTACCCAGCCGGACCTCCACCGTAAACAGTTTCGAGTGGTCCGGCCCCTCCTCGTTTGTCGTCGTATAACGGGGCGGCGGCAAGGCCAGCGACTGCGCGGCCTCCTGCAAGGCGCTCTTGTAGTCGTGGACGGAGGATTCGGCTCCGGCTCCTGCGAAAACGCCTTCTCCCACAATGCGGGCTTCGATGAATGACCGCGCGGGCGCCAGTCCGCCGTCGAGATACATCCCGGCGATCAAAGCTTCCAGCGCGTCGGAGAGCAAGGTTTTCTTGGCGCGTCCGCCACTCCGTTCTTCGCCGCGGCCCAGGTAGAGATAGTCGCCCAGCCCCAGTTCCTGCGCCACGCGGTGCAGATGCGCGGCGCTCACCAAGTGCGCTTTCAGTTTGGAAAGGCGGCCTTCGCCGGCATCCGGGAAACGCCGCACCAGAGATTCGCTGACGAGGAAACCGAGGATCGCATCACCCAGGAATTCCAACTGCTCGTTGTCGCAGCCGGGCGCCGTCTGACCGCTCACTTCATGGGCGCGCGATTTGTGGGTCAGCGCGCGCTCCAGTAGCGCGCGATCGGTGAACCGATGCCCGATAGCCCCCTCCAAGACCGCCAGGTCTCCGGTCATGCAAATGGTACAGCGGGAGGTTACTTCTTGGCGGCCTTCAACTGCTCGGAGCGCTTCTTCTCGTTTTCGGCGACCTGCCTGATTTGATCCGGCACGCCCTGCATTGCGAGCACTGTATTCAACGCCGCGATCGCTTCGTCGTACTTTCCGGCCTCATTCAGCGCGCCGCCCAGACGAATCGGCGCGGTGATTTGCGGATTCGCCGCGGAGTCGATGGCCTTCCGGAACTCCTCGGCGGCGGCATTCCAGTTCTTGCGCGCCATTGCGATCATGCCGAGCGCTTCATGCGCGCGCGCCCGGTCGTCTTTCTTCGCAGCCGTCCACTGCTCCTCGGTGACTTGGGGATTCGGCTTGGCCACGGCGTCCAGCATCGCGATGGCGTCGTTGGCCAGTTTCTCAGCCCGCCCCAGCCGCTGCTCCTTGTTCAGAGCGAATTCCGGAGTGTCCTGCGCCGTTTCCGCGGCGATCATTAGCATCGCGTTGATCGACTGGTAATCTTTCGGTTCGATCTTCAGCACCTCTTCGTAATAGAAAAGAGCTTTGGCGCGGTCGCCCTTCCTTTGGCTGGCCTCGCCCGCCAGACCCAGCATAAATCCCTTGAACTGGCTGGAAGGGTAATTTTGCACGAACGCGTCGATCGCCTTGACCTGGGCGTCAACATCCGCCACGGTCTGGATCTGCATGCCAGCGATCTTCTGCACCTCGGCGAGTTCCTCAGGCGAGGGGCCGCCGATGGAAGGCGCTCCCGGCAACTGCTGGGCCCATGCGCTCACCGTGAGCATTACGGCCACGGCGGCCAATCTCATTACGTTCTTCATCTGGTTTACTGCTCCTTAAGACTTTATTGTTCCCGCCGAACCTATTGTTCCCGCCGGGGACGCCGAAACGCGCCAGCTAGGCCTTGTTCGGCCTCCCGCTTCACCTGGTCGGGCAAGCCGTCCACAGCCAGTGCCTGGCGGTAGAAATCCTTCGCTGGTTCCGCTTCACCTTGGGAATCCGACAGCTTTCCGATGTATAGCAGGCTCCACGCTTTCGTGGCCGCATCCGGCTCGAAATCGAGCGCCTTGCGGAACAACCGGTCCGCCGTTTCCGGATCCCGCTGCATCACGGCAACCCGCGCTAATCCATAATACGCCCTCGCCTGGGCCGGTTTCTCGGCCGCCTCGGCCAGGGCCCGGTCAAAGCCCTCCTTGGCCTTGTCGATCATGCCGGCCCGGAACAGGTCTTCGGCGTCTTCCAAAACCTTGGCAATTCCGGCTGGCGGAGGCGGCTTCACCTCGGTCACCACGCGCGTGGTGCGCACAAACTTCTCCGTCGCGAACGGAATATTGTCCAGGCGCTGCGCCTCGCGCCGCATGTCGATGCCGGCGACCAGCTCCGGAAAATAGACCCGCATGATTGATTCCTGCTTTTCGTAGTTGGGCAGCAGCTCGAAGAAAGCCGGCGTTAGCACATAGCCTTCCCTCAGCGCGCGATCCACCAGTCCGGACTCCCGCGTCAGGCGAGCCTCCACGGCCTTGATGAAACATTCGGTCGCCAGGAGGTTGAAATCCTCCTTGTAGCGCTGCTCCAGGATCGGGGATGCCAGCGCATAATCGCCGAGCGAGCGGATCTTGTTCAAATTTTCGGCGGCGCGGAAGGGCAGGCCGTCGGAGAGAAAGTGCAGGTAGTGGTGCCGGATCTCATCCAGGCGAACGTCGCTGGACGGCGTGATCACGACGAAATACTGATCCAGATAAACGCGGGTGTGCACTTGATTCGGGGCGCCCAGCAAATCCAGGAAGACCTGGAAGCGGGCTTTCGATCCGGCGTTGACAGCGTGCCGCAGGTAAGCGTTGGCCTGCTGCACGGCTAAGGTGACCGGATCGGCATACTGTTCCAGGGCCCGATCATAGTAGGGCTGCACCTGCTGCCAAAGGGAGGCCACGTTGGCTTCGCGGTAAAACGCCGCGAGCAGCGGAGCGAGGTCCTTCAGCGCTTCTGCCTCGGGCGGTTGCGGCACGTTGGGCTGGGCCGGCGTGAAATCGGGCGCGCCCTTGCTGACCAGCGAGAAGGAGATGTATTGGCTCAGCTCCTCGACTGGGTTGGCCTTCTTGTGATCGCGGACGAAACGGCGGAGGGCGCCGAGGCTGGGGATATTCTGGCGGGCGAGATAATCGCGCAACTGCCTCCGCAGCGGGTGGTTGGTGGGCGAATCGATCTGGTCGTCGTAGCCCGCCGCGTTGATCGCGGCCAGGACGGCGAACATCGTAGGGCTGCCGGCCAACTGCCCCAGGTGCTCGCTGGGCGCGGCCTGCGGGCGCGCAAGAGGGGCCGCCAGGAAAAGCAGCAGCGGAAGCAGCGCGAGTCGTCGCAAAAAAACCTCTAGTCTCCTAGTATATCGAGAGCGGCTTGCAGTTCGCTGAGCGCGTGAGGATCGCGCGTGACAGCGATCCCCCGGCGATAATACGCACGGGCCTCCTCAAGGCGGCCTAGCTGTTCGAGCGCCTGGCCGCCATGAAAGTACGCCGCCGAATAATCGGGCGAGCGGCCCAGCAGAGCATCGAACTCGGCCACGGCCGCGGCCAAGTCGCCAGCTTTCACGTACTCCATGGCCAGGCCATAGCGGGCGAAGGTGTTGGCGGGATCGGCCGCCAGCATCTGCTTCAGGATTTCTGTACGCGAGGGTTCCAACTCTGTTAGGATACCGCCGTGGCTTGCCCGTTTTTCCTGCCGGTGCGCGCTCTGCAAGACCCCGCCGTGGCGCGGACGCCGCTCGGAGCCTTCTTCGCGGGCGTCTGCCGCGCCCGGCCGGATAGGACCCTTGAACCGCCGGAACGCCGGCAGCGCGAGCTGTGCAATCGCGGATACGCGAAGGGAGAATGCGATTGTTTCCCGGCGGATGCCCCGGCCGATGCGGTGCGATTTTCGATCACCGGCGCCGAGGACGGATGCATCCGCTTCGTGTATGTGCTGGAGCGGGACCATGCGCCGGTCGAGCACGGAGCGCTCGAATACCGCGGCGATCTAGCGGGCGCCGAAGGCCGCGAAGTGTTGGCGGCGCAGGCCCGCGCGTTTGTGGCGAGCTACCGCCGCCGCGCGGCGCCGATTTGAGCTCGGTGTCGCGCGGTACATCCCGCCCTCGCCGGTTGGCGCAAGGATCCTGTAATGGCCGAGCAGGTCGCCGGGTGCCAAGACATTGGAGCTATTGTATACGCGTTGTGACTGCCGGGGAATCCAGCCCTGCCACGGTGACAACCAGGTTCCGCAAGCCGGACGGCACTCCCTGCGGCACGCGGAAATTGATCTGGTACAGGCCGACGAATCCCGGCGCGAGACCCGCAAACGGAACTTCACAGGGCACGCCCCCGAGCGTCACGGTGATTCCCGCCAGCGCCTCGGCCAGGGGAACCGTCGGAGCGCCGGCGCCGGTGGGCGGCCGGTTCGTAACCGCGCCGGCGCCTTCTGCGTACAGAAACGCGAACTCTCCGGCTTCAAGCGGAGCCCCGGCCGTCACCAGCGTATAGCCCTGATTGTGCACGACGATCGCCTCCGAGCCGTCCCAGGTGAACACGCCCGGCTGATGCGCCAGCACCGGCACGCTGACCGCCGCGCTCGAGAATCCATCCCTGGTGAACACCACCGGGGCCTGCGTGCGGCCGGTGATTTCCCAAGGCACTTGAAAATTCACCTGCTCGACGCCGTTGCGATTGGCCACCGCTAAGATTGGCGCGGGAATCCCATCCACGGTCAGCGATACGTCGCCGAGGGAGAACGGCAGAGGAATCCGATCCGCCGCGAGGACTCCGTCGTCATCGAGCACACCCCACACAAAGACGGTCGCGAGCGATCCGGCCACCATACCGGGTTGAAAACTGGCGGCGTTGGTCACCGCGGCGGAGACGAAGCGGGGCGCGCGCTGGCCCACCAGACGAAAAATGCGGCCTCCGCTGCGCGCATCGGCCACATAAATCTCGCCTGCCTCGTCTTCGCCGAACGTCGTGATCAGGAAGCCCGAGGCCAGCATCAGTCGGTTCACCCAATTCGGGCCCTGGCGCTCCAGAGCCCAGATGCGGCCGTTGCAGTAATCACCGTAGAGATAGAGTCCGCGCATGCCCGGTGATCCGCGCCCCCGGTAGACGAATCCACCGGTCACCGAACAAGCCCCGTCGGTCTGCGGGTACTCGAGCACGGGAAGCGTCAGGCCCTGCATGTTGCACGTAGCGGCGTTGTAGCAATGCAGTCCTTCCATCAGCCGCCAGCCGTAGTTCTCCCCGCCCCGGCTTGCGGCGGGCTGGTAGTCGATTTCCTCGTAGAGGTTCTGCCCGACATCGCCAATCCACAGATCGCCGTTGGCCCGGTCGAAGGAAAAGCGCCACGGATTCCGCAGGCCGTAGGCCCAGATCTCGCCGCGCGCGCCGGGCGCATTCACGAACGGATTCCCCGGGGGGATGCGCACCTGGCCGGGCTGGCTCTCGACGTCCACGCGCAGGATCTTGCCCAGCAGCGTATCCAGACGCTGGCCGTTATTCTGCGGATCGCCGGCGTTGCCTCCATCGCCCGTGGCGATGTACAGAAATCCGTCCGGGCCGAAACGGATCTGCCCGCCATTATGATTCGCAAACGGCTGATTGATGGTCAGCAGGATGATCTCGCTGGCCGGATTGGCGGCGTCCGGATTCGCGGAGATGCTGTACTGGGCGATCACGCTATGGCCGGCGGTGTTGGTGTAGTTCACATAGAATCGCCCGGAGGTGGCGTAGCCGGGCGGAAACGCCAGACCGAGCAATCCGCGTTCGCCGCAACAGCTCACGCGACCGCTGATATCGAGAAAGGGCTGAGCGAGCAGCGTGCCGTTCTTTAGAATGCGGATCAGGCCCGCCTGCTGGACCAGGAACAAACGGCCGGAGCCGTCGCCGGCGTGCTGAATGTCAGTGGGCGCGGCGATCCCGGAGGCGACTTGAACCGTTTGCAGTTCCTGAGCGGCCAGTGGGCGGGCGAGCAGGAGGATAAGCAGGACGGCCGGGCGAGTCACGCTTTGTGCATGTACTTGATGTTAGACTTGTACACCAGCAGATTCGGGGCGCCCTCGCGGTTCACCTTGAGGCAGCTCTTGTCGTACCACTCGATGACACCGTTCAGAACTTCGCCGTCCTTTAACACGATGGTCATCGGGGTCTTCGCCTGCATTTGTTTCAGGTAGTAAAAGTTCTCGGCGTTGGTCTGATCCGGGGGAGTGCTCTTTTTCGGAGCGCCCTCCTTGCGGGGAGGCCGTTGTTCCTTGGCGTCGTTATGGGCAAGAGGCGGCCGGATCAGGCGGCGGTTTCCGGTTTCCATGGCGGGCGTCTATTAGTTTCTTGATATCATAGCGCCGCATGCTCCGCAAACTGGAATTCGGCAGGCGAGGGGTGCACTCGAACCGAATTTTGTGCTGCAATAAGGGCGGAATGAGATTTTGGGCGGCCGGGTTTTGGATTCTGGGAGCGGCATTGTCCGCGCCGGCCCAGTCGCGTCTGACCGGAGTTGGAGACTCCGTGCACCTGGTGAGTACCGACTTGGCCGTGCTGGAGGCGCAGATCGAGCGCAAGGACCTCCCGTGCCGGGTCAAACCCGCCGAAACGACCCTCGGCTTTGACCTCCGCTTTCACAGCGGCTACGAGGTGGCCATTCCGCTGAAGGAGCTGGCCGGTGACGAGAACATGCTGTACATGCTGTTCCGCGTGACCGCCGAGGCCGATCCCGCCAACCCCATGTATTTCGTCCAGTATATCCGGGTACCGAGCCTGGAGAAGAACGCCGGCGGAGAAAGCTCGCTGACCGGCGCCTTCGATCTGGGGGAAGGCAAGTATCACATCGATTGGATCATGCGCGACCGCAGCGAGCGTATCTGCGCCTTCTTCTGGGACACCAAAGCGGAAATTCCCGACCGCGACCGCGGCATCGAGCTGGCCATTGCCGCCAACACGGCGGAGGCCGCCGTGCACGAACAGTTTCTGGAAGATCCTCCGGTGGAGCGTACCCGCGGGCCGCTGTTGAACGTCAAAATAATGGTGAACTTCGCCCCCCAGAACCAGAAGTCCTCCGCCATGCAGCCCATCGACACGCTGGCGCTGGTGACCCTGATGCGGCGTATCACGCGCGAGGCGCGCGTGGGCAAGTTCTCCGTGGTGGTCTTCAATATCGCCGAGCAGCGCGTGGTTTACCGCCAGTCGAGCGACGACCGCATCGATTTTCCGGCACTCGGCCAAGCCATTCAGGATATCGAGCCCGGCGCGGTCAACGCCCGGCTGCTCGAAAACAAGCGCGGCGAAGTGGAGTTCCTGACGGATCTGATCAAGGCCGAAATGATGACGGCCGACCGGCCGGATGCGCTGATTTTCGCGGGTCCGAAGTATTACGTGGACGATCCGGTTCCAGAGAGCGAATTGAAGCCGGTGGCCGAAGCGGTGGACTACCCGCTGTTCTACCTGAACTACAATCTGGTGCCGCAGGACAATCCGTGGCGCGATTCCATCGGCCGCGCCATCCGCGTGTTCAACGGCAAAGAATTCACCATCACGAAGCCCCGGGACGTATGGTTTTCCGTGGCTGAGATGGTGGACCGTATACTACAATCGAAGCAGGGGCGGGGCTCCAGCCCGGCGCCCCCGCAGTGAGGTTTCCATGCGTCTCCGCGCCGGTTTCGTACTCGCTCTGCTCTCTTTCCCCGCGCTGGCTCAGAACCCGGCGCGCGATCGGGACCCATACACGAAGAAACTGGCGCCGTATGTCGCCTCTCCTGGCAGAGTCGTGGACATGATGCTGGAGATGGCGCGCATCAAGCCCGGGGAGACCCTGTATGATCTGGGCTCCGGTGACGGACGCTTGCTGATCGCCGCGGCGGAGAAATACAAGGCCAAGGCGGTGGGAATCGAGATCTCGCCCTCGCTGGTCACGGCCGCGTCGGAAGAAATTCGCAAAGCCGGACTGGCGGATCGCGCCCGCGTGATTCAAGGCGACGTGTTACAGGCCGACCTCAGCCCCGCTGACGTCGTGACGATCTACATGGACACGGCGGCCAACGCGAAGCTGCGTCCGCTTCTGGAGAAATATCTTAAACCCGGCGCTCGGGTGGTGTCCCACGATGCCGAAGTACCCGGTTGGAAGCCCGCGCGGATCGAAAAGACCGCCGAGGGCGACGGGCACACGATTTACCTCTACCAGATCCCGGCGAAGTAGGCTACGGGCGGCTCGCAGGGACAGGCACTCTACCGCTCCTTGGGCGCGCCCGGAGCGGCGCCGGGGTCACCGGCGGAGGAGCCCACGAACAACTTTTTGCCGTCGGCAGTCGTGATGATGCTGCCGTTAGCCTTGTTTGATCCGTCGATGGCCTGGTAGCCCTCGATGTAAATCTCAACGCCCTTCGGCAGTGAATCCTTGGTCCAGCCGCGCCGCAACAGAGCATTGGGAGCCGCCGCCTCGATCATCCACTCGGTCACCTTGCCGTCGTCGCCCTTCACATCGATGCGGATCCAGGCGTGCGGGTTGATCCACTCCATTTTGGTGACGGTCCCCCTCAGCTTCACGGGCTTGTTGGCGTCAAACTCCGCGGCGAAGGCGTGATGAGCCCAGACCGGCGCGGCAGAAAGCAGCAGAACGCAAACCGCCGAAACAATTGCAAGCGTAGTTTTCATCTCTGGCCTCCTCATAGGAACTTCTACTGCTTCCTGGCGGCGGCTTCCGCCGCAGCTCTTTCACGGGCGCGCGCGCCGCTCAAGGAATCGAACATGGCGTAGTTGCCCTCGTGACAAGCGTACTCGAAATTCTGATAGCCGGGCTCCTGCGTCAGCGGGAACCCGACCTTAAATGGCTTCACCCAGGTCTTCGGGTCATCGATGGTGATCTCGTACCGCATCTCGTTGTCGGCGATACGGGTAAAGCGCTCCACCGTGGTCATGGCGTCGCTGGTCGGCGTGCCGCCGCCGTTGCCCACGATCCCGGTGCGATTGCCCAGAAAATTCGTGGTCTCGACGACGAGGGTGTTGCCCTCCCAGTGTCCGCGCGAATCGCCCATGTAGGACCGCACGTTCTTATTGGCGTGCGGACGCCCGTCCAGCGGGATCACGCGGGCCTCATGCACCATCTCCTGGAGGATTACGACATAGCCCTGCCCCTGCACGATCTGTTGTCCGTTGCCGTAAATCACCGGGAAAATCGAGCCCGGCACGCCGCGCGTGATGCAGCGGATATAGTAGCTGAAGTCCTCCCAGGAATCGGCCTTGGGATTGTTGTTGCCCGCGCCCTCCGGAACCGGCCGGCTCTTGGCCTCCGCCAGCATGTCCGGCATCTTGCCATTGGATGGTTCGATGATCAGCGACGTTTGCCGGCACGGCCGCCGCGCACGCTCGCCCCAGTGTCCCGGAGGTCCCGTGCCCGCCTTTTGGTTCGGCGCGACCGTTTCCACCAGGTCGTTCGCCAGTTGCTTGGCCAGTTTGCTCTGCCGCTCAGCGATCTCCTGTTCGGTCAGGTAAAGCCGGTCGCCGAAATTGGCGGGCCGCTGCAAGGGAGTACCGATGCAGTCGTCGCTGGTCCAGGTTCCCTGCAAATCCGGATCGCCCCAAGGCGTTTTCGGATGGACCCACGCCTTGGCCCTGCCGGCCTGTCCGGTGGCCGGCCAGGGGGCAAGCGCGATGAACGCGGCCAGCGCGGCCACCGCCGGGAGCAGCTTCCAATATCGGTATCGCATGCGATTCTCCTTTCCGCCTACTTCTTCCGCAGGTGTCCGTAAATGAGTTCTTCGGCGAACTCGACGCATTTGAATTCGTTGAGCTGCGCGCCCTTTTCCTTGCGCCGGTACAAGACCGTGCTGATCTTCCAGGGGCGTGTGTAGATCGCTTTATCCTCGATGGCCGCCTCGTAGTTGATGTGATCGGGGCCGTCGAAGGTGAAGCGCTCGACAATGTGAATCGTGTCGGTCTGGAAATTCCCGGAGCGGTCGAACCAGCTCATGCCATTGAGTCCGGTGACGTCGACGACGAGTGTGTCGCCTTCCCAGTGGCCGTTGGAGGTCCCCATCCAGGTGTCCACGGCCGGCCGTTTCGGCGGACCCATGTTCACCACGCGGTTTGCTGTGGCGTACTCATAGGCGAAGGCGATGTCGCGCTGTGATTGAATGATCTGGAACGGGAACGGCATGTAATGCGCGCGGGGGATACCTGGCATGTAGCACTTCACCTCGGGATCCAGGCTCATGCGGTTCTTGAAATTCTCCCGCTGTTGGGCCGCGGCTTCGGGGGTGTAAGGGATTTCGCCGCCCTCGACGATCCCCTGCCCCGCCGGGATGGCTCCAAGCGCGCCCATCTGAAAAAAGGGCCCGGCCTGCGCGCTGTGATCGCGAATATCCCAGTAGGCCGTCCCGAGCGCCTGCCACAAGCCGGTGAAATTCGGCTTGCCGTCGGGCATGCGCGGGAGGCTCGGCGTCTGCGCCTGGGCTTGTGCCAAAGCGGCGAAAGCCACCGTCAGGATCCACGCCCGCCACCGATCCGCCATACACGCTCCTATCTCAACGAATCATAGGTGCTTGGGCGGCCGAGTTCAACCCCCTTCCGCCGGGATCGCGCGGATGTCAACCCGCCGCTCCGTTCATTGGCGTGACAGGGCTATAGCCCCGTGCGGCCTGAAGGCCGCCCTCCCATTTTACCCCAGCTTCCATCCGATGCTCTTGGCTTGCGTGAACAGGTACAAATAATCCGCGCCGCCCGCCTTCGAGTCGGTGCCCGACATGTTGAACCCGCCGAAAGGATGCGCCCCCACCATCGCTCCGGTGCACTTGCGGTTGATGTACAGGTTGCCGACGTGGAACTCGCGCTGCGCGCGCTCGATCTCTTCTTCGGAACGAGTGTAGACGGCGCCCGTCAGCCCGTACTCTGTGCCGTTGGCGATCTCCAGCGCGTCGCCGAAATCGCGCGCGCGGAGCACGGCCAGCACCGGCCCGAAAACTTCCTCCTGCGCCAGCCGGGCCTTGGGCGCGACATTCGCAATCACCGTGGGTTCGATGAAGTATCCGTCTCCGCCCGCGCGCTTGCCGCCCGAGAGCAGATCGCCCTCGCCCACCCCAATCGCGATGTAATTCAGGATCGACCTCATCGCACCCTCGTTAATCACCGGCCCCAGGGGCGCGTTTGCGGCCGGATCGCCGATCGTGATCTTCTTTACGCGTTCCAGCAGTTTTTCGAGGAACGCCTCGTAGACCGCACCCTCCACGATGGCGCGTGAACAGGCCGAACACTTCTGGCCCTGGAATCCGAAGGCCGACACCGCCACGCCTTCGGCCGCCGCATCCAGATCGGCGCTGGCGGCGACGATAATCGCGTCCTTGCCGCCCATCTCCAGGATGGTGCGCTTGATCCACAGTTGTCCGGGCTGTGTTTGCGCCGCGTTCAAGTGAATGTCCAGGCCCGCCTGCCGCGATCCTGTGAAGGCAATGAAACGCGTCTTGGGGTGCCGCACGAGGCCGCTGCCGAAGGTCGAGCCGGCGCCGGGGCAGAAGTTGACGACGCCCGGAGGCAGTCCGGCGGCCTCCATGACTTCAAAAAACTTGGCCGCGATGGTGGGCGAATCACTCGAGGGCTTCAGGACGACCGTGTTTCCGCTCACCACCGCGGCAACCGTCATGCCGCACAGAATCGCCAACGGAAAATTCCACGGCGGGATCACCGCGCCCGCGCCCAGAGGAATGTAGCGCAGCAGGTCGCGCTCGCCCGGATATTGAAGCACGGGTTCGGCGCGGTCCAACTGCAGCGCCAGCCGCGCGTACAGTTCGCAGAAATCGATCGCCTCGCAGGTTTCGGCTTCCGCTTCGGCCCAGTTCTTGCCTACTTCCAGCACCAGCCAGGCGTTGAATTCGAAGCGGCGCTCGCGCAGGATTTCCGCGACGCGGAACAACCAATGCGCGCGAGTCTGGGCGGGCGCGAACTTCCAGGTCTCATACGCGGCTAAAGCCGCGCTCACGGCAGGCTCGACGTGCTCCGGCCCAGCCTTCTGATGAACGCCGATCACTTCCGGCGGGCGCGCCGGATTCACCGAGCGGATTTTCTCCGCGGTCCGGACGCGCCGCCCGCCAATCACCAGGTCGTACTCAAGGCCCAGCTCGCCGCGCACGTGCTCAATCGCCGAGCACAGTTTCGCCGCGTTGGCTGCCAGGCTAAAATCCGCCGCGGGCTCGTTGCGGAAGGCGCTCACATCGGTGTTGACCGGCATGCCCCCAGTGTATCGCCGCGGTCAGGCGAGCAGATCCCGCAGGAAACTGGTTCCCTTCCCGATCGACGTGCCGAAATTCTCCGCCACGGTCTGGCCGATATCGGCGAGCGTCGAACGCAGTCCCAGATTCACGGCGCGTCCGCCGCGGGCGAGCAATGGAACATACTCGCGGCTGTGATCCGTGGAGGGCGTCGTCGGATCGCAGCCATGGTCCGCAGTGAGGATTGCGAGATCCCCCGGCCGCAGCTTCGCTTCGAGTCGCGGCAGCCAGGCATCCACTTCCTCCAGGGCGCTCGCGTAGCCTTCGACGTCGTTGCGATGGCCGTAGTTCTGGTCGAAGTCGACCAGGTTCACCCAGAGCAGGCCCCCTTCGAGCGTTTCCATCACGCGCAGCGTGTTTGCCATGCCGTCGCCGTTGTTCCTGGCCTTTTCGTGGACGCCGATGCCGCGGCCCTGGAACACGTCGAAGATCTTGCCGACGGTGGCGACCTCGACGCCGGACTGCTCCAGCCGGTCGAGCAGCATTCCCTTGGGCGGGGGCACGGCGAAGTCGCGGCGGTTCGGCGTGCGCGTGAAGGCGCCGGGCTCGCCGGTGAACGGCCGCGCAATTACGCGCCCCACTTCATGCTCCCCGCGCAGCATCTCGCGGGCGGTTTCACAGATCTTGTACAGCTCGAACAGTGGAATCACTTCCTCGTGCGCGGCCACCTGAAACACGCTGTCGGCCGAGGTGTACACGATCGGCGAGCCAGTCAACATGTGCTCCTCGCCCAGTTCGGCGATGATTTCGGTTCCCGAGGCAGGCTTGTTGCCCAAAGTGCTGCGCCCGATCGCATCCTCGAAGCGCGCCATCAGATCGCGCGGGAATCCGCGGGGGTAAACCGGAAAGGGGATGCCGAGGTGGATGCCGGCCATCTCCCAGTGTCCGGTCGTGGTGTCCTTACCGGGCGAGGCCAGAGCACACCTTCCGAAGGCGGCCTGAGGCGCGGCCGCGGGGGCGAGTCCGTGCAGAGGCTTGATGTTGCCCAGCCCCCAGCGGCGCAGGTTCGGCAGATGCAGGGGGCGCAGGCGCGCGATGTTGCCGAGCGTGTCGCTGCCGCGGTCGCCGTATTGATCGGCGTCCGGCATCTCGCCGATACCGACGCTGTCGAGAACGATCCAGACGATACGCGTGAAGCTAGCGGCCATCCGTAATCAGCGACTGAATGCGGGCCGACATCAATCCCACAAACGTATCCGGATCGAAGCCGTCCATGCGGCTCGCCAGGCGGCCGGATTTGTCGAACAGAATCGTCGTGGGGATGTTTTCGACGTTCAGGAAGCGGCCGAGCCCGTCCTCGAAGTACACTTTCTTGTCCCACTTCTGCTCTTCGAGAAACGGCGCAACCAGGCTGCGGTCCTGGTCGGTGTTGATGGCGAGAAAAACGACGCCCATGCTCTCCGGGAACTGCCGCCTCAGCGTTTCATACAGCGGATGCTGCACGCGGCAGGGCACACACCACGTCGCCCAGAAATCGAGCACCACGACTTTGCCCTTCAGCGAATCGAGCCGCAGTTTCGAGCCGTCCAGCCCCGTCACGGTGAAATCCATGGCGTTCGCCGCAGCCGAGTTCGGATCAAGAGCCTGCAGCCTCTTCCGGCGCGCATCGACCAGCGCGGCCGTGCGGTCATAGGCCGTCAGGATCACGTCGCCCAGTCCGCGCTCCGAGCCGGTCATCTTCACGTACCACTGGCCGAGCACATGCCGGTCATCCAGACGGTTCTGTTCCGTGGCCCGTGAATCCGGAATCGCGAACGCTTCGGCCATGCGCGTGATGGCTTCATCCGCGCGTCCGGCGCTCCACAGGATCCCGGCCAGTTCGCGCGCGGATTCTTCATTGGGGTAAGCGTCAAAGGACCGTTCGGCCAGTTGAATTGCTTCTTCCGTGCCGCCGGTGATGGCGCGGGCGCGGGATTGATACAACAGCGTCCGGCCCAGAGCGCGGTCGCGCTCCTCCTGCCGGCGCGCGGCGTCGGGACCGGGCTGGTTTTCCAGGCGCTCGATGATGTTCTGGAAGGCGCGCGCGTACCGGTAGGCGCGCTCGGCGGCGTCTGCGCCGCCGGTCGCGAGCAGCGCGGCGGTCACGCGGTCGAGCAGCAGAATATCTTCGGGCAGCCAGCGTAGCGCGGCCTCACCATATTTGACGATGCGCGGCGTGTCACGCGCGTCGATGGCGGCCTTCGCCAGCGTCTGCTCGATTTCGGCGCGCTGGACGCTGTTGGGAAAACGCGCCAGGTGCGCCTCCATCGCGCGGATCATGTCGAGCGCGCTGGTGTTGCCCTGCGAGAGCGCCTCCATCAGGCTCTGCTGCTCGGCGGCAGAAGGCTGGAGCAGGCTCTGCGCGGCCGCCGAGACCGCGGCGCAGAGAAAAGCGGCAGCCAGCGCGGACCCCCTCATTCGAGGGCCTTTCCATTACCGCGGAACGCGTCGGCCAGGGCGGCGGCGCGCTCCCGGGCGATATTCATATAGGACTCGTTCCGGGCCACCCGGTCCAGCAGCGTGAGGAACTGACCGGGGCCGACCACCCGTTTCTGCTTCCACAGCGTTTCCAGCCGGATCAGCGCGTCGTTGACGCCGAGCCGGTCGAAGCGGGCGGTGCGGCGTAGCTCGATCAGGGCGCGCTCGCTTTGCGTGATGTTTTCAAACCAGTTTTGCAACGCCAGCGCATCGCCGTTATTCGTGTGATTGTATTTGACCTCGAATGCTGTCGCGCCATCCTCCCACCGGTAGGTCTTCTCACCCATCTTCGCGACTTTCAAGCCGCTTTCCAGTTGCCGTTTGAATTGATCGAGTTTGCCCGCCAGCGCGAAGATCGCTTCCGTGGCCGCCGCGTCCAGTTTGAATGCTTCAGCCTCCTCGCCGGCGGCTTCCTGATAGGCGGCCGATCCGTCCCGTTCAATGATGATCCTCGCGTAGGCGGGCTCGGAGCCGGGAAACACTTTCGTATACACGATCCGCGGCGCGGCGGCGGAAAGCGCGGCGCAGGCCGCCAGCAGCGCGGGCAACCTCATCGGGACGCCTCCACGGCTTCCGGCAGGATCGCCGGCCGCACCTGCCGGGTGGCGTGGCAGATGGCGACCGCCAGGGCGTCGGAGGCATCGGGAGAATCGAAGGGATCCGCGAATCCGGTGAGCGTTCGCACCATGAGAGCCACCTGCTGTTTTTCCGCGCGGCCATATCCGACCACGCTGGTCTTCACTTCCAGCGGCGAGTATTCGCCGAGCGATATCCCGGCCTCGGAAATCGCCAGCAGAGCCACGCCGCGCACATGCGCCAGCTTCAGCGCGGTCTTGACATTCTGCGAGTAGAAAATATCTTCCACGGCCGCCGCATCCGGACGATGCTGCTCCAGAACGGAGCGCAGACCTGCGGCGATCCCCGCCAGGCGCCGTCCCAGGGGATGCGCGGGAGCGGTGCGGATGACGCCATGGGCCAGCACGCGGTGGCGGCGGCCATCGCTGTCGATGACGCCCCAGCCGGTGCGCTCAGTCCCGCAATCGATGCCCAAAATCCGCAACGCGACTCCTTTGCCTCCGCCGCCCCTGACGGAGCACCCGTCTCACTGCGCCAGCGCGGCCATTTCCTTCTCATCAATATCGAAGTTCGAATACACGTTCTGCACGTCGTCATGCTCCTCGAGCGCTTCGGCCAGCTTGAGCATGCCGCTGGCATTCTTGCCTTCCAGCCTGGTCAGATTCTTGGGAACCATGGCGATTTCCGCGGAAGCCGTCTCGATGGCCGCCTTGTGGATCGCCGCGAGCACGGCCTCGTGCGATTCCGGGGCCGAGATCACCAGCCAGTTGCCGCCGTCGTTGCGCAGATCCTCGGCGCCCGCCTCGAGCACCAGGTTCATGAGCGTATCCTCGTCGGCTTTGTCACCCTCGATGATAATCTGGCTCTTGCGCTCGAACATCCAGGAGACGCTGCCCTGTTCGCCCATGTTCCCGCCGTATTTCGAAAAGAGATGGCGCAGTTCGCTGACCGTCCGGTTGCGGTTATCGGTCGCCACCAGGACCATCACGGCCGCGCCGCCGGGACCATAGCCTTCGAACATGATTTCTTCGATCTGCGCGCCTTCCAGTTCGCCGGTGCCGCGCATGATGGCGCGCTTGATGTTATCGGCGGGCATACTGACGGCCTTGGCGGCCGCGATAGCCGTCCGCAGGCGCGGGTTTCCGTCCGGATCGCCGCCGGAGCGGGCCGCGATGGTGATTTCTTTGATTAAGCGGGTGAAGATTTTGCCGCGTTTGGCGTCCAGAGCGGCCTTCTTATGCTTGATGGTCGCCCACTTCGAATGACCAGACATACGAACCTCTTCGGGCCTCGCGAGCAGACCCAACACTTAAAGATAACAGATTGAGCGGCCGGAGATTGACGGCGGCTTCGGGGAAATTTCTTCAGGCTCTTCTAGCACTTACGCCGACACCTGGCCTCGCGTGAGGACACCTCATGCGATATCCCGGACATGAAAGCCCATATCCGCCATTTGCTGAACGAGGTGCTCTCAAGCGGGCGTGTCGCGGCCGAGCAGGACGGCGCGGCGCGCGCCCGTCGCCGAAGGAAGGTTCGCCGGACGGCGGCGCGCGAACTCGTGGGCGAGAACCGCAAAGGCGATCGCCTCCTTGGCGTCGGGGTCGATGCCGAAGGCCGCGCTGGTGACGAGGCGGCAGCCGGACAGTAGCGCCGCGAGGCGCGACATCAGGCGCCGGTTGTGCACCCCGCCGCCGGAGGCGATCACTTCGGAGTTGGCGGGCGCGTAGGCCTGAATCGACTGCGCGATGGTTTGCGCCGTGAGCTCGGTCGCCGTTGCGATCAGATCTTCAACCGGGAGTTTTCGCTTCCGCAGTCTCGCCACGAAACCTTGGCCGAACTGTTCGCGCCCGAAGGTTCGCGGCGGAGGCTGCTGGAAGCGCGGGTCTCGCAGCAGGCTCGCGAGCAAACCCTGATTCACGCGGCCCCGGCTGGCGATGCGGCCGCCGCGGTCAAATGGAGCGGGGCTGGCCAGCGCGTCGATCACCATATTGCCGGGTCCGGTGTCGAACGCGATCACGTGTTCGGGTTTCGCTCCGGCGGGGATCACAGTGATGTTCGCAATCCCGCCGATGTTCAGCGCCACGCGCGGCCTGCGGCGGTGGCGGAACAGCCAATAGTCGACGTAGGGGACGAGGGGCGCACCGTGGCCGCCCGCGGCGATGTCGCGCTCGCGAAAGTTGGAGATGACCCGCAGTCCCGTGCGCTCGGCGACCACCGCCGGGTCACCGATCTGCAACGTGCTCGCGATCCAGCGGCCGAGGCAGCGCACCGGCGCGCCTTCGTGAAAGACCGTCTGGCCGTGGATGCCGCACAGATCGACCGAATTGAGGGGCAGGCGCGCGCGGCGGCAGGTTTCCCGGATAGCCTCCGCGTAGAGTTCGCCGAGCAGCACGTGCATGCGCGACACGTCCGCGGGCGAAGCAAGCTGGAGAATCGCTGCGCGCACCGCTTGCGGGTACGGCTTGGTGCGGAACGCCACTGGAGTGATGCGTCTGCCGGATATGTCCACGATCGCCACGTCGATGCCGTCGAGCGAGGTGCCGGTCATGACGCCGCAGACTTTCATGGGCGGCGCAGCTCCTGTTGCAGCTCGCACAACAGTTCCAGCGCGTCGATGGGGCGAAGCTCGTCGAGGTTCAGGTTCCGGATGCGCTCGGCGATGCCCGCGTTGACGGGCTCGAAAAGCTGAATCTGCACGGGCGCGGAGCGCGGCGACAGTTCTTCGGTGACGGTGTGCCCGGCGGATTCGTGCAGCGCCAGGATCTGGCGCGCGCGTTCGATGACGCTCATCGGGAGGGCCGCCAGGCGCGCGACCTCAATGCCGTAGCTGCGGTCGGCGGCTCCCGGCTCCACGCGCCGCAGGAACAGAATCTGTTCGCCCGATTCCTTCACCGACACATGCAAGTTGCGCACGCCATCGAGCTGCGATTCGAGCTCGGTGAGCTCGTGGTAATGCGTCGCAAACAGCGTCTTGGCGCGGATGTGACGGTGGATGTGTTCGATGACGGCCCAGGCCAGCGCGAGCCCGTCGTAGGTCGCCGTTCCGCGCCCGATTTCGTCCAGGACGATCAGGCTGCGCTCGGTGGCGGTATTCAGGATCACCGCCGTCTCGGTCATCTCGACCATGAAGGTCGAGCGGCCGCGCGCCAGGTTATCGGCGGCGCCGATGCGGGTGAACACGCGATCCACCACCGGAAGGAGCGCCGATTCCGCCGGGACGAAGGATCCCATCTGCGCCAGGATCGTAAGCAGCGCGGCCTGCCGGAGGTAGGTGGACTTGCCGCCCATGTTGGGTCCCGTGATCACGGCGATGAATTGCGTTGCGGGGTGGAAATAGAGGTCATTGGGGATGAAGCGTTGCGCCTCGCGTTCGGTCAGGCGCTCGATCACCGGGTGGCGGCCGGCGACGATGCGCAATTCTCCGGTGGTTGAAAATTGCGGGCGCACGTAGCGGCCGGCGACAGCGGTTTCGGCGAGCGCGACCGTGACATCCAGTTCGGCGACGGCCGCGGCGGTGGCTTTGATGCGCGCGGCTTCGGCGCACGCGAGGGTGCGGAGCGATTCAAAGATCTCGCGCTCGATGGCCAGCATCTTTTCCTCGGCTTCGAGGATCTTGGCCTCGAGTTCCTTGAGTTCGGGCGTGGTGAAGCGTTCGGCGTTGACCAGCGTCTGCTTGCGGCCGTAGTCCGGCGGAACCAGATGCAGATTCGCCTTCGAGATCTCGATGTAGTAGCCGAAGATGTTGTTGAACCGCACCTTGAGCGACGCGATACCGGTGCGGGCGCGTTCGCGCTGCTCGATCTGGACGAGGTAAGTGCGGCTGTTCTGCGAGATATCGCGCCATTCGTCGAGACGCGCATCGAAACCGGCGCGGATCGCGCCGCCGTCGCTGAGATTCACCGGGGGGTCGCCGGAAAGGGCGCTGAGCGCCGCGTCGCGAACACTGGCGACTTCATCCAAACACCGGGCGATGTGGCGCAGCCGCGCGGCAGAAGCCGCTGCCAGATGCTGCTTCAGGCTGGGGATCACCGCCAGCGAGCGCGCCAGCGCCAGCAGATCGCGCGGCCCCGCTGAAGCCAGCGACAATTTCGCCAGCAATCGTTCCAGGTCCAGAACGGACGCGAGCTCCTTTGCGAGTTCGGCGCGCAGGATGGTGGCCACGGCGACCTCGGCGACCGCATCCAGGCGCTGTTCGATATCCGCGACGTCCATGGACGGCGCCAGCAGGCGGCGGCGCAGCAGGCGGCCTCCCATCCCCGTGCGGGTCTTGTCGAGCACGGAAAGCAGGGTGGAGTCTTTCGACTCGCCCGCGAACAGCGGCTCGACCAGTTCCAGGTTGCGCACGGTGGTTGCGTCCAGAACCAGCGTATCCGTCCGGCTGTAAAACGCCGGGCGCTCCAGATGATCGAGCGCGCTGCGCTGCGTCTCGCGCAGGTAGTGCAATATGGCGGCAGCGGCTCCGGTCGCCAGCGGGCGGTCCTGGAGGCCGCAGCCGTCGAGGGCAAGCAGGCGGAAGTGATCGCACAGGCTGCGCGCGGCGTAATCCGGTGCGAAGACCCACGCATCCACATCCGTTTTGAGGCACGGAAGGGGATGCGACGTTCCCGCAGGCACCAGGGCTTCACGGGCGTTGAGCGTTTCGAGGGTCGCGGCGGCTTCAGCGAGATCGACTTCGGTGGCGCGGAACTCGCCGGTCGAGACGTCGACATGCGCGATCCCCGCGCGGAGGTTCGCCGGCATCACGGCGGCCAAGTAGTTGTTTTCGTGCGAACGCAGGAGTTGCGCGCTGGTCGCCGTGCCGGGCGTGACGATGCGCGTGACCTCGCGCCGCACCAGTTTCTTAGCGAACCGCGGATCTTCAGTTTGATCGCAGACCGCGACGCGGTAGCCCTTCTGGATCAGCCGGGCAATGTAATTCTCGGCGGAATGATACGGCACGCCGCACATGGGGATCGCTTGCCCTTTTTCCTTGTTGCGCGAGGTCAGCGTGATTTCCAGCTCGCGCGCGGCGGTGACCGCATCGTCGTAAAACAGTTCGTAAAAGTCGCCGAGGCGGAACAACAGCAGCGTGTTCGGAACTTGCTGCTTGATGGAGTGATACTGCCGCATCAGCGGCGTCGAAGGCCCGGCGGACATGGGAAAGTTCCATTATCCCCGATGCGGGGCCGGGAGCCGCACGAACCGGACCGCACCCGCAAGGGGCTGTCCCACCGGTCAGGCATAGATGCCGCGGAGTTTGATGGCGAACGCGACGCGGTCCATGGCCAGCATGTGCGCTGCGATGCGGTTGTTCACTCCGTGCTTCTGGCCATAGGAGAGTACGGAGCGGAAGGCGTGAGTCATGACGTCGGCCAGGCGTTCGTTCACCATCTCCTCGCTCCAGAAGTAACCCTCGCGGTCCTGCACCCACTCGAAGTAGGAAACCGTGACGCCGCCGGTGTTGGCCAGGATGTCGGGAATGACGAAGATGCCTTTCTCGTCGAGAATCCTGTCCGCCAGGTGCGTTGTGGGTCCGTTGGCGCCCTCGCACAGAATCTTGCAATTGAGACGCCCGGCGTTCTGGGACGTGATCACGCTCTCCTTGGCGGCGGGCATCAGGACATCGGTCTCCAGGAACATGGCCTCGTCGCGGTCCAGGTCCTCTCCGCCCGGAAAACCGGTGATGGAGCCCGTGGCCTTCCTGTGACGCGCCAGCGCCGCGATGTCCAGGCCGTTGGGATTGTATACCGCGCCGTCGTACTCGATGATCGCGATGATCTTAAAGCCGGCCTGCGACATCACCTTGGCGGCCATGCCGCCCACGTTTCCGAAGCCCTGGATCACGACGCGCGTATCGCTTGGCTCCAGTCGGAAGTGTTTCATCGCTTGCAGCGTGACGATCATGCAGCCGCGCCCGGTGGCTTCGACGCGCCCGCGCGAACCGCCCAGTTCGGTCGGCTTGCCCGTGACGATGGCCGTCTCGGTATGGCGCGCGTGCATCGAGTAGGTGTCCATGATCCAGGCCATGGTCTGCTCGTTGGTGTTCATGTCGGGCGCGGGAACGTCGATTTCCGGGCCGAGAAACTCGTACAGCTCCGCGGTGTAGCGCCGCGTGATGCGCTCCAGTTCGCCTTGCGAAAGGATCGAAGGATCGCACACCACGCCGCCTTTGCCGCCGCCGAAGGGCAGATCCGCCACGGCGCACTTCCAGGTCATCCACGACGCCAGCGCGCGCACTTCATCCAGGGTCACGTCGGGCGAATAACGGATGCCGCCCTTGGCCGGACCGCGTGCGATCGAATGCTGCACGCGGTACCCTGTGAACACTTCAATCCGGCCATCGTCGAGGATCACCGGGATGTGCACAATGACTTCGCGCGCGGGATACAGCAGCACTTTTTGCAAGCCTTCATCGAGCCCCAGCCGGCTGGCCGCCTCGTCCAGGCGCGCTTCGGCGGATTCGCGCGGGTTCAGCTCGCCTTCCATGCCTTGAAACGGTGCGGGCGCACTCGGAAATTCGTGAGCAGTTGGCATTCGGCCTCCGCCCTCATTATCAGACAACGGCTATGATCAAGTCGTGGGACGAATGTTGATTCTGGCGGGCGTGGCATTGATCGTGCTGGGCCTGTTGGTGACTTTGGGCGACCGATTGCCCCTGCGGCTGGGACGGCTGCCGGGCGACATCCGCATCGAGGGGAAGAACAGCGGGTTCTACTTCCCCATCGTCACGTGCCTGCTGTTGAGCGCGATCCTGACCGCCGTGATGTGGCTTTTCGGACGGCGGTGAGTGAGGATGGAGAACCGGGAGATCGCGCGCCTGCTGGCAGAAACCGCCGATCTGATGGAAATCGCAGGCGAGGATAGTTTCCGCATTCGCAGCTACCGCAACGCCGCATCGGTGATCGAAGGTTACCCCGAGCCGATCTCGGCGATTCTTAAGGATCCTGCGCGCAAGGTCACCGACATTGCCGGCATTGGCAAGGGCATCGCCTCGGCGCTCGAAGAAATTGAAGCACGCGGCAGTTTCGAGCGGCGCGATCAAATGCTGGAGTTGTATCCGCCGACGGCGCTCGAGCTCCTGAAGATCCAGGGTCTCGGGCCGAAGAGCATCCGCACGCTGTGGGAGCATTACCGCGTGTCGACGATCGACGGTTTGGAGAAAATCTGCCAGGAGCAGAAACTGCGCGAGCTTCCGCGCATGGGCGCGAAGCTGGAGGAAAAGGTGCTGCGGTCGATCGCGCAGTACCGGCAGCGCGCCGGGCGGTTCCTGCTGAGTTACGCCTACGGCGTGGCGGAGGAGTTGTCGCAGTTCTTGCGCGCGGCCGGCGGCGTGACGGACGTGACGCCGGCGGGCAGTCTGCGGCGCGGAAAGGAGACGGTGGGAGATCTGGATCTGCTCGCGACGGGGCCGAACGCCGAGGCTGCGATCGAGCGTTTCACTTCACATCCCCGCGTCCAGGAAGTTCTCGGCAGGGGCGCCAACAAAGGCAGCGTGCGTTTCGGCATGGAGGGTTTCCAGATCGATCTGCGCGTGCTGCCGAAGGAGAACTACGGTGCGGCGCTGCAATACTTCACCGGCAGCAAGGAACACAACATCCAACTGCGCACACGCGCGCAGAAGATGGGATTGACGTTGAGCGAGTACAGCCTGGCCCGGATCGACACCAACGAAGTCGTGGCCTCGGCAACCGAGGAAGAAATCTACGCGGCCCTGGGGCTCGCCTGGATTCCGCCGGAATTGCGCGAGAATCAGGGCGAAATCGAGGCGGCGGAGACGGGCACGCTGCCGAAGCTGGTGGAGCTTTCGCAGATTCGCGGCGATCTCCACATGCATACGCGCGAAAGCGACGGACGCGCCACGCTCGAAGAGATGGCGGCCGCGGCTCGCGAGTTAGGTTATGAATATGTCGCGATCACCGACCATTCAAAGGCTCTGGCGATGGCGAACGGATTGGATGAGAAGCGCGCCATCGCCTTCGCCGAACAGGTGCGGGAAATGGATGGGAGCGCGCTCGGCATCCGCGTGTTCTCCGGACTGGAATGCGACATCCGGCGCGACGGCTCGCTCGATCTGGACGAGGAGGCGCTGGCCGCGCTCGATTTCGTGGTCGCCAGCGTGCACAGTCACCTCAACATGGAATCCGCCGAGATGACGGACCGTTTGTTGCGCGCGCTGGAATGTAAACATGTGCGGGCGCTGGGGCATCCGACCGGAAGGCTGCTGCTGCATCGTGACCCGTTCGCGTTCGACTTCGAGGCGATTGCGTCGGTGGCCGCGCGGCGCAACGTGTTTCTGGAAATCAACGCGAGCCCGGAACGCCTGGATTTGACGGCGTCGCTGGCGCGCGCGGCGAAGGCGCGCGGAGCGAAATTTGTGATCTCAACCGACGCGCATCATCCGAAACATCTGGCCAACATGCGCTATGGCGTCACGATGGCGCGGCGCGCGTGGCTGGAGCGATCTGACATTTTGAACACACTCCCGGCGAAGGAATTCGCCAGGGCGATTCAGGCGAAATGAAAACGATTTATTCCGAAGAATTATTAAGAACCCCCATTTTCCGAGTGACCCGCGACCGCGCTCTGGATCCCGACGGATTCGAGATCACGCGCGCGATCGTGCAGCATGAAGGTTCGGCCGTGGTGATGCCGGTCGACGATCGCAATCGCGTGTTGCTGGTCCGGCAATACCGGCTCCCCGCAAGACAGTACTTGTGGGAGTTGCCCGCCGGCCGCGTGGACCCGGGCGAGACTCCGCTGCGCGCGGCGCGGCGCGAACTGGCCGAAGAAACCGGCCTGCGCGCGCGCAAGATGGAGAGGCTGGCGGTGTTCTGGCCGAGTCCCGGTTTTCTCGCCGAAAAGATGACGATCTATCTCGCCACCGGGCTCCGGGACGGGCTGGCATCGCCGATGGAGGATGAGCGGATTGAGACGCGCTGGTTCACGAGGCGGGAACTCGATGAACAGATCCGGGCGGCCAGGATCACGGACGCGAAGACACAGATTGGGTTTCTGCACTGGACGCGATACCGCGCAGGAACGTAAACATCGCCTCCAGGGCCTGGGCGCGGTGGCTGACGCGCATTTTGTCCGCGAGGGGAGCTTCACCGAAGGTGCAGCCGAAGGGTTCGTAGTAAAAGAGGGGATCGTAGCCGAATCCGCCCGAGCCGCGCGGTTCCTCCAGAATGCGGCCTTCGACGGAGCCGCGGAAAGTGCGCACGAGCTTGCCATCCTTCACCAGCGCGATGACGCACACGAATCGCGCGGTACGGTTTGCGACTCCCTTGAGGCGTTCAAGCAGCAGCGCGTTGTTCGCCGCGTCGGTCGCATCAGGCCCAGCGTAACGCGCTGAATGCACGCCGGGCGCGCCGTTCAGCGCGTCGACTTCCAGCCCGGAGTCGTCGGCGAACAGGAAGCCTTCGGCCAAGCGGCCGTAATATTCGGCCTTGGCGATGGCGTTTGCTTCGAACGTAGCGCCTTGTTCCGCCGGAGGAGCGATCCCGCCATCGAGCGCGCGAACATCAAAATCGGGCGCGGCGAGCTGGAACTCGCGCAGCTTGCCGGGATTGCTGGTGGCACAGTAGACGATCATTCGGTTTGGAAGCGCTGGCCGGTCACCCAGCGGGCGCCGCAGCCCAAAGCGACCATGGAAGATCACTCCTGGCGAGCGCCCGGTCCCGTCCCGGCCGCCGCGCGTTGGATTGCCACCAGTTCCCGCACGCCTTTGCGCGCGAGCGCGAGGAGATCCGCAAGCTGCGCATCATCGAACGCGGTCTTTTCCGCGGTGGCCTGGACTTCGACGAAACGCCCGGCGCCGGTCATGACGACATTCATGTCGACCTCGGCCGCGGAGTCTTCCTGATAACAGAGATCGAGCATGGGGGTTCCGTTGATGATGCCGACGCTGGTGGCGGCCACGCAGTCGCGCAGCGGCGATTTCTCGATCGTGCCGAAGGCGACCAGGTGGCGCAGCGCGGCAGCCAGGGCGATGTAAGCTCCGGTAATCGCGGCGGTGCGCGTGCCGCCGTCGGCCTGCAACACGTCGCAATCCAGAATCACGCTGCGTTCACCGAGCGCGTCGAGGTCGACGACGGTGCGCAGGGAGCGTCCGATCAGGCGCTGGATTTCCATCGTGCGGCCGGAGGGGCGGCCTTTGGAAAGCTCGCGCGGCGTGCGCGTGCTGGTGGCGCGCGGCAGCATCGAGTATTCGGCCGTGACCCAGCCCTTGCCCGATCCGCGCAGGAAAGCGGGCACCGTGTCTTCGATCGAGGCGGCGCACAGCACGCGCGTGTTGCCGACTTCGATGAGCACCGAGCCTTCCGCGGTCAGCAAGTAGCCGGAAGTTACTTTCACGGGCCGCATTTGGTCCGGGAGCCGTTGGTCGATTCGCATCAAGCAGCAAGGGTAACAGAAGCGGAGACGCTCGCGGCGGCTTGGCCCGTGCAAGAATGGGGAGAAAAAATGCTGCCCGGTTTCCCCGTCTCCCGCTCATGAACGCAGACCAAGACGTCCGCACCGCAGGGGCGCCTTCCCCCCGTATGCGCGTGTTCGCAGTGAACCTCATCTGGACCTGGCTGAGCGTGATCGCGAATCTGACCGCCGGCATCATTCTGGCTCCGGTGATCATCCGCAGGCTCGGCGCGGACGGTTACGGCATCTGGTCGCTTGTGTTCTCTATCGCCGGCTATTACACGTTTCTGGAGTTTGGGTTGCGGTCGGCGGTGGTGAATTTCACCGCTGGGTCGGCCGCGCGCGGCGACAACGACCGCATCAACGAAGTTCTTAACACTGCTTTCGCCTACTCCCTCGGCCTGACCGTGTTGACTCTCATCGCCACCCTGGCGGCGGCGCCTTTTTCGGCCGGATGGTTCCGCGTTGCTCCACCCTACGAGACAGAGTTCCCGCTGTTGTTTGGTTTCGTGACCACGGGTTTTGCGCTGTCGTTCTGCTTCAACGTCGCCAGCGGCTGTCTGGAGGGTCTGCAGCGCTTCGCCGCGCTGAATCAACTGCGCACGGCGGTTCTCACCGTGCGAACCGCTTCCTACCTGATCGTACTTTGGTGGGGCGGCGGACTCATCGCCCTGGCGCTGTGCACGCTCGCGGCCACTTGCGTGCTGTTCGCCGGTCATGCGTGGCTGCTGTGGAGGGCGTTTCCAGCGCTCGTACTGGACCGCCGCTTCGTGCGGCGTCGAGCCTTCCGGGAGTTGCTCGGTTATGGGGCGCACACATCGGTGGGCAGCGTTTCCACTATTTTCTTGGAGCAGTCGCCTCTCGTATTCATTGCGCGCTCCCTGTCCGCGGCAGCCGTCGGGTTTTTCTCGTTGCCTCAGCGGATGCTTCAATACCCGGTGGAGATCGTGACGCGGGTCGCGCAGATGCTCAGCCCGATCGCGGCCGAGATGTCGGCGCGGCGGGAATCGGATTCGATCGTGCGCCTGGCCGTTCTGGGGAATCGCTACAGCTTCGTCTTGTACGGTCCCCTCGCTTTGCTGATGCTCACTTGGGGCACGAGCATCGTGCAGTTATGGGTCGGAGAGCAATATGCGCGGAACTCGGGGCCCCTCCTGCCCTACTTCGTTCTGGGAACGTGGTTGGCCCTCGCCGGTCAGAACGCTTCCGCCAGCATTCTATTCGGACTGCGCGCGCACCAATGGTACACGTGGGGAATGGCGGCGGAAGCGGTGATCGTGACGGCCGCGTGCCTCACGCTTCCGCGCTTTGGCCTGGTCCTGATCGCTGCCGTCATTTGTGCCGCAATGCTCGCCAGCCGGGCGGTGCTGTCTCCCTGGGCCGTTTGCAAGCAGACCGGGTTTCCGTTTTTGCGCTATCAGTCAGGAATCTATGGAAGGGCTCTTCTCATTGCGCTTCCGGTTTACGGGATGCTCTGGTGGATGATGCGGGCGTTTCCGCGAAAAACCTGGCCGCTGGTCCTGCTCGCCGCCGCGGTGGCCACGATCGGGTATCTCGGGCTGGCTTACCTTTTCTGCCTCGAACCGGAGCACCGCAACCTTGCGCGTTACTGGCTGAAACGCTTACGGACAGCCGTGGCCTAGATCTCCAAACAGTTTCCCGGACGGTAGAAGATCGAGGTTTCCGATCTCTCATTGACACCCGGCGACAAGCCGACAAACTCCAGCCGGCGGAAACCGCGTTCTTTCAAAAATCGAAAGCCAGGCTCGTACTTCTCCCGGTCCGAGTTGTCCCACACAATGACTCCATCCGGGGCGAGCGCCTCCACGGCGTGGAGTGCGCAACGAACACGTTCGCGTCCGTCGATCACCACGATGCAAAACTGCTTCCCCGGTTTTTTCGCGAGGCGCGCGTAGGCCTCTTTGTCACCTAATGGCTGAAGGTAAACGGTTGCGTTGCGCGGAGCTTGCTTGGAGATTCTGGCGTACCATTCCGGCTGATACTCCGCGCTGAAGATTTCCTTCACCCGCACTGCCCACCACAGCGTGCTGGCCCCGCTGCCGTATTCGAACACTCTCATTTCCGGCCTGATCCGGCGGCGCAAAAACTCCCACGCCGGATAGGTGATGAACGGGACGGGGTTGCCCTGGCGGTCAACTGGGCGGCCCTCGGCAAAACTTCGGAACCAGCCGTCTTCCAGCAAAGGACCTTTGACCTTCAGGCTGTACAACCCGTACAAGCCCAGCCCCTCAAGGATCTTTCTTCCTACGGTTCTGATCATGAGTTCCGCCCCGCACCGTGCCGGCAGTCGTAAATGATATCATCAGCCGGCAGCCCGTAGCGCTTCACTGCGGCCTGTTCCAGGCTTTGTGCGTAGCGGCTCGCTTGCACGTCAAACCCGGCTTGTTGCAGCCGCTGCCGGATGTCCGTCCCGTAGAGGCGGACATGGTCTTCCTGGCCGAACAGCCTCCGTCGCTCGATAGGGTCGGTGACCGAGAAATCCTCCAGGGTCGGGCCGGAGTCGCCGCGCAGAGGAACATTGATGATGGCCCTGCCTCCCGGCCGGAGAACGCGGAACATTTCCTTCATCGCCGCAAGGTCGTCTGGAATATGTTCCAGCACGTGAATGCAGAGGATCAAGTCGAACACTCCCTCGCGCAGCGGCATTCGCTGAACGTCCAGGTGAACATCCACGCTCCGCCGGTCCAAGTCGGCGCGGATGTAGCGTATGTTCGGTAATTGTTCCAGTAGCCGTTCGATCTGCCGCTCGGGAGCGAAATGCAACACGCTGACCGAGTCTGTGAACAGCCGGGTCTCGTTCTTCAAGTACAGGTACACGAGGCGGTGCCGCTCCAGCGCGTCGCAGTTCGCGCAGCGTGCGTTGATCCTCACTGGCCGGCCGTGGGGAAGAAACTTCCGGTACCGCGCGCCGCAGCAGGGACACGTCACATTGTTGCCTTGGTAGAACAGTGGCTCGACACGCTCATAGCAGGCTCGAAGACTGGAGCGAACCGAAGCAGGCAGGATCTTCTTTGCCAACTGTCTTGCGATCAAAGCTACGTGGACTCCTTCTTTGACTTCGCGCGAGGCGGCTGGGCGGGCCCGTCCCACCATGAAGAGGGTAGCAGAACTGAGCGAAGCACAAGAACTGCTGGTGAATCTATTGTCCGGACTCCAGCAGCAGGTAAAACAGTAGATAAATCACGCCGAAGCCGAGCAGGACGATGATGGCGCAGGGAATCAGGCCGCGCGTCGGGGCGGGCGCTTTGGTTTTTTTGGATCCGGCTGGTCTGTATTTAGCCATGGTTTCTTGGTAATCGCTAGACTCTTTCTGGCGCCGACCGAGGGCGGGCTGGAATCGATGCTATTGGCATCAGGATCCCTTATTCAGTGCGCCGCGCAATTTTTCAGCAAACGGCGAGTCGGATGCCTTGTGCGCGAGGGAAGCAGTCGGGGTGGCGGGCGAACTCGCGGGCGGATTCAGATAGCGCTCCTTTTTTAGCGCAATTCGCTCCAGCGACGCGCTGTAGCCGGTCCAGTTTCCTTCCACCAGCTTGTCATTTTCGATCAAGGAGCGCATGGCTTCCATCTTCGCATCCAGGTTGTCGATGAGGTGCAGCAGCAGCGCTTCGGGAAACGACGGGAGCTTGGGCGAGCCAAATTCGAGCTGGCCGTGGTGGCTGAGGATCATGTGCAGCAGCAGATCGCGCTGGCGCGGCGGGAAATCCGGCATGCGCGCAATCTGCGCCATCACCATCTGAATACCGATCTGAATGTGGCCCAGGAGCTGGCCTGCGTCGGTATAGCGGATGGTGCGCGTGTACTCAAGCTCGTAAATCTTGCCGATATCGTGCAGGACGACGCCAGCCAGCAACAGGTCATAATCGATGCCGGGGTAATGCGCGGCGGTAAGCTTCGCCAACCGGCACAGCGACAGCACGTGCTCCACCAGGCCGCCGATCCAGTTGTGGTGCACGGTTTTGGCCGCGGGCGCGGTGCGGTAGGCCAGCGCCACCGTTTCGTCCGCGAGGATGCCCTGCAGCAATCCGCGCAGGTGCGGATTCGTCATGCCCGCGATCCAGCCCAGGAGCTCGCCGAACATTTCGTCGCGGTCGCGCTTGGAGGCGGGTAGAAAGTCGGTGATGTCCACCGACGATTCCGCCACGGGCTGCAGCTTGAAGACCGTTAACTGGGGGCGGTTCTGGAAGACCTGCACCTGGCCCTTCACGAGAACGAAATCGTCGCGGTCGAAGGTGCCGGCGACTTCCGCGGCGTTATCCCACATTTTTGCATCGAGTTCGCCGGTGCGGTCCGCAAGCGTTAGCGTCAGATAGGGCTCGCCGGATTTCTTTTGGCGCACGTCCTTGTAGGTGACAAGAAATGTGCCCTGGGCGGGCTGGTTGGCCTGCAACTCACTTACGTAGGGAGATTTCATGTGCCTGATAAGGAGCTGCGAGATGAAACGGGACGGCCTTCAAGCCGCGCGCCAAGCGAAAACAAGAGCGCCGGCTCAAGAGCCTCCCGCGGCCAAAATTGGCCGCCCCGCCCCGATGTGAATCCGGCCCCACTGGATGTGTGAGTCATGCGTACGTTAGCGTGACGAGGACGCGCCCGTCTTCTCGGTTCCGGGAATCGGGAACAGGCCGAGCAGTCGCTTCATGCTCGGATTGGCGATCACTTCGGCGCGCGTGATGGTTTCCGGACGAAGTTGCGCGGGATCGCGCCAGCTTGTGTCCTTGCCGGGAGCGGCTCCAGTGTCGATGTAACCGTCCTTGATCTGCAGGAAGGCTTCCTGCCGCAGCTTGGTCAGGTAGGCGCGCAAAGCGGGTTCGGTGCGCTGGCTGAAAAGACGATTCTGAATCTCAGCTTCCACTTCCTCGAATTCGGCGAGGCCTTCCCGGTGATGCGCTTCGACTTTCAGGATCATCCAGCCGTCAGCTGTGCGGATGGGGTCGGTCACGTAGCCGGCTTCCTTGTCCCACACCAAGGGCACCAGTTGCTCACTCAGCGTTTCCCGCGTGAAGGGATCCAGGTAGCCGCCCTGATCCTTGTTGAGGGCGTCGGAATTGTTCTGCGCCATGGTCGCGAAGGGCTCGCCGCGCCGGGCGCGGTTGGTGAGATCTTTCGCCTTGGCTTCCAGCGCCGGCAGTTCCTCGGGCTTCTTATCCCTCGTTGAAACCACAATCTGGCGCAGGAAGACCCGCTCCTGGCGGTTGAATTCGTTCTTGTGCTCGTCGTAGTAGGCGCGCACTTCCGCGGAGGGGATCTGAATTCTCCGCATAATCTCTTCGCGGATCACGGTGTTGACGAGGATGCTGTCCTGAAGCTGCGAGCGGTACTCTTCATACGGCTTGCCCGTCTGCTCGATGACGAGCTTCTGGAAAGCATCCGGGTCCGCGACATTGACGCTACGCATCACGTTGGCGATTTCGCGGTTCACTTCCTGCTCGATCTTGATGTCCAGGTCCCTGCCTTTTTGCCGCAGCAGGATTTCGTCGATGCGGCTGCGTAAGATGGCCGCGCGCACTTCCTCGGCTTCAGCGCCGCTGAGCCCCCGCCTGCGGATCTCCTCCTCGATGGCGGGCAAATCCGCGGCCAAGTCCCGGTTGGTGATAATGTCGCCGTTCACCTTGGCGACGATTTCTTCCATCACTTCGATCCTGGGCGCCTGCGCCACCGACAACGGGGCCGCCAACAGAGCGGCTGCACTGGCATGTGACAGGATTGTCCGGAACGGCATACTCCGATTATAGCCTCCACTCCCCGGCTACCCGTTCAAGTCGGACGGTCCTGGATGCGTCCAGGTTCCGGAGTTTTTGGGGAAACGGCGACTCGTGCGAAAGCATCCCTGCAACAGGTATCATGGACATGATGAAACTGATTTTTTCTCTCCTTTTCACCTGCTTGATCGGATTTGCGCTGACACCTCTCAGTCAAGCGCAGGGGCTTCCGGACGGCGAAGGCCGCGCTATTTATGAAAATGTCTGCGGCAGCTGCCATGGCGCCGACATTGTGATCGGCGCACAGGGGACGCGCGCCCGCTGGGAAGAGACCGTGGATGCCATGCGCAACCGCGGAGCCGCCGGAAGCGAAGAAGATTTCAAGGTCGTGGTGGATTATCTGGCCCGCTACTTCGGCATGCCGGTGAACGTGAACACGGCCACGGCGAAGGATCTGGAGACCGAGCTCGGCCTTACGGCCAGCGAGGCGGAAGCGATCGTGAAGGCCCGAGCCGACGGCAACTTCAAGGCGTACGCTGACCTGACCAAGGTCGCGGGCGTGGACGCCAAGAAGCTGGACCTGGTGAAGGGCCGGTTGAAGTTTTAGGCGAGTTCAACAAAGAACGCTTACCCTCTGATCAGCCTCATTGACCGTCTGCGACAAGTACGGCCATGAGGAGGGACGAAGAACGCCTGGACCCTCTAGAGAGGACCGTCCAGGTGCTGGCGGAAGGCCAGGGGTGGCTGCAAAAGATTGTCGCCGAACTGGCCACCGAAACTTGCCGCAGGTTCGAACGCGTGGCAGCCCGGCTCGAGGAGATGGACCGGCGCATGCGCCAGTGGATGGCGACGCGCCTCGCACGTAAGATTCAACCCAACGCGGACAAAACATCCTTCAACTGCCCGAGGACGTGGGCGGGTCCGTCTGCGGTAGCGGGCAGCGGAACGCGGAGCACACCCGCGGGAGTGAATTGCGCCCCCTGCCGGGTGCGGACCAGGGTCATCAAACGCTGTGGATCCACTTTTGAGCCGGGATGAAACTTGACGTTCAGCCAGGCGCTCCGCCGGTCCACCGATTCGACGCCCAACTGCTGCGCGGCGCTTTTCAGTTGCGCGAACTGGAGTAACGTTTCGACAGCTTCCGGCAGGGGGCCGTAGCGGTCGGCCAGCTCCGCCCGTGTGCGCTCGGCCTGCTGGTCATCCCGCACATCAGCAATTTTCTTGTAGGCCCGCAGCCGCTGCTGTTCATCTGCGATATACTGCGGCGGGATGCGGATATCCAGGCCCAGGTTCAGTGAGGAGTGCACCTCGGGCGCGGTTTGCTCGCCCTTCAGTTCGCGGACCGTTTCGTCGAGCAGCCTCAGATACGTGTCGAATCCGACCGAAGCGATGTGGCCGTGCTGTTCGCCGCCCAGGATGTTGCCCGCCCCGCGCAGCTCCAGATCCAGCGCGGCGATTTTGAAGCCCGCGCCCAAGTCCGAAAACTCGCGCAGCGCGGCGAGGCGTTTGCGGGCGGTTTCGCTGAGTTCCGTATCGGCAGGCACCAGCAGATAGGCGTAGGCGCGGCGGTTGGACCGGCCCACGCGGCCGCGCAACTGGTACAGCTCCGAGAGGCCGTAGCGTTCGGCATGTTCGATGATCATCGTGTTCGCCAGCGGAATGTCGAGGCCGTTTTCGACAATGGTGGTGCAGACGAACACATCGTACTCATGGCGCATGAAGCCGAGCAGGACGTTTTCCAGCTCCCGTTCGCTCATCTGCCCGTGGCCCACCCCGATGCGGCAATGCGGCACCAGTTCCTGGATCCAGGCCGCGCGGCTGAAGATGGAATCGACTCGGTTATGAACGAAGTACACCTGGCCGCCGCGGCTCAACTCCTCTTCGATGGCCGTGCGGATCAGCTCCGGGTTGAAATGCGCCACCACGGTATGGATCGCGAGGCGATCCTTGGGCGGCGTTTCAATGACGCTCATGTCACGCAGGCCGAGCAGCGACATGTGCAGCGTGCGGGGTATCGGCGTGGCGCTCATGGTGAGTACGTGAACGTTTTTGCGCATGTGCTTTAGCCGCTCCTTGTGGGTCACGCCGAAGCGCTGTTCTTCATCGATGATCAGAACGCCCAGGTCGGCGAAGTGCACGTCCTTGGAGAGCAGGCGGTGCGTGCCGATGGCGATATCGACTTGTCCGTTGGCCAGCGCTTCGAGCGAAGCCTTGATTTCCTTCGCCGGCCGCAGGCGCGAGAACATCTCGAGCCGCACGGGGAACGCGGCGAAGCGCCGCTTGAACGTCTCGAAATGCTGGAACGCCAGGACCGTGGTCGGCGCAAGCACAGCCACTTGTTTGCCGTCGCCCAGAGCCTTGAACGCGGCGCGCATGGCGACCTCGGTCTTGCCGAATCCGACGTCGCCGCACAGCAGGCGGTCCATCGGCTGCGGCGATTCCAGGTCGCGCTTGATTTCCCTCACGGCCGAGAGCTGATCCCTGGTTTCGGTGAACTCGAAGGCATCCTCGAATTCGCGCTGCCAGTTGGAATCCGGCGAGAACGCGAAGCCTTCCATCATGCGGCGCTCGGCGTAGAGCTTCAGCAGTTCGCCGGCCATGTCGCGCATCTTCGCCTTGACCCGGGCCTTGCGCGCCGTCCAGGTGGCGCCACCCAGCTTGTCCAGGTGCGGCGTTCCGTCTCCGGCGCCGCGGTAGTTCTCCACTAGATCCATGCGCGTCAGCGGGACGTACAGCTTGGCGTCGTTCGCGTATTCCAGCTGCATAAAGTCGCCCTTCTGATCGCCCTGGACGATTTCACGAATGGCCACGAATCTGCCGACGCCGTGCTGCTGGTGGACGACGTAATCGCCGGGCTTGAGATCGGCGAGATCGGCCGTGAACGCCGCGGCGGCGCTCTTGCCGGGCGCGGCCTGCGGAACCAGTTCCGAGACGCCGAACAAGTCCTCGGAGCCGATAAAGGCGATGCCGGACTCCGGGAACACCGTGCCGCGCCGCACCAGACCTTTGATCAAATACGTGCTTGCGACGGGGCCTGCCAGATAGGCGCGCTCGGCCAGATACGGCGACGCGGCTTCGTTCGGCGCCAGGCCGAGCGAGAACGCAACAGAGTACTCTCGCAGGATGTCCGCCAGGCGCTCCAACTCACCGTTGGAGGGCGCAAAGAACGCCACGCGGTGGCCCTGCTCGACCAGTGTTTTCGCTTCCGCCACGGCCACGTTCATGTTGCCCTGGAAGGAAAGCGAAGGCCGCGTGCCGATGTGGGCCACGTCCGCGCCGAGCTGCAACTCGTGCAGGCTCACCGTGACCGCGCCCTTGCGGCTGTGGCCCAGGCGGCTGAGGAATTCGGTCCATTCGAAAAAGTTTGCTGCGGCCAGATCCCCGGCACCGGGATGCCCGGCTTCCTGCTGGCGGAGCCGCTTCCACAGGCGCTCGGAGGCGGCGCGGATATCTTCGGGCTCATCCAGGATCACAATCGCGCCTTCGGCCAAATCAAGCAGCGAATGGCGGCGCGGCTCATGCAGGGCGCTGGCGAACTCCCAGCCGGGCGGCGGATTCCCGTGGCGTGGCTGTTCGAGCAGAGGCAGCACTTCAGCCTCAGAAACCTTTGCCACGCTGCGTTGCGTCTCCACATCGAAGCGGCGGATGGACTCGATCTCATCGCCGAAAAATTCGACGCGCACCGGCAGCCCGCTTTCCGCGCTGAAAACATCGAGGATTCCGCCGCGGATCGAATACTCGCCCACCATTTCGACCGGATCGCGGCGTGCATAGCCGATCGACTGCAAGTGGCTCTCGATGGCGTCCAGGGGCGCTTCTTCGCCGGTGCGGAGCAGCAGCGCCAGACGGCGGTAATACTCAGCGTCGTGTGTGCGCACGAGCGCCGCGGCCAGGGGAGCAATGGTGATGGGCGCCAACCCCTTCGCCATCCGCCACAGCCCGATCCCCCGCTGTTCGCTGATCTCCGTGTGGGGAGAGAGTGGCTGGCCCGGCAGCACATCGAAGGCGGGCAGCAGGCACGGGCGTCCCGCATCGGAATGTCCGATCAACAGGTGAAAGAACGTTCCGGTCAGTTCGAGCAGGTTCTCGGCTCGCTGGCTGCCGTCGGTGAGAATCACCAGCGGCTTTCCGCAGACCTGCCACAGCAGCACCGAATAGAGCGCCTTGGCCGCGGGCGTCAAGCCGGCGAGCGCGAACGGGCCCGCCTCCTGGCGCAGCAGATGCGAAACGAGGTCCTGAAACACGCCGTGGCGTGCGATGGTCTGGAACAGGTCGCGGACTGCGGGGTGCGTCACAATGCGGGCGCTGCGGCGCGCGCCAGTAGCTCTTTTTCGATGTTGGTGGTCGAGAATCCGGGCTCGAGCGACAGGGCCATCACCTTGCCGCCCGCAGCCTCCACTTCTTCCCGGCCCGCGATGAAGTGCGCCCAGTCTGCGCCTTTGATCAGGATGTCGGGCAATACTTCCGCGATCAGTTCCCGGGGCGTATCTTCATCGAAAAACGTCACCGCGTCCACGGCTTCGAGCGCCGCCGCCATCCGAGCCCGCTCCTGCTCGGGAATCAGCGGGCGCGACGGTCCCTTCAGGCGGGCTACGCTAGCATCCGTGTTAAGCGCCAGAATCAGCACGTCTCCGAGCGATCGCGACCGGTCGAGCAGGCGGACATGGCCGGGGTGCAGGATGTCATAGCAGCCGTTGGTGAACACGACGGTCTTTCCTGCGCGTTTCCATTCGGCGCGGGCGGCCACCAGTTCCCGGCGCGTGTAGAAGACTCCCATGGGATCAATTCCATTGTAGCGGCGGCTCTGATACCTTTTGCCTGCCGGCACGTCCAATTTACCGTAGAGTTGTTCCAGCGAGGAGTTCTTCCATGCAATTCAACAAACGAATCCTGATTGCCGGCGCCGCCATACTGGCCGTAGGGACGGTCCTGGGCGCCTGGATCACGGCGAGAACCCAAAGTTTTCCATTCAGTTACGCGCCGATCCCCGTCTCGGCGCAGGCCAACCCGCCGGTGTCGTTCGAAAGCGGATTCGGCGCGGTGGTGCAGAAGGTGACACCGGCGGTCGTCACCGTGTATTCCACACAGACTGTGCGTACCGGCTCGTCCACCAGGCAGCCTTTTTTCAACCTGCCCGACAGTCCGTTTGAGGATTTCTTCCGCCAGTTCGAGGACCGCGTACCCCGCATCCGGCAGGGCCTGGGTTCGGGCGTGATCATCTCGGCCGACGGATACATCGTCACCAACAACCATGTGATTGATGAAGCGGACGAGGTAAAGGTCACGCTGCAAGACAAGCGGGAGTTTACCGCCAAGGTGGTGGGTAAGGACGCCCCCTCCGATGTCGCCGTGCTCAAGGTGAGCGCCTCAAACCTGCCCTTTGTCGAGTTCGGTGACTCAGACAGCGTCAAGGTGGGCGACATCGTGCTGGCCATCGGCAATCCCTTTGGAGTGGGTCAGACGGTGACCATGGGCATCGTTGGCGCCGTCGGCCGCAACGGCCTGGACATCGAGCAATATGAGGATTTCATCCAGACGGATGCGGCCATCAACCCCGGCAACTCCGGCGGCGCGCTGGTCAACATGCGCGGGGAGGTGATCGGCATCAACGCGGCGATCCTGACGGGCGGCGCGCGGGGCAATCAGGGCGTGGGATTCGCGATTCCGGCCAAGATGGTTGCCAGCGTTAAGGACCAGATCATCCGCACCGGCAAGGTGACGCGCGGATGGCTGGGCGTGAGCATCCAGCCGGTGACCGCGGACATCGCAAAGCAGTTCAACTTGCCCGGCTCTCCCCGCGGAGCCTTAGTGGGCGACGTGAACGAGGGCAGCCCGGCCGAGAAAGCCGGTTTGCGGCGCGGCGATATCATTACGGAGCTGAACGGGACCGAGGTGAATGACAGCAACAGCCTGCGAACTCGCGTGGCGGCGCTTGCTCCTGGCAGCACGGCGCAGCTCAAGGTTTTCCGCGAAGGGACGGAGCGGACGATCTCCGTGACGTTGGGCGAACGGCCCGGCAACGCCCGGATTTCGCGGCGCGGCGGACCTTCCGGCGACGGCCTGCAACTGGGCGTGACCGTGGAGCCCGTCAACCCGCAAAACCGGCGCCAGTTCGGACTGAACGCGCGGGTGAGCGGGCTGGTGATCACCAGCGTCACTCCGGGCAGCGCGGCAGAAGAGGCCGGCCTGCGCGTCGGCGACGTGATTCAGGAAGTGAACCGGCAGACGGTCGACGACGTGGCGCAGTTCCAGCGGATGGTCCGCGGCGCGACCGGACCGTTGCTGCTCTACGTCCAGCGCGAAGGCAACGGCTTCTATGTAACCGTCAGCCCGCGCTGACGGTGCACCGTATGCTCCTCGTACAGCGTTGAGCCGTCCGGCTTCAGAAAAATCCGGTGCACCGGGTGCGCTGACCCGCTCTCCGGCGCATCGCGGATCGCATAAGCATCGGTGTAGTCACCCTGGCTGTTCGCGTTGATCCAGTGCCCACGGCGCTGGAAGCGTCCCGCGGGAAACATCCTGTTCATCGTAAACCGCCAATCGCGATTGAGAGATTTCCGCCCCCGTTCGCACCAATTACCGAGGTTCACCGTGCAAACCAATGAAATCCCACGCATCGATCGCGCCGAAAAGGACCGTCTCATCCTGCAAACGCTGGGACAACTCGAGAAACAATTTGGCCGGGGCGCCGTGCAGCGGCTGGGCTCGCGGAACGTTCTGCCGGTCACTGTGATCCCGAGCGGCAGCATCTCGATTGACGCCGCCTTGGGAGTCGGCGGATTCCCGCGCGGACGCGTGGTTGAAATCTTCGGACCCGAATCCTCGGGCAAGACGACGCTCGCCCTGCACGTGATCGCTCAGGCGCAGGCCGCAGGCGGAGCGGCGGCGTTCGTCGACGCCGAGCACGCGCTCGATGCCACGTATGCGCGCCGGCTCGGCGTGGATACCGACAACCTGCTGGTCTCGCAACCCGATTTCGGCGAGCAGGCGCTCGAGATCACCGGCGCGCTGGTCTCCTCGGGCGGCATCGACGTGGTGGTGGTCGATTCGGTGGCGGCGCTGGTGCCCAAGGCGGAGCTCGAGGGCGAAATGGGCGACAGCTTCATGGGCCTGCACGCCCGGCTGATGTCGCAGGCCCTGCGCAAGTTGACGGGAGCCGTGGCCAAGGCCAACACGTGCCTGATCTTCATCAACCAGGTGCGCGAGAAAATCGGCGTGGTCTTCGGAAATCCCGAAACCACGACCGGAGGCCGGGCGCTCAAGTTCTACTCCTCGGTGCGCGTCGAAGTGCGGCGCATGTCCGCGATCAAGGAGGGCGAGCAGGCCATCGGCAGCCGTACCAAGATCAAGGTGGTCAAGAACAAAGTCGCGGCGCCGTTCCGCGAAGCCGAAGTGGACATTCTCTACGGCGACGGCATCTCGCGTGAAGGCGACCTGGTCGACTCAGGCGCCGAACACGGCATCCTGGAGAAATCGGGGGCCTGGTTCAGCTTCGCGGGCGAGCGGCTCGGGCACGGGCGCGAAAACGTCCGCACGATGCTCACGGAAAACGCCGACTTGCGCCAGCGGATCGACGCAGCGTTGCGTCAGAAGCTGGGCCTTCCCGCCGCCCCGCGCCCGCCGGCTAGCGAGATCGTCCTCGCCGCCGCGGCGCGGACTGCCTGAAGCACCTGCGGCCTGCTCCGGCGGATTCGAGCCCGTGGTTGACATTCCAGCCGGGGATTCAATACGATGCCATAGACGCTTTCCTCGGATCAGTTGAAGGGGGGTTCTATGCGCTACCTTGCATTGTCTTGCGCATTGCTTCTGTGTGCGGCGGTTTCCTTCGCACAGACCGCCACCGGCGCCATCACGGGGACGATCGCCGATCCGGCGGGTGCCCTGCTGGCCAACGCGCCTCTGGAGTTGACCAACATGCAGACCGGCACGCTGGTACAGACGCAATCCAGCAGCACCGGCAACTTCACGTTTACGCAGCTCGCCGCTGGAACCTATCAGCTCGCAGTGAACGTCGCGGGCTTCAAGAGCTACGTACGCCAGAATCTGGGGGTGCAGACGGCGCAGACGATTCGTGTCGATATTACCCTGGAAGTCGGCACAGCGGCGGAATCCATCACCGTAACGGATCAGGCTTCTTTGCTGCGAACCGAGAGCGCCGCGCTGGCGACCAATGTCACGACAGCGCGGCTGAACTCGCTGCCCATTTTGGGGATTGGCGTGAACTCGGCGAGCCCGGCCGGCGTGCGCAACCCTCTGGCATCTTCGATCCTGACGCCCGGCGTTTTTTTCAACCCGGCGCAGGCGACACGCGTGAACGGTTCTCCGGCGAACACGTATGGTATTAAGCTCGACGGCCAGGATATCACCAATGGAGTGAACACTTCGGCTTCCCAACAGCAGGTGCAGCCCAGCGTCGAGGCCTTGGAAGAAATCGCCGTGCAGTCATCGAACTACCAGGCCGAGTTTGGCCAGGCCGGCTCCGGCCTGTTCCAGTACACCACCAAATCGGGCACGAACTCCTTTCATGGGTCGGTTTACGATTACTTCGTCAACGAAGCTCTGAACGCGCATCAGAGCTTCAGCAAGATTCGCAACCGTGCGCGGCGTAACGATTTCGGCGGCAGCATCGGCGGTCCGGTGACGATTCCGAAGGTCTACACCGGCAGGGACCGCACCTTCTTCTTCTTTAATATCGAGGTTTTCAAGGAGAGCGCGCGGATTTCGGACCAGACGCGCACCGTGCCGATCGCGGATTACCGCCAGGGCAACTTTGCACAGGTTTTGACGGGCCGCGGTTTCTGCACAGCCACCCCGGGCAGCACCGCGAACGCGCCGTGCAGCGCGACAGTGACCAACCCGGTCGTGGACGGGCTGGGCAACCGCATGTTTGAGGGAATGATTTTCGACCCGGCTACGGATCAACTGGCCGGGGGAAGGCGGGCGCGCATTCCGTTTCCCGGCAATCAGATCCCCACGACGGCCTTCGACCCCTCGGCCGTGAAGTTCCAGAACTTCATCCCCGCTCCCACCGGCCCGGGCCTGATCAACAATTTCAATGGCACCTTCAACAGCATCCGTACGACGCCGATTCCGTCGCTCAAGCTCGACCATAGTTTCAGCAGCAAAGTGAAGATCAGCTTTTACGGTTCCTCCACGCGTACCGAGACGCCCTACGCCACCGGATTCGGTGGATCGGAAGGGTTCCCGGATGAGATCACCGCGACCCGCGGCACCTTCATCTACTCGCGCACGTGGCGGGGAAACCTGGACTACACGCTGACGCCCACGGCGCTGCTGCACTTCGGCGTCGGATACATCGTCAACGACTTCAACGACACTGCTCCGATCACGAATTTCGACATGGAAAAAGTGCTGGGGATTCGCGGGGGCACGCTGGGCCCGAACAACGGCGCACGGATCCCCTACATCCCCGCGGTGTTGGGAGGAACGGGAACAGCGTTAGGCGCCCGGGGCGGTCTGTCCGTGACGGGACCGTTTGCCCAGGTCCGCAACCTGCTGCAACGGCCCACGGCGCAACTCAGCCTCAACTGGGTACAGGGGAACCACACCTATAAGTTCGGCGGCGAGTTCCGCATCGACGGCTACCCCGACAATACGTACTCCAACACCAGCGGACAGTTCACGTTCAGTGAGACGCAGACGGCGAACACGTTCTTCCAAGGGCAGGCCCTGGGCGGTCTGTTCACAGGGTTCCCATACGCGAGCTTGCTGCTGGGCCGCGTGAACACGGTCACGATCGCCCGCCCCACCAACACGCGTGGCGGGCGGTACTTTTGGTCCTGGTTCGCCCAGGACACCTGGAAGCTGACGCGCAAGCTGACCTTCGATTACGGCTTGCGTTGGGACATCTTCAGTTATCCCCGCGAGAATCATGGCCGCGCGCCGAACCTGGCCCCCGCGCTGGCGAACCCGAACGCGGGCGGTCATCCGGGCGCAACCATTTTTGAAGCGACCTGCAATTGCCGTTTTGCGAAGAACTACCCTCACGCCTATGCGCCGCGATTGGGATTGGCCTACCAGATCCATGAAAAGACGGTGGCTCGCGTGGGCTTGGGGATGAGTTACGCCATGTCGCAGGGCGGCGGCCAAGGCTCCGCAGGCGCGAACACGCTATATTCCAACCCGAATTTCGGCGATCCCGCGATGATCCTGAGCCAGGGGATCCCGGCGGCCACCAATTGGCCGAACCTCACCGCCGGCCTGTTCCCCGTCTCGCCCGCCAATATCACGGCCGGGCCGCCTGTCGTGGATCAGAACTACGGCCGCCCGGCGCGGCTGTGGCAGTGGAACGTCAGCCTCCAGCGGGAGGTCGCCCGCGAT